>CAZBTD010000250.1:0-2500 GCA_964494815.1 uncultured Ferruginibacter sp. | reverse complement strand
GTGGTCTTGACGATCGCCTTGGCGGCGCCGGCGACGGCGACGCAGCAGGTACCATCGGTGGTCTGACAGTCGGGCGGCAGCGTCGAACACAGGAACTGATCCTGAGCGCACGCCGCGTCGGCGCGCCCAGTCGTCAGCAGCCACGCACCCACCAGCGCCAGCCCAGCGAGCACACGACACCGCATCATCCCGCGAGTATCGCACCATCGGTTGACGAGCGGCAAGTCAGCGCGGCAGCCGCTCCATCCAGTACCCCGGACGGCGCCTCGTGTGCGCGAGCGCGACGACGAAGATCGTCTCTTCCACGACGAGGTACGCGAGCACGAACGGGAAGCGGCGAAGGGTATAGGCGCGTACGCCAGCCTGGGCCGCAAGCGGGCTGGGCCATCGTGGCCACATCGCTGGCCGCTCGGCGATCCTCGTTAGGGCCGCATCAAGCTCGCCAAGCAGATCGTCACGTAGCCCAGCTCCTCGAGCGTCGTACCAGGCGAGCTGTGCGGCAAGCTCCGCCGTCGCGTCTGGATGAAACTCGATCGCCATGACGAGGTGCGGTCTCGGCGGGCGGTCTACGCGCCCTTGCCGAGCCGCTCACGAATAGAGGCCCAAGATTCCGTCTGAACCAAGCCACTCTTGATCGCCCTTGCTCTGCTTTCGATCGTGGCATCCCAAGCTTCGCCGGCGCCCTCGTCAGCCTCGCCGTCCAAGCTCGACAGCAGCTCGTGGGCGAGCTCGGCGCGCTCCTCGAGAGGCAGGGCGAGCACCGCAGCTCGCAGCTCTGAACCGGACATGCCAGAAGTATAGCGCGGGCCTAGACGCCTTCAAAGAGCTCAGCGAGTCGAACGCCGAGCGCCCGGCACACCCCGACCAGCGACGCGATCGTCGGGTTCGTGCGGGCGTTCTCGATGTCTTGGATGTGCTTCGCGTCGAGCTGCGCGTGATCCGCGAGTTGCTCCTGCGTGAGCTCGCGCTCCAGCCGCAGTGCGCGCACGCGTCTCCCCAGTCTGGTGGGCGCCCTGGCGGCTTCAGGCGCCGACCTGGCCGCCGACCTCCACGCCGCGTCGCGTTTTCCTCGTGGAGTCCGCACGAAGGGACGCTGTCTCTACACCGGACTAGTCACCACCGGACTAGTCCGGTATGATGGCATCCGAACGGATCGCCATCGGTGGGACGTGAGAGCGCCACGGGCCGCAAGGAGGTCAAGATGAAGGGGTTTCGAACCAGTTTCGTACGACAGGTGAAGGTGAAGGCTCCTCGATCTGGCCAGATCTTGGGCACGAAGGCTGTTCGAGTGAGCGTTACCCAGATCAAGAAACCGCGACTCCCGAAGTAGGTTCCAGCGCGTTGGAGAAGGGGAGGCAGTGCTGATGAGAGTCCGTGCGACGCGGCGTCTAGATTCAGCTCGACGACGGCGGGACTTGAGCTGGCCCGCCGGGCTCTTGGCCCTGGTGGCTACGTTGCTGCCGGCGCCAGCATGCAAGAAGGCCGACGAGCGGGATGCCAAGGACGAGGAGATTCTCAGGCTCAAGGCCGCGCTTGCTGCGGCCCAGCACGGTCCCACAGTCGACGTAGCAACGGAGCCGACAATCAAAGAGCTGGCATCTCAGAGTCAAATAGAGGGCCTGCTAGCGAGGTTCCACGAACGTTTCTGCGATAACTTCCACCTGCTGGACCGTCGGATTGTCGCCGAAGGGAAAAGTCGCGGGCGGCCTGCGCAGCTGGTTGCGTACAAGGCGACGGCGGAGTGCTTTGACAGCACTCTCAAGCTCTGCGGGATGATCGCGGTCTCCTACGATTCAGAGTGGAAGACGTTCCACTTCATCTCTGGGTTCAACTACATCCCAGGGCAGGGCATGCCTTCCCAGGGGGGGTGTGACGATCCGGCAACCCTTCCCCTCCAGTGCTTTGGGTGTGGGAACAAGAAGCTCGCGAACGCGCTGAAAAAGGAAGGCTACGATTTTTCCCAGACGCCTCAAGGCGACAAGGCGCCCCCGGGCGGGACGCCGCAGCCACCGACGGCGTCCGTCGGAGTCGTCCCCCTCGAGGTCGGCGTACCGGAGTGCGACGAGTACATTGGGAAGATGAGGTCATGCATCCGCAGGCAGCCGGCCGAGGTTCGGGCGGCCTTTGAGCCTGGCTTCAGGCAGTCCATCGACCTTTGGAGGTCGGCCGCGGCCACGCCAGCGGGAAGAGATGGCCTGGGGCGAGCATGCAAGGAAGCCTTGAAGGCGCTCGCTAAGAATCCAGTCTGCAGGTGAGCTCCGGTCGCAAGGGCGCGAGGGTAAAATACCTTCAGTGTCCGACGAGCGGCAAGTCAGGCAGGCTTGGCGGTGCTCGGCGCAGGACTGGGCTGCAGAGGGTTGCCAGCAAGACCTGGATCGAGGCGCGTCGCTGCGGCCGGCGCGCTACTCGTAGCGGAGCGCGTCGACGGGATCGAGCTGGGCGGCGCGGCGGGCCGGCACGACGCCGGAGACGACCCCGACGACGAACGAGGCGCCGAAGG
>CAZBTD010000249.1:0-2517 GCA_964494815.1 uncultured Ferruginibacter sp. | reverse complement strand
CCATGGACCTCGGTGCATTTACCCCATATTTCTATGCCTTCCGCGAGCGCGAGATGATCAACGATATCATGGAAGAAACCTGCGGTGCACGTCTTACCATGAACTACATGGTGCCGGGTGGAGTGATGGCCGATATCCATCCCAATTTCCAGCGCCGGGTGAAAGAATTTATTGTCAAGTTCAAGAAACATATCGACGAGTATAATGAACTGGTTACCGGAAACATCATTTTCCAGAACCGGATGAAAGGAGTGGGTTATATCTCCCCCGAAGATGCCATTTCCTATGGTTGTACGGGTCCGACTGCCCGGGGCAGTGGCGTGAGCTGCGATGTACGAAAAGTATATCCTTATGAGATCTACGACAAGCTGCAGTTTGAAGAAGTGCTGGAAACCGCTGGCGACAGCTTTGCCCGTTATCTGGTGCGGATCCGCGAAATGCAGCAATCCATCAGCATCATTGAACAACTGATCGATAATATCCCCGAAGGCGATTTCCAGGCCAAGACCAAGGCCGTGCTGAAACTGCCGAAAGGAGAATTCTACAGTCGCGTGGAAACGGCCCGTGGTGAATTGGGTGTCTATATCGTGAGTGAAGGGGCTACCACACCGTACCGGATCAAGTTCCGTTCACCTGGATTTTCCAATCTGTCGATCCTCGACCGGATGGCAAGAGGCGGGAAGCTGGGGGATCTGGTGGCGGCGATGGGGACGCTGGACCTGGTGATACCGGATATTGATAGGTGAGAAGACAGTAGACAGTAGACAGAAGACAGGAGAAAGTTTTTCGTTATAAGTAATACGTTTCGTAATGGCTGAATTCAGTTTAGCAAATTTAACCCGGATGCTGCATGAGTGGCTGAGCGGACTGTTGCCGGAGGTTTGGGTGACGGTGGTGGAAATGGTGCTGGCCGGTGTGGCAGTGATCGGCTTATTTGCGGTGCTGGGACTGGTGCTGGTGATCATGGAGCGGAAAGTAAGTGCCTGGATGCAGATCCGCCTGGGTCCGAACCGTGTGGGTCCGAAGGGCCTGTTGCAATCACTGGCTGATACGGTTAAACTGCTGGTCAAAGAAGGCATGACACCGGATGGTGTGGATAAGCTTCTCTTCAATCTGGCACCCGTTATTGCCATGATGGTGGCCATGTTGCTGATGGCGCCGATCGCGTTCGCCAAAGACTTTCATCTCTGGAACCTGAATATCGGGGTGCTCTATGTATCCGCCATTTCTTCGATCTCCGTGATCAGTATCCTGATGGCGGGCTGGGCCAGTAATAACAAATATTCCCTGATGGGCGCCATGCGCAGCGGTGCCCAGATCGTGAGTTATGAATTGTCGGCCGGTCTTGCGGTCATGACCATTATAGTGCTGACCGGATCACTGAACCTCAATGAGATCATTGCTTCACAGGAAAACGGCTGGTGGATCTTCAAAGGGCACCTGCCGGTTTGGATCGCCTTTATCATATTCATGATTGCGGTGACTGCAGAAACCAACCGGGCCCCATTCGACCTGGCCGAAGCGGAAAGTGAGCTCACCGCCGGTTTCCATACCGAATATTCGGGAATGAAGTTCGCGCTGTTCTTCCTGGCCGAGTATGTGAATGTATTTATCGTATGTGCTATTGGTGCAACCCTTTTCCTGGGCGGCTGGATGCCCCTGCATATCGGCAGCTGGACCGGGTTCAACCATGTCATGGATTATATTCCTTCCAGTATCTGGTTTTTCGGGAAGACCTTCTTCCTGATCTTCATGATCATGTGGTTCCGCTGGACTTTCCCGCGGTTGCGCATCGACCAGTTGCTGAACCTGGAATGGAAGTATTTGTTGCCGATCAGCATGATAAACATCCTGCTGGTGACGGTGATCGCGATATTGAAATGGCATTTTTAAGGATTCGTAAAACGTAAAACGAAATACTTTCCGGATGTTCTTGAAAGATTATATAAAGGATGTGTTCGGTGCACTGAAATCACTGGTAACCGGTATGAAAACCACCGGCTACTATTTCACGCACCATAAAGAGATCATCACCCAGCAGTATCCCGATAACCGCGATACCCTGGTACTGCCCGAACGGTTCAAGGGCGAAGTGGTGATGCCCCATAATGAGAACAACGAGCACCGCTGCACCGGCTGTACGGCTTGTGAACTGGCTTGTCCGAATGGCACCATTAAAGTAGTGACCAAATTCGATATCACCCCGGAAGGCAAGAAGAAGAAAGCTATCGATAAACTGGTGTATCACCTGGAACTCTGCACCCTGTGCAATCTTTGTATCGAGGCTTGTCCATCAGACGCGATAAAGATGGCGCAGACTTTTGAGCACAGTGTGTTCGACCGGAGCAAGCTGACGAAGGTGTTGAATAAGGAGGGGTCGAAGATCATGGAGGGAGTAGAATAAGCGAGAAGCAAGAAGGGAGAAGGGAGAAGAAAGAAGAAAGAAGAGAAAAGAGAGAAGAAAGAAGATAAACGACAGAAGTACATTATTCATAATAAATTATTAGAAGTGAGCGG
>CAZBTD010000248.1:0-2554 GCA_964494815.1 uncultured Ferruginibacter sp. | reverse complement strand
TTGAAATAGGCGGCCAGGCTGATGTGGTTTGTGACCGGTGCAGCAACACCCTCACAAAAGATTTGTGGGACGAGTTTAACATGGTGGTGAAAATGGTGGAAAACCCTGACGAGATGAACGATAAAGAGGACGACCCGGATATTTATTACATCTCAAGGACAGAAAGCCACCTGCACCTGAACGATTGGATTTATGAATTTGTAAGCCTGAGCATACCAATGCAAAAAACCTGCAGCGATGAAGAATTTGGCGGGCCAAAATGCAACAAAGAAGTGCTGGAAAAATTGAAGGCAATGGGGAACGATGGAGGCACCAATGCCAATGACATTTGGAAAGGGCTGGACCAATTTAAAAAAACAGCCAAAACAAAAAAGAATTGATAATAGCTATTAACATTTAAAAAATAACATTTAAAAACTTACAGATATGCCAAATCCCAAACGCCGCCATTCGCAGCAGCGCAGCGCTAAAAGAAGGACGCACTACAAAGCCGAAGCCGCTACATTGACTGTGGACAAAACAACTGGCCTGACGCACCTGCGCCACCGTGCACACGTGAGCGAAGGCAAATTGTATTACAAAGGCCAGGTGGTTGCTGAAAAAGCGCCATTGAAAGCATAAGATTTATTTCCATCAGAGCATTCTAAGTTTTACATTCGGCATTGAATGTGAAACTTAGAATTTTTTATTTAAAGAACCTTCCATGAACATTGGCCTCGATATGATGGGCGGCGACTATGCCCCATTAGAAGCAGTAAAAGGTATTGCACAATTCCTCGCCACACCACAAGGCAATATTTCAATAACACTTATTGGCGATAAAGAAAAGACTGAAGCCTTATTACAGGAATACAATGTGCCGCTTGCAAACCTGCAAATCATACATGCAGAGCAGATGATTGAAATGCACGAGCACCCTACAAAAGCATTAAAGGAAAAACAAAAATCATCTATTGCAATCGGCTTTCACCTGTTGGCAACCGGCAAGATTGATGCATTCATCAGCGCAGGCAACACAGGCGCAATGATGGTAGGCGCCTTGTTCAGCATCAAAGCCATTGTAGGCGTAAGCAGGCCAACCATTGGCGCTTATATGCCAAGGGAAAATGGTTCATTAGGATTGTTGCTTGACGCAGGCATCAATGCAGATTGCAAACCTGAGAACCTTAACCAGTTTGCAGTTCTCGGTTCACTGTTTGCCGAACATATTTTAGGCATTGAAAAGCCAAAGGTTGGGCTCATAAATATTGGAGAGGAAGAGGGGAAAGGGAATATACTGGCGCAAGCTGCGTACCCTTTGCTGAAAGAGAACAAGCTTATAAATTTTGCCGGCAATATTGAAGGCAGGGACATTTTGCTGGATAAGGCAGACGTAATGGTTTGCGAAGGGTTTACCGGCAATGTTGTATTAAAAATGGCTGAAAGCGTGTATGATATTGTGCAACGCCGTGGCATTAAAGACGAGCATTTCGACCGCTTTGATTTTGAAAAATATGGCGGTGTTCCGGTACTGGGCGTAGCTAAGCCCGTAATTATCGGGCATGGCATTTCGCACGCTACTGCTTTTAAAAATATGATTGCCATTGCACAGCGGATGATAGAAAAAGACCTGATGAAGAAGATGCAGGAAGCATTTACGGGCTAAACAAAAGCCCCCAACAAGTTGGGGGCTTTTAAATACCAGTTAGTTTTGATTCTGCTATGCAAGAGCTTTTTTAACTGCAAAGCTTTGTGCCAACGCATAGGCCCCAAACAATAGCCCGCTATACACCAAATCAGCTGCAAGGCTTGTTTTAAAGAAAGGCAAAGCCTGTATGTAACAATCAGCAAACCCTTTTAAATCTTGTGTGTAGGTATGGTAAACAGGGTTGTCAATTATAAAAAATGAAAGATTAGAAAGCAAAAAGAAGATGATAGACGACATAATTGAATAACCAGCTACGTTGAACACAGATACTTTTTTCATGTTAAAAGCAATAGCAGTAACCAACCCGAAAATACCATAGCCGATTAATTGCCCCCAACCCCAAAAGCCTACAGCTATATCAGACATTTCAAATATAAAATCAGAAACAAGCATTGACAACAACGGCAGTGCAAAAGCAAGCCTTTTGTCCTTAATAACAGCCCCGCCAAAAATAGCCATACCAATCATCGGGCTAAAATTATGTGGGTACATTGCCACCCTTGAAATGGCGGCCAGCAAAATCAATATAGCTGCAATGAGTAATGATGATAATTGTTGTTTTTTCATTTCATAATTCTTTCGGCAAAAATAGGCAATATAAAATGCGAACCAATATTTGTTGCAACTCAAATTACTGCCAGTAAAAAGCCCTCTGGTTTCCAGAGGGCTTTTTTTTATGCGGCAAGCTTTTCTTTCTTTCGTTTTATCTGCATTATTACAGAGTTCAGCGCTTCGTCAAAACTTTCCTCGAACGATTTAGAAGAGTGTTTTACAAAAAAATCGTAGCGTGGGATATGCACCTTAATCTCAGCTATTTTGTCTTTGATGTTGTGCACTACATTGTCAAGTTTTAAATACACATCCACT
>CAZBTD010000247.1:0-2565 GCA_964494815.1 uncultured Ferruginibacter sp. | reverse complement strand
TGCCGGCGCCCGTCGGGAATCATCGACCGCATGAAACTGGCCGACCTGCACCTCGCCTGGCCCTCCGCCGCCTCGCGCGTGCTCGGCGGCGGACCCTGGGCGCGATGGCTGGCACCGGCCGCCCCGCGGGCCATCACCGCGGTGATGGCCGGCGACCCCTGGCTGCTGGCGCGCGTCGAGCGCGGCGCGGCCGGACGCCTGCGCCTGGCGGCGGTGGAAGCCGCCGGTGCACAGGACCTCGCGCGCTGGCCGGCACAGGGCCATTTCAGGCAGGCCCTGCCGCTGCTGGTGCTGCGCGCCGCCGACCGCCACCTGCTGAGCACCGACCGCCCCGAGGTGCCCGACCACGAACTGGCAATGGCGCTGCGCTGGCCGCTGGCCGAGGCGCTGGAGGTCGAGCCCGAACAGCTGCTGGCCACCGCGCTGCGGCTGCCGTCCATCAACGAGGCCGCGCGGCCGCAGGTGCTGGGCATCGGCGCCCGGCTGGCCACCGTGCGGGCCCAGATGGCCGCGCTGGCCCGCGCCGGCGTGGCCGTGCGCTCCATCGACATCGAGGACAGCGCGCTGCGTGGCCTGCGCGCACTGCGCGAGCCCGACGCCGACGGTGGCGTGGTGCTGTCCATGATCGGCGGCAACGTGGCCATAGGCCTGATCTGGAAGGGCGAGTTCTGCGCCCTGCGCACGCTGGCCCTGCCGGTGCGTGCGCCGCGCGACAGCGACGAGTTCGAGGAACACCTGGCGCTGCACATCCAGCGCACGGTGGACCTGTTCGAGCGCCAGGCGCGTCAGCTGTCGATCCGCCAGGTCGTGGCCAGCCTGCCGACATTGCGCGAGCAGGCCCTGCAGACGCTGCAGGGCGCGCTGCCCATGCCCACCCACCGCTTCGAGCTGGAACAGGCCTTCGATCTCGCGGACGGCGTCGAGGCGCTGTGCCACGCCCATGGTGACCTGGTGGCCCTGGCCGCGGTGGCCGCGGCGCGCCTGCTGGACCGCGACGCGGCGACGCAAGCGACCATGGCCGCCGCGAGCCCGCAGCGCGCGGCAGAGGTGGCGGCATGATCGAGCTGTTCGACGCCGAACGGCTGCTGCCGCGGCGCGACCTCAGCCTGCCGGCCCTCGGGCTGGCCCTGCTGGTCGCTGCGGCCGGCATGGCGGCATGGGGGATGTCGCTGCAGCGCCGGCTCGACGCCGTCGACCGCCAGCGCCTGGCGCTGGAGCAGCGCTTGCAGTCGATGTCGCGCGAGACGGCGCCCAGCCCCTCCCTGCTGGCCGAGCTGCAGCGCGACGCCGAACGCCTGGAAGCCGAGGCCAGCGCCGACCCCTTCACCGGCCAGGCCACCGGGCCGCGGCCGTCGCAATGGATGGCCCGCCTGGCCGAGCTGGGCGGCAGCGAGCTGGCGCTGACGCGCCTGGAAGTCGACCGCGCCGGCAGCCTGCGCATCGAAGGCCAGGCGCGCTCGCCGCAGGCGGTGAGCACCTTCGTGCAGGCCTTCGAGCAGCAGCAGCGCCAGGAGGCACCCATGCGGCCGCGCGCCGTCGAGCTCAAGCAGGACGCGCAGCTGGCGCCCTTGTTGCGTTTTCAGCTGCGGGCCACGCCGCCACCGCTGCCGACGCCACGCACCACGCCGGCCCCCGCAACCCCGGCGGCCACCCCGGTGGCCCCTGCGCAAGCCTCGGCTCGCGCGCCTGGAAGCAACTCATGAAGGCCCTGGATCCGCTCGTGCAGGCCTGGGCGCGCCGCCCGGGTCGGGAGAGGCTGTTGCTGGCCGTGGTCTCGCTGGCCGCCTTGCTGGCGCTGGCCGATGCGCTGTGGACCGCCCCACTGGCCAAGCGCATACAGCGCAGCACGGGTCAGCTGCAGACCGCACAGGAACGCATCGCCGCTGCCTTGACACCCGCTGCCGGCCAGCCCGGCGCGGCCGAGCTGCGCGAGCGCGAGGCGAGGCTGCGCCAGCGCCTGCAGCAGGCCCAGGCCGGCGCTGCCGCCCTGCGGCAACGCGTCGGCGAGAGTGCACGCCTGCCCGAGACGCTGCGCGCCATCACCACCACCGTGGGCTCGGCCAGGCTGCTGGAGCTGGACCTGAGCGGCGAGGGCGTGGTGGCCGGACCGCCGGCCGCGGCTGCTTCGGCGCCGCTGCTGAACACTGCCCGCAAGCTCTACCGGCTGCCGATCAAGCTCGAGGTGGCCGGCCAGTGGGACGAGCTGCAGCTGCTGCTGCAGCAGATCGAGCGCCATGCCGACAACCTGCAGTGGTCCAGCGTGACCCTGGACGGCCGCGACTGGCCCTCGATTCGCCTGACGCTGCAAGCCCATGTGCTGAGCCTGGACCCGCGCTGGGGAGCGAGCTCATGAGCCCGCGCGGCCGCCCGAAGGGCTCACACCGAAGTGCGCAGCACGAAGGTGCTCCAGTGACCCCGCGGCTTGCCCTCGGGCGGCCTGCAACGGCAGGCCCCGTCCGGCGGGCCGCCGCCGCATGGGCGCTGCTGTGTGGCGGCGCGCTCGGCCTGGCCCTGCCGGCCGCCGCCGACGCCATGCGTCCGCTGAACCCACCGCCGGCCGCCAGC
>CAZBTD010000246.1:0-2572 GCA_964494815.1 uncultured Ferruginibacter sp. | reverse complement strand
ATTTATTTTAAAGTGTATAAATATGCACAGCCGGATTTGAATTTGTTGAAATAAACCCCTCCGCCCCCTAAAGGGGGACTTGTAAGAGTTCAATACTTTAAAAACTTTATTTAAAAGTTGGAGTGGTAGTGTTATTGTTGAGCGAAGAACAAATAAAGAAATGCTTAATTACAAAAGCTAAATTATAAAACATAAGCCCGGCCTCCTTCTCCTTTAGGAGAGGGAATGAGGGTGAGGTAAAACGATTGCTTATGAGCAAAATAGCCGAATCAGAATTAATCATCACCAACCGTGGCGCTATCTATCATTTAGATTTGCGCCCAGAAGAATTAGCACCAACTGTTGTACTCGTGGGCGACCCAGACAGGGTTAAAAAAGTAAGCAAACATTTTGACCGTATTGAACATCAACTGCAACACAGGGAGTTTATTACACACACTGGCTATATCGGCAACAAAAGATTATCAGTTCTATCAACAGGTATCGGCCCAGATAATATTGACATTGCCCTCAATGAACTTGATGCATTGGTAAATATTGATTTTGAAACAAGAGAAGTAAAAAAGCAAACCACTGCTCTAAATATTGTTCGCTTTGGCACTTCAGGTGCTTTGCAAGGCAATATTCCTGTAGATAGTTTTGTTGCCAGTACGCACGGGCTTGGTTTTGATAACCTGCTGAACTATTACGCTTACGATAAAACAAAAGATGAAAACGAATTGATAGATTCTTTTGTGAAGCAAACAGGCTTGAACACAAACATCACTATTCCATATATTTCAAAAGGAAGCGAAACTTTGCTGGCTAAATTTCCAAACGAACAATATCATAAGGGAATCACTGTAACCTGCCCCGGTTTTTACGGACCGCAGGGAAGGATTTTACGTTTGCCAGTGGCAGCTCCAGGCTTAATCAATAAACTCACAGATTTTAAACACGGCAGTGATATAATTACGAACTTTGAGATGGAAACATCTGCGATATATGGGTTGGGCAAATTGCTCGGGCATCATTGCTTAAGCATTAATGTGATTGTGGCAAACCGTGTGGTACAGCAGTTTTCAAAAGATAGTAATGCAGCAGTAGAAAAGATGATCAAAACTTCATTGGAATATTTGGTTGCTTAATTTTTTTAAACAGGCTTTAGAACTACTATTTAACATCGTTGTGTCACTCACTTGTACGGCGCAACATTATTCAACAATTAATTTTCAAAATAAAATGGTTGCAACAAAATCAATCCCTGACTTTTCTCTTTCACCAAGAGTTGACCAGGTAGGCGTGGAAGAAAGAGCAAAACGCTTCACTTCCCGAAGCATAAAAAATGAGACCAAGATAAATGGCCTTAAGCTTGCACTCAACATGATTGACCTTACCACCCTGGAAGGCAAAGACACAGACGGAAAAGTGAAACAGCTTTGCTACAAAGCACAGCATTTGCATGATTCATATCCGGGATTACCAACTGTTGCAGCAGTTTGTGTGTACCCAAGTATGGTTAAAATAGCCAAGAAAGCACTAGGCAATTCAGGCATTAAAGTAGCATCAGTATCAACAGCCTTCCCAAGCGGACAAGCACCAAGAGATGTAAAGATCCGTGACACAAAATTTGCAGTAAGCGAAGGTGCTGATGAAATTGATATGGTGATATCAAGAGGCAAATTCCACATGGGTGAATATGATTTTGTGTATGATGAAATTGCTGCTGTAAAAGAAGCTTGTGGCGATGCTAGATTAAAAGTAATACTAGAAACCGGCGAGCTTGTTACTTACGATAAAGTAAGAAGGGCCAGCGATATTGCAATGTATGCCGGTGCTGACTTTATTAAAACATCTACAGGCAAAATTTCACCTGCGGCAACCATGCCTGTTACATTGGTAATGCTGGAAGCAATCCGTGACTTCTATTATAAAACAGGAAAGAAGATTGCGATGAAACCAGCAGGTGGTATTTCAAAAGCAAAACTGGCATTGCATTATTTAGTGATGCTGAACGAAGTATTAGGAGAAGAATGGATGAACAACGAATGGTTCCGATTTGGCGCCAGCAGTTTGGCAAATGATATTTTGATGCAGCTGATGAAACAAAAAACCGGCGTGTATCAATCAGCAGATTATTTTTCTGTTGACTAAAAATTATTAAAGAAATTAAAAGTCATACAATGGCAAAGAGTGTAAAAAATAACACGATAAAATTAAAGTTCGATTCTTCCAGGAATTTAGCGCCTGCGCCTGAAAGCAAAAGCGCTGCTAAAATTAATGAGCGTTATGAACTTTTCATCAATGGTGAATTCCAAAAACCATTGAGCAAAAAATATTTCGCTACTATCAATCCTGCAACAGAAGAAAAATTATCTGAAGTAGCGGATGCCAATACTGCCGATGTAAACAAAGCAGTGGAAGCAGCAAGAAATGCGTATGAAAAAGTGTGGAAGAAAACGTCGCCAAAAGATAGGGCAAAATATATTTACCGCATAGCAAGAATGGTGCAGGAAAGGGCAAGAGAATTAGCTATCATCGAAACATTAGATGGCGGCAAACCAATTCGTGAAAGCCGTGACTTTGATGTGCC
>CAZBTD010000245.1:0-2593 GCA_964494815.1 uncultured Ferruginibacter sp. | reverse complement strand
CAGCATCCGAAATTCGCTCTGAAAACGCCGCGCTCGGAATGAAATGGAAAGATTTGGAAAGCAGCGAAAAAGTGAAACTGCCGCGACCGTTGACGAGTAAAGAAATGCAGTTTCTCTTTACTGAATCTTCGCCCGCGCATTACACAAACGGGATGACTGCTGCACGGCTCTCTTACGCACACAGCGGAGCGAGCCGCCGCGCGATGACCGAATCTTTACTTAAAGGTGAAATTAAACCGAGTCCCGAAGCCCAAAAATTGGTTGAGAGTTTGGAATCAAGACTCCAAAGACGAGAACTCGAAGATTCACTTTTGGCGACAAAGCATTTTTTTAAAAGCGTCAAAACGCCGAATAATGAGCTAAAACATAAGAATAATTTTGACCATCGGGAAATTTACCAAAAGCTGCCACCGCAGGAAAAAGATTTCGTTTACGCGCGAGCCACGCAGCAAAAGGAAAATCTCGAATACCGGATCGCTTTCAAAAAACAACAGATTGAAAGAAAAGAAGAAATTAATCGAATTGAGCATCCGAAACTTGAGATGAGCCAAGCGGAAAAGAGTTTTCATCTGCACAGCCAATTCAATCAAGCACGGATTTTAGGGGAGAAGATAGATACTGCCGCGCTTGCACAGAAAGAAATTAGTGAACGCGATGTTAATGCTATCAGTATTTTGCTTAATAACCAGCCGCTCGAAAAATTGGAAAACATAGCTCAAGAGCTTCAGAAAGGCGAAAATCCCGAAAATAAAAAGATAGGCGAAGTCGTGCAAACCTTTGCCCGCACTGAAGTTTCCAATGTAGAAAACAAAACATTTATTAGTATCAAACTGCCCGAAAAAGCCCAAGTCGGCGTGGAAACTTACCGCGAACTACTTGAAAAGTTCTACCCGGATGACAAACGCGAAAGCGCGAAATATAAATTTGAACATTTTGGCGAAAGCCAAGTTTCCCGCGCCCTGCAAAAAGGTCAAGATGAAGCCGTAAATAATTTTCGTGAGGAAATAAAGTTTTATTCTGAGCAAAAAGACGCTTCCTTAAATTTGTCTGAAACCGAAAAAGCAATTCAAGCAAAACTCAATAAAATCGCGCAATTTCAGACAGAAGCCCGAAATGCTGTTCGTGAAAATAAAAGCATTTTGCAAAAATACGTCGCCCGCACCAATGCCAAAATGCAGACTCAGAAAACGGAAATTCCATTTCCAAACAATCAAAAAGAACTCGTTAAACTTGCTTTAGGCGGAAAATCTTCAAAATTTATTTCAAACAAAACCAATGACCAATTTTTACGAGCCGTCCAAAAGGAAATCACTATTAGCGATGCTCACAAATTTACCAAAAATGAATCGGTTTTGATCGAGATGAAAGCCAATATCAAAGGCGAATTTGCGGATATTTCCAAAGATCTGAAAGTATTGGAGGAAAGTAAATTACAATCGGTGAAAACTCTTAGTTCAGGCGACAAATCACAGAATATATCGGAAAAAATTATCAATGAAAAACTAATCGAAAATAAACCTTTTACCTTGCGAATTTTTGAAAAAGAACTCGAAAAAGCTGAAAAACAACTTATCGGAGTAAGTTTGAAAGAGAAAATTTCTGCCAATTCAGATTTTGAAAAAGAGAAAAATTTTAACCCGACTTCTGTTTTTTCAACCGAAGAACGTAACCAAATAAAAGAACAAGCCTTTGAGAAAGTTAAGGAAAAACTCGAACCGAAAGAACTCGGTGCAGACAACCGGAAAATTTCACCGGAAGCAAGTCAGCAAGCCTTTTTAACTTACAAACAACTCGAACGCGCTTCAAATCTTCTGCAAATGGGCGGCGACAAATCAAAGATCACGGAAGCCTTTTCCAAACTCGACCATGAGGCTTCTCATTTGAATAAAATCCGTCAAGACTACAACCGTAATGAAAAAATGGCGGTGCTTCGTGAAGGCATAAAAACCGATTTGGTTGATTGGTTCAAAAAGAATACTGATGCGAAACAAAATATTTCGGAAGGACAAATAGTCAAGATTTTAATGCAGAATTTAAAGCAATCTGATTTCAAACAATTCACAAACGATCAAGGACAAATAAGAGTTTTGAGTCGTCAGATTACCGAGAAAATCGAAGCTAAACAATTCTTGGCGACAAAAGATAAAGGAATAAACACCGATTCACGAGAAAGCGTTAATCAGATGAAAAATCATTTCGCGCTAAAAGATGGGCGAAGCAAGGCAAGTCTTATTGAGAAAATAAAGGACGCGCCCGTTTTCACCAGGTAAAGTTAAAAAGGTCATTTAGCCAAATAAAAAAAGCAATTTTAGCCTTTGAGCAGATTACTTTTTGGTAAATTGTTCAGAGGCATTTTGCTGATCTTAAAAATTTATAATATGTTGTTCAATTAAGCCGAAAACACCGAGTTTTTTGAGAGTCGGGTTGGCTTCGATGCTGTCAATTTGTTCGAGCGGAAGTGCCGCGCCTTTAAATCGCCGGCAAATGTCAGGCGAAACAACCAAAAACCACGTTGGAGCGTCTTCACGGCTGTTGCCCGTCGGAATCGCCCAGAGCGTAAATTGGTGCGGCGAAATTTGCGTGTAGAAATAAT
>CAZBTD010000244.1:0-2602 GCA_964494815.1 uncultured Ferruginibacter sp. | reverse complement strand
CGCCGAATTGCGCGCGGATCAGGCCGCTCAGGGCATCGATCTGCTGGTGTGCTTCATGTACGTTCAGGTACCAGGGCACAGTCAGGTGGCAGTCGATATGGAGCTGTCCGCCGTATTTGATCACGCGCAGGTTATGCAGGTCGATCCAACCCGGCTTCCGTTCTTTTTCGAGCAGGGCGATGATCTTTTCGAGCAGTTCCAGATCGGCCTCGTCCATGATACCGGCAATGGATTCGCGCAATATGCGGTATCCTGTAAATATGATAATGAAGGCAAAGATCATGGCCACCAGGCTGTCGAGCCAGGCCAGGTGGGTGAAATAGATCAGGGCAAGGCCAGCCATTACACCCAGTGTGGAATAGGTATCACTCTGCAGGTGTTTGCCACTGGCAACCAGGGCCAGGCTATTGTTCTTCTTGCCCCTTTTGATGCTGACGGCCCCGGTGATATAATTGATAGCTGCGGTGATGGCTACCAGGAGGATGCCGTAATCGAGTTGTTGTAAGGGGTGGGGGTGGATGAAGTTGTTGATGGCTTCATAGATAATGATGAAACCGGCGATGATGATCAGTGTGCCTTCCACGGCGGCCGACAGGAACTCGGCCTTGCCATGGCCATAGGGATGGTCATGGTCTTTGGGTTTGGCAGCAACATAAAGGCTGTACCAGCCGATCAGTCCGGCCACCACATTCACGGTACTTTCCAGGGCATCGGTCAGAATGGCTACGGAGCGGGTGATCCACCAGGCGGCTACTTTGATGAGAAAAAGCAGGATGGCGACCATCACCACCCAGCGTTGTATCCGGAGGTTTTCCTGTTGCTGGTTCACTTGATGAATTTGCGGTAAAAGTAAAAGAATTCAGGGAGCGGTAACATGACTTTTGACATAAAAAAAGCCCTCCCCAACTTAGTTGGGAAGGGCTATGCATTGAAAAGGATTAATTAAAGATTAATGCTGGACCAGGATCTTTTTAGTATCCAGTAACTCGCCATCGAGCAGGATCTGCAGCATGTATTCGCCATTGATCACGCCGGGCGTTTTGATATCATAATAATAGTTAGCAGCCTGTGTAGCGCTGATCTCGCGGATATGCAGGGTTTGTCCGGCCTGGTTGACCAGGTTCATCCGGATCTTCTTGTCTGCAGGATTCAAAACGGGAACCTGAATGGTGAAGCCATCCTTTACGGGGTTGGGGTAGATGGTGATGTCCTTATTAAAACCCGTGAAACGAAGGGAGCGGATCGGGAAGATCAGTTCTTTTCCGTCCATATCAATTGAACGAACACGGTAAAAGGCAGTTTTGGATGCGCTGACACCATCGTAGGCATTTGCATCACTGAAACTGTATTTAGAAGGAACGGTGGATTCACCTTTAGCTTTTACCTGACCTACAGACTGCCAGCCTGAATTCTGGGAATAGCTTTTTTCAATTACAAAGTGGCTTACATTGAACTCCTGAATTGTGGTCCAGGTCAGTGAAGCACCCTTGTCGCCTTGTTTCAGCACATTGAAATCACCCAGGTTGGCGGGAAGAGATTGCGATAAAGAAGTATAATAATCAGGATTGGCACCGCCAACATTAGTGAGCGGATAAAAAAAGCTGGAAGGCACTGGAACGTCTGAGTTATCTCTCGCCATAAGATCAGCGCCTGTGTTATTTGCGATTGCAAAAAACCAGTCAGTTTGAGTGTCTTCGTGCGCGAGTTCTAATCCAAGTAATGTCGGGTTGATGGATGTGGGCACACTAAAAACTTCGTACGAATTGCCATTTGCGTAGGAGGTAGAAGTAGTAGGTGTTCCAATATTCAGGTTTTCAAACAAGTATACAGTGTAAGAACCTACTGTATAAGTTGAAGTTAACGACATGTTTACACCTGGAAAATTAGTTGTGTTATTGGTGATGCTTCCCCAAGTAAAAGTTCCGGCAATTGCAGTCGGTACTCGTACACAAAAATTGACTACAGTAAACGAAGTAGTCGTATTTACCAATGGCCGGAGTCTGAAACTAACCGTGTTTCCAGCGCTGGGTTTGTTGTTAATGTTTGCCTGAAACCCCCGGGTTGCTACGGGTTGGGCGCTTGCAGAGAAAACAAACACTGAAAAACTTAATAAAAATGCGAGGCTTAAAAATCTGGACATATTGATTGTTTTGAATATGATTTAGAAAGCGGGCTGAGTGATTATCGAAGTGGCACCTAAGATGGCAGCGAATTTGGAGAAGTCATTCACGGTACTGCCGCCGGTTTTCCTCACCGTGCCATCCATATTAAAGTCTTCTCTTCTGTATACGTTTGAAATGATTGAGCTTGCGCCCAGATAGGTGCTGAATACAGAGAAGTCATTTACAGTACTGCCACCTGTTTTACGTGTAACTCCATTGCCATTGGCGTCTCCACCCCAAAGCCCAAATACACCAGTCGTGATTGTGGCTAAAGGTGCGTTGCTGACAGTTCCAGGGAAGGCCTGGGTGGTTGCCGTTGTAAAGTCATAAGTAGTCGTGGAAGTGCGACTCAGGGCTAAAGTAGCTGCAGTGCGTGCTCCCAGATGGTTTCTGTGGCGAACAGACACATAATAATTGCCACCAGTAAACCCGGCAAAATT
>CAZBTD010000243.1:0-2611 GCA_964494815.1 uncultured Ferruginibacter sp. | reverse complement strand
GCTGGTAGGTCTGGATCGTCTCCATGCGGCTCCACCAGGACTCCGGCATGAACGATAGCAAGGCAATACCCAGCGCAAAGAACACCGCGATCCCGATGACTTTCTTCTCGGACCGCCACCACATCACGGTAGCCATGGCAACGATCGCCAGCAACGCCCCGCGCGACTGGCTGCCCAGCGCGGCCACGGCACTCAGGACCATGGTGGCCAGCAACCCGCGCTTGACCCACTTGTTCTCCGACACGAGTTGCAGATAGCGCATCAGGGGAATGATCATCACCAGCGCCAGCGCGATCTCGTTGTTTCCTTCGATGTAACTTCCCGTGGGGCCCCAGACACGGAAGTTGCCACCAGTGGCCAGCGTAAACAATCCCCCCTTGAATCCGTAGAACCCTAGTGAAAACACCAAGACCCAGGTCAGCAGGATGATGTGCTTCCTGGAGTACAGAACCGTGAGCGCGACGACGATCATCAGATCGATCTTCATGACCCGCTTCCACAGCACATAGCTGTCTTCGAAGAAAAACGAAAACGGCAGTGTCACCGTCATCCAGACCATGAAAACTATCAATACGACGGTCTCAGGCGTGGCGACGAATTGCCGTCTGTCCTTGGTCACAAGCACGCCAATGAGAATGGAAGCAGCGATGGCAGCCGCCACCGGGTAACTGTTGAGGCGCCATGCGTACGCATGGGGATTCATGATGCTGATCCATGTCCAGCCCAGGACACCGAGCCAGGGGTGCAGCAAGCCGTAGGCAGCGATCGCCAGGACAATCGGACCCAACACGAAGTCACGCATGGGCGACCTTCCGTGCAGGCTCGACAAGTTGCGCAAACAAGGCCACTTGTGCCTCTGTCGTTGCCTTCCAGTCGAAGCCCTGCGCGTAGCGGCGTACTTCCTGTCTGGACGGCGCGTGCGCAAGCAGGTCTTCGATGGCCGATGCAAACCTGGAGGGATCGCGGCGATCGACCAAACGTCCGGCAACCGCATCGCAAACCACTTCCGGGATGCCGGACACCCGGGTTGCCACCACCGGTGTGCCGCAGGCCATAGCCTCCAGCAGCACGTTGGGCCAGCCCTCGCGACTCGACGCCAGAACGAGCACGTCGGCAGCGCTGTACCACCGATAGAGTTGATCGTTGGGAACCACACCCACGAACTGCACGTGATCCTGCAACCCCAGACGCGCGACCAGCGCTTCAAGATTCTTCCGCTCCGGGCCGTCGCCAACCAGCACCAGCCTGAGGTTCGGATGTCGCTCCACAAGGTGTGCGAGCGCTTCGATCACGATGGCATGGCCCTTGAGTTCCACCAGGTTGCCGACACACAGCAAGACGGGCTCGCCCTCTATCCCGGTGCTGCCGCGAGCCTCCATCGGTGGCAGCGGCCGAAAGCGGACCAAATCCACGCCGTTGCGCATCACATGCAAGCGCTCATCGGCGTGCCCAAGTCCGCGCAACACCTCGGTCAGCGCCCTGCTGACGCCGATCGATGCCTTGGCATGCACGGCGGCCCATTGGATCATCTTGCGTGGCAAGCGGTACTGGGGAAGCAGATTCACGTCTGAGCCACGCGCCGTCACGACCACCGGCTTGCCCAGCCACTTGCCCAGCAACACGGCTGCGACACCATCGGGATAGTAGTAATGCGCGTCGATCAGGTCGAAGTCGAAGCCCTCCCGCTGCAGGCGGCGTGCAGTGCCAACGCTGGCCAAAGCCATGCTCAGGGGCGCAATCGTCATGCCAACCCTGGGTGGAAGAAGATAGCGCGGATGCGACACGTCGATACCGTTCCACACCTCTCGCCGAGGCGTTGCCGCCATCAGAGCATGGGTGCCGTGGCGTGGATGCGTCGAATAGAACCACGGAACCGGGGCGACGACCCTCGTCTCGACCATGCCACACTTGAGCAACTCGCGCAGGCGGGTTTCGACAAAGATGCCATGCCCGGGCCGCACCGAACTGGGATACAGGCTGGAAAACAGCAGTGTCCGAAACATGGTTCTCAGTCCGGCATCGCGCAGCGCATTCGCAATCCATCAGCAATGCATGCGCACCGGCACGCCAACAACCCCGCCTGCCCTGCTACCAGCAAAGCCCCGTGACCTGCGGCTTCGCCTCGGGATCCAGCGCCATGTGGACCAGATCGATCACGACCTGATCGGACCGGCAGTTGGCCGCAAGCGATCGGGCAATTTCCTTGCCGGTCAAGCCCACCACCAACACCTCCGAGTTCCCGATCACGTCCTCGATATCCCTGCGTAGCATTTCGCCGATATGCGGAAGATGCTTTTCGATGAAGCTGCGATTGGCACCCAGCAACTTGGCCAGATGGACCTCCGGATCGTAGATCGACAACTGCATGCCCTTGCCGATCAACTGCTCGGCCAGCGTGACGAGCGGGCTTTCGCGCAGGTCGTCGGTACCGGTCTTGAACGACAGGCCGATGAAGCCGATCTTGCGCTTGCCGCAAGCGAGGATTTTCTGCAGTGCCAGATCCAGATGCTGGCGGTTGGACGGAAGGATGCCGGCCAGCATCGGAATTTCCACGTCATGCATCTTGGCAAGATAGGTCGTGGCGCGCAGGTCCTTGGGCAGGCAGGACCCG
>CAZBTD010000242.1:0-2612 GCA_964494815.1 uncultured Ferruginibacter sp. | reverse complement strand
GAGGACGTGTTCACGATCTCTGGTCGTGGAACGGTGGTGACTGGGCGCGTGGAGCGTGGGCAGGTCAAGGTGGGCGAGGAAGTGGAGATCATCGGGTTCCGCGACACGCAGAAGACGACGGTGACGGGCGTGGAGATGTTCCGCAAGCTGCTGGACGACGGGCAGGCGGGCGACAACATCGGCGCGCTGCTGCGTGGCACGAAGAAGGAGGACGTCGAGCGTGGCCAGGTGTTGGCCAAGCCGGGGTCGATCACGCCGCACAAGAAGTTCAAGGCGGAAGTGTACGTGCTCAAGAAGGAGGAGGGTGGCCGTCACACGCCGTTCTTCTCGAACTACCGTCCGCAGTTCTACTTCCGGACGACGGACGTGACGGGCGTGTGCACGCTGCCGGCGGGCGTGGAGATGGTGATGCCCGGCGACAACATCAACCTGGACGTCGAGCTCATCACGCCGATCGCGGCCGAAGAGGGCCTGCGTTTCGCCATCCGTGAGGGCGGCCGCACCGTCGGTGCAGGCGTCATCACCAAGATCACTGAGTAACTACGAAGACGAGGTTCCCGGCGCGTTTGGTTCGCGCCGGGAACTTTGGCTTTTTCATCGCAACTGAGGTCGTAACATGGCTCGCGGCAATCGCGCTCTCGTCACGCTGGAATGCACCACGTGCAAGGAGCGCAACTACCACACGAACAAGAACAAGCGGACCACCCCGGACAAGCTTGAGCTGAACAAGTACTGCAAGAAGTGCAAGAAGCACACTTCGCACAAAGAGACGAAGTAGCGCAGAGCGCTGTCGGGGCGCCCCTGGCTCGCGCGGTCAGCGCGCGGCGCGGGGAGGCTTCGGCGAGTTCTGCTCGACGGAAGGGGACCGGCAACGGCCTCCTACCACAGGCGAGTAGCTCCAACTGGTAGAGCAGCGGATTCCAAATCCGCGGGTTGGGGGTTCGAATCCCTCCTCGCCTGCTCCGCATGTACTAAACCGCGCTCCTCGACGGCGACTTGGTCGCCAGAAGGTTGGCAATGGATCGTAAGTGGACCCACGTGATGTTTGCCGCTGGCGGTCTCATGATCGCCTGGATCCTGTCGAAGACCATCGACTGGGTGTGGGGATACTTCGCCAAGCCGCAGGCGATGACCGTCGGCGCGCTCGCGCTGGTGATCGCCGGCGTCGTGACCTTCGTCGCCTGGAAGAGCGAGCGGCTCTTCACGCTCGCCAGCGAGGTCTCGGGCGAGCTTCGCAAGGTCACCTGGCCGACCCGCCAGGAGACGATCAACTCGACCATCGTCGTCATCATCACGACGGTGATTGCGTCCGGCATTCTCGGCCTCTTCGACGGTGTCTGGTCCGCCGTCACGCGCAAGATCTACGGGTAATACGGAAACGGGGATGACGATGAAGTGGTACGTGGTCCATACCTATGCCGGACACGAGAACAAGGCGCGCCTAGCCCTCGAGGAGAAGGTGCGCCAGATGAACAAGCAGGACAAGTTCGGCCAGGTGCTCATCCCGACCGAGTCGGTGACCGAGAACATCAAGGGTCAGCGCCGGACGACCACCCGCAAGTTCTATCCTGGCTACATGTTCGTGCAGATGGAGCTCTCGGAAGAGACCTTCCACCTCGTCAAGAACACCCCCCGCATCACCGGCTTCCTCGGCGGGCAGCACCCGACGCCGGTCAAGGACTCGGAGATCGCCACCATCACGTCGCAGATGACCGACGGTGTGCAGAAGCCGAAGTCGAAGCTCAGCTTCGAGGACGGCGAGACGGTGCGCGTGATCGACGGTCCGTTCTCGAACTTCTCCGGCGTGATCGAAGAGGTCAAGCCCGAGAAGCAGAAGCTGCGCGTGCTGGTCAGCATCTTCGGGCGTAGCACGCCGGTCGAGCTCGACTACACGCAGGTGGAAAAAGCCTAAGAACGCAAAGTACGCAAAGCGGAATCTCCGCTCTGACGTGCTTTTCTACTTGCAAACGGCAACGTTTTCGTCCAATAAGGCACGTCCCGCGCGCCGAGGTGCGTCACAGACGAGTTTTCTCGTCGCTGGCAGCGGGAACTAGGAGCAGGGAGCCCCGGCCATGAAGAAGGTCACCGGTTACATCAAGCTGCAGATTCCCGCTGGCAAGGCAAATCCGTCGCCGCCGATCGGTCCGGCGCTGGGTCAGCACGGCGTCAACATCATGGAGTTCTGCAAGCAGTACAACGCCCGCACCCAGCAGCAGGCGAAGGACGATCTGATCATCCCGGTGATCATCACCGTCTACAACGATCGCTCGTTCACGTTCATCACCAAGACCCCGCCCGCCGCGGTCCTTCTCAAGAAGGCCGCCGGGATCGACAAGGGCTCGGGGACGCCGAACAAGAACAAGGTCGGAAAAGTCACCAAGAAGCAGGTTCGCGACATCGCGACCTTGAAGTTGCCAGACCTGAACACGACCAGCATCGACTCCGCGATCCGCTCCATCGAGGGCGCGGCGCGGTCGATGGGCCTCGAGGTCGTAGGCTAGGAACGGCGTAGGCCACGCCGCTCCGCCCGCAAGGGTTTTTCCGCCGCGACCAGGGAGACCGACCCTGCCAGTGGGACAGAAGTACCGCGCCGCGAGCGCCAAGGTCGACCG
>CAZBTD010000241.1:0-2620 GCA_964494815.1 uncultured Ferruginibacter sp. | reverse complement strand
GGATTAGAACCATTAATCGTTCGCCCTGAAACAAATTTTATTAATGTGGGTGAACGTACCAACGTAACCGGCAGTAAAAAGTTTGCAAGGCTTATTAAGGAAAATAAGTACGAGGAAGCGTTGAGCGTTGCAAGGCAACAGGTGGAAAGTGGCGCACAGGTAATTGATGTAAATATGGATGATGCACTGCTGGATGGTGTACAAGCTATGACGACTTTCTTAAACCTGCTGCAAAGTGAGCCTGATATTGCTAAAATTCCGGTGATGATTGATTCATCGAAATTTGAAATTATTGAAGCCGGTTTAAAATGTGTACAGGGCAAGTGCATTGTTAACTCCATTTCTATGAAAGAGGGAGAAGCCAAGTTTATTGAACAGGCTATTACTTGTAAAATGTATGGCGCCGCCGTTATTGTAATGGCATTTGATGAAGTAGGCCAGGCTGATACACAAAAACGTAAAGTAGAAATTTGCCACAGGGCTTATAAAATACTTACTGAAAAAGTAGGTTTTCACCCGCAGGACATCATTTTTGACCCAAACATTTTTGCAGTAGCTACAGGTTTGGAAGAACACAATAACTACGGTGTTGATTTTATTGAAGCTACAAGGGAAATAAAAAAGCTGATGCCGCTTACTAAAATAAGTGGTGGTGTAAGTAATCTTTCATTTTCTTTTCGTGGTAACGAGCCGGTAAGGGAAGCCATGCACAGTGTGTTTTTATACTATGCCATTAAAGCCGGTATGGATATGGGTATTGTTAACGCCGGGCAATTAGTGGTGTATGATGAAATTGAACCGCAGTTAAGGGACTTGTGCGAAGATGTAATTCTCAATCGTAATAACGATAACAACGAAGCCACTGAAAAACTAATTGCGTTTGCAGAAACGGTTAAAGCCGGTGATAAACAGGAAAAGAAAAATGATGCATGGCGTAATACCTCGGTCGAAGAAAGGCTGAAGCACTCTTTGGTAAATGGCATTACTGATTATATAGACGCAGATACAGAAGAGGCAAGGCAAAAATACCCACGCCCTTTAGATGTTATTGAGGGGCCGCTGATGGCAGGTATGGATGTGGTGGGTGATTTATTCGGCAGCGGTAAAATGTTTTTACCGCAGGTGGTAAAAAGCGCCAGGGTAATGAAAAAAAGTGTGGCGGTATTGACGCCTTACATTGAACAGGAAAAAGAAGACCGTAAACAAGCACACCTTGCCGCAGGTACTGTAAATGAAGAAGCCGCAGGTGCTGCAAAAATTTTATTAGCCACCGTAAAAGGAGATGTGCATGACATTGGAAAAAACATTGTGGGTGTGGTATTGGCTTGTAACGGTTACGAAATAAAAGACATGGGCGTAATGGTGCCTGCTGATAAAATTTTAGATGAAGCAGAAAAATTCGGTGCAGATATTATTGGCCTTTCCGGTTTAATTACACCATCGCTGGATGAAATGGTGCATGTGGCACACGAAATGAAACGCCGTAATATGCAACAGCCGTTATTAATTGGCGGCGCCACCACCAGCCGTATGCATACCGCTGTAAAAATTGCGCCACAGTTTGATAAAGGAGTGGTGCATGTATTGGATGCATCAAGAAGTGTTACTGTTGCAGGCAACTTATTAAGCAAAGACCAGAAAGAAGGTTTTCTTTCAGACATAAAAACAGAGTATCAAAAACTGAAAGAAGATTTTGAAAATAAAAAACCTGTAAAACAATTTTTGCCTTTTGCAGAAGCACAGGCAAATACCGCAACAATTGACTGGGCTAACTATAAACCAGTAGTACCAACGTACACCGGCGCCAAACAATTTGCTGATTATGATTTAGCTGAAATAAGAAAGTATATTGACTGGCAACCTTTCTTTATTGCGTGGGAACTGCATGGAAAATTCCCTGCTATTTTATCTGACAGTATTGTAGGAAAAGAAGCAACAAAACTATACAACGATGCAAACGCACTGCTTGATAAAGTTGTAAGTGAAAAATGGTTAACAGCAACAGGCGTAGCAGGTTTTTGGGAAGCTAAAAAAACAGCGCCTGACACCATTGAAGTAAACAATAATGGCCAAACAATTCACCTGGAATCATTAAGGCAGCAAATTAAAAAAGCCGAAGGGCAGCCCAATTTATCGCTGTCTGATTTTATTTCACCGCAACAGGATTATATCGGTGCATTCAGCGTAACCATTCATGGTGTAGATAAATATGTAAAACTGTTTGAGCAACAGCATGACGATTATAACAAAATAATGCTGCAGGCATTGGGAGACCGTTTTGCAGAAGCATTTGCAGAATTGCTGCATGAAAAAACAAGGAAAGAATTGTGGGGTTATGAGAAGGCAGAAAATCTTACCAACGAACAATTAATTAAAGAAGAATACAGCGGCATTCGTCCTGCACCAGGCTATCCTGCCTGCCCCGATCATACGGAGAAATATAAACTGTTTAATTTATTGGGTGGTGAGGAAATGACTGGCATTCATCTTACTGAATCATTGGCTATGTACCCGGCATCATCAGTTTGTGGCTGGTATTTTGCCAACCCACAAAGTAAGTATTTTGGCGTTGGTAAAATAAATGAAGACCAGCTGAAAGATTATGCAGCAAGAAAGGGAA
>CAZBTD010000240.1:2291-2691 GCA_964494815.1 uncultured Ferruginibacter sp. | reverse complement strand
TCCATTATAAAACACAGCTAAAGGGTAAGCACATAGAAAAAATTAACCTTGCCAAGTTAGATTTACCTCCAGGAATTTATTGGATCAATATAAGTTCCGATAATTATAGGGCAACCAAAAAATTAGTGATTTTGTAAGACAGGTTCAATGAACATTCGTTACTTGTTATCAGGGTCAATTTTCCATTCTCCATCATCTTCCTCGTTTTCATCCCACTCTATTTCCTTTTTCTGAGGCCCTTCTTTTCTATAATAAAAAGCAGTAATTAATCCGGCTGCGGCACCTAACAGATGCGACTCCCATGAAACATCTGTATTGACAGGAAATACTCCCCATACCAAACTGCCATAAAGAAAAACAACCAATAAAGAAAGAACCATGGTACTTCGTTCTTTCCTGA
>CAZBTD010000240.1:0-2281 GCA_964494815.1 uncultured Ferruginibacter sp. | reverse complement strand
CACTTGCTCCAATGTGATAAGCCTCTCTGCCGGCAGCCCATAACCATACCCCCGACATCAAATACACCCAAAAGAAAATTGAAAATGCAATGGGTCTGTAAAAATAAAAGGTGATAGCCCCTAATACTAAAAGAGGGATGCTGTTAGAATACAAATGATTCCAGGTGCTATGAATAAGTGGACACGTTAAAATGCCTAGTAACCCCTTGTAAGCACGTGGATACAAGCCAAATTGAACCAAATTAATATCTAAACTTATCTCTACTAACTTCACTAACCATAGCAATAGAACAAATAAACCCGGGTAGAGAATACTTCTTATTATATTATTTTTCTCTTCGTTTTCCAATCAGGCTGGCATTAATTACTTTAACTGAATAAGATGTAAAATTGTTTCTACCAATAATCGATCAATTGAATATAACTTGACAACTTGTCTATTTACTAGTTTTTACACTATAAGCTCCCCATAACCTATCACTATTCAGAGGTAGCTTAATTAGCACTGCTTGTATTTTTGATATTTTCGCGTGGTAAAAAATATTTATGGATAATACAAAACCGGTTAGAGTTCGATTTGCCCCTAGTCCCACAGGCCCTTTGCATATGGGTGGCGTACGAACAGCCCTTTATAATTACCTCTTCGCAAAAAAACACGGAGGAGACTTTATTCTACGAATTGAAGATACAGACCAAACTCGTTTTGTTCCTGGTGCAGAACAGTATATTGTAGAAGCTCTTAAATGGTGTGGTATTCAACCCAATGAAGGAATAGGATTTGGAGACGGAAATTACAAACCGTACAGACAAAGTGAACGCAAGTCCATGTATCGCCAATATGCCGAACAGTTAGTTAAAAACGGTCATGCTTATTATGCCTTTGATACAACCGAAGAACTAGAGGAAGCCAGGACAAGGATAGAAAAGGCAGGTGGCAGCTTTTCATACAATGCAATCTCAAGGCAAAATCTTAAAAATTCTATTTCACTTTCAGAAGATGAGGTAAAGAAGAAGTTAGATGCCCACGAGCATTATGTTATAAGGATAAAAATACCACGCAACGAAGAAGTGCGTTTACAGGATATAATTCGCGGTTGGGTAGTAGTCAATTCCTCGCAAATGGATGATAAAGTATTATTCAAGAGCGATGGAATGCCTACTTACCACTTAGCCAATGTGGTAGATGATTATTTAATGAAGATCACCCATGTAATTAGAGGAGAAGAATGGCTCCCCTCTGCCCCACTGCACGTCCTGCTTTACAGGTAT
Organism: uncultured Ferruginibacter sp.; assembly: GCA_964494815.1. Taxonomy (GTDB): domain Bacteria; phylum Bacteroidota; class Bacteroidia; order Chitinophagales; family Chitinophagaceae; genus Ferruginibacter. The sequence continues at coordinate 1,012 of CAZBTD010000240.1, read as the reverse complement.
TTAGGTTGGGAAGATGCAATGCCGCAATTCGCACATTTGCCTTTACTCCTGCGACCCGACGGAAATGGAAAGCTAAGCAAGCGTGATGGAGATCGATTAGGATTTCCTGTATTTCCACTTAACTGGATAGATCCTGTAACCAAAGAACAATCATCAGGCTATAGAGAGAAAGGATATTTCCCCGATGCATTTATTAATATGCTCGCCCTTCTCGGCTGTCATGCGAGCGGCAATAAAGAATTATTTTCTTTATATGAATTAGTTCAGTAATTCTCTTTGGAAAGGTTAAGCAAACACGGAGCTAAATTTGATCCGGAGAAAACGAAATGGTTCAACCAACAGTACCTGCGAAATAAAAGTGATGAGGAACTTGCAAAAGAATTTCAAAGCGCAGAAGAAAGAACAAAGAACAAGGATTTTGAATACATAAAAAGTGTTTGTAAACTGATAAAAGAAAAAGCCCATTTCTTAAATGAATTTTGGTCTTTGGGCAGCTACTTCTTTGTTGAACCCGACACTTATGACAATGAGGTTATAAAAAAGCGTTGGAATGATAAAACCAAAAGTTTTATTGCAGAACTGGCTCAAGAATACAAAGCAATTGAGAAAGAGTTTTCAGCTCAAACAGCAGAAGCTGTCTTTAAACAAACCTGTGAAAAAACAGGAATGAAGACAGGCGAGGTCATGCAGCTTTTCCGGGTATGTATAAGCGGACTGGGAGGCGGCCCGGCACTTTTTGAAGTCGCTAACCTAATTGGCTGTAAAGATGTTGTGAAAAGACTGGAGTCGATGGTTGAAAAGATCAAATAAGCTGTCCTTATTTTTCCAGAACAAGTTTTCTGGTGATCGCTTCATTACCATTTCTTACTTCAAGAAAATACATGCCGTTAGAATATTTAGAAATATCGATTTCTGATTTTCCGGGGGCACAATTGCTTTGAAATATTTTTTCACCCATCAGATTATAAACAGACAAGCTATAATTCGTTGGTGATACGTTTGTCTTCTTCAA
>CAZBTD010000239.1:0-2691 GCA_964494815.1 uncultured Ferruginibacter sp. | reverse complement strand
GGGCCCCTTCTGGGACCCCACGCGGGCACGATTCATATCTTCACAGGCTCTCAGGGCGGCGCCGCCGCACGTTGATGCGCGCGGACGGCGACCTCAGCCCCCCATGGCGCCGCGCCGCTGCCGCTGCAGCATCCAGCCGAGGAAGGCAGTGAGCAGCACCGCGGTGACGACGAGCGACGCCGCCGCGGCGATCCAGAAGCCCGGCGGCCCGCGCAGCGGCGCCGGCACCTCGGCGCCGGCGGCGAACGCGAGCCACCAGCCGCCGCCCAGGCCCACGCCCCAGATCGCGATCGCGTAGACGACGAGCGGCACCGTCGTCACGCGCCACGCGCGCAGCACGAAGGCGGCCACCGTCTGTGCGGCGTCGCCGATGTGGAACCACGCGAGCCAGGCGACGAAGGCGAGCGCCGCTGCCGCCACCGCGGGGTCGCTCGTATACAGCCGCACGATGGCAGCGCGGCCGGCGTAGACCAGCGTGGCCGCGACCAGTGCGACGAGCAGGCCGAGCGCGAGGCCGTGCCAGCCCAGGCGGCGCGCATCGGCGAGGGCGCGCGCGCCGATCGCCTGCGCGACCAGCGTTGTCGTCGCGTTGCCGATCGCCAGCGGCATCATGAACAACATCGCCGCCAGGTTGGCGGCGATCTGATGCCCGGCCACCGCGGTCGTGCCGAAGCGCGCGATGAACAGTGCCATGAACGTCATGCCGGTGACCTCGACCACGATCGATGCGCCCATCGGCGCGCCCAGCCGCAACTGCGCGAGCAGTGCGCGCAGGTCGGGCGCGTCGAGGCCGCGGCCCCCGATCGCGAACGGCGCGTAGAACGCGTCGCGCCGCACGACGCGCCACGCGGCGATGCACTGCGCCCACATCGCGATGCAGGTGGCCAGGCCGCAGCCGACCACGCCCAGCGCCGGCCCGCCGGCAGCCGGCAGCCCGTGGACGAAGAACATCGACAGCGGCACCTTCAGCGCCAGCCCGCCGAGCTGCAGCACCATCACCGCCTTGGGCCGCGAGACCGCGATGTTGAAGCCGCGGTACACCGTGAACAGCAGCGCCGCCGGCAGCGAGAAGGCGAGCGCGAGCAGATAGCCGCGCACCTTGGCCTCGACCTCGGGCGAGGTGCGCGCCAGCGCGAGGAACGGGTGCGGGAAGGCGAGCAGCAGCCCGCCGGCGAGCGCCAGCCCGAGCGCGATCCACACCGCCTGGTGCGCCTGGCGTCCGGCGGCCGCGAACTGGCGCGCGCCGTAGAGCTGGCCGACGATGGGCGCGAGCGCGAGCACGACCCCCATCAAGCCGATGAAGACCGTCACGTAGGCGGCTGCGCCGACGGCCAGCGCGGCGAGGTCGAGCGCCGCGTAGCGGCCGAGCAGCACGGTGTCGACGGTGCCGAAGGCGAGCACCGCGAGCTGGCCGACGAACACCGGCCAGGCCAGCGGCGCGATCAGGCGCACGCTGGCGGCCCAGCGCGCGAGGGCGCGCGCGCCGCGGCGCTCGCTCACGCGCTCTGCGTCGAGTTCACGGCCCAGAGCGTGCTCCCGAATGCGGGCCCGAGTGCGCACCCGGGGGCACACCCGAGTTTCCGCAGGAGTGCGTGCCCGAGTGCGCAGCCGAGCGCGCAGTCGAGTGCGCTTCCGCTTGCTCTGCCGATCGCACGGCCCCTCGCGTCTTCAACCGTGCCCTGGCGGCCCGGCGTCGCGGCGCGGGAGGAAGCTGCGCGGATCGGGATGGTCGGCGCCACTGGCCAGCCGCGCACGCTCGGCGTAGCGGTTGAAGCGCCAGGCCGTGCCTTCTTCGGTGATGCGGCGCCAGACGGCGCGCTTTTCGGCCGGGCTCAATGCGGTCCAGCGCTGCACCTCGTCGAAGCTGCGGCCGCAGCCCTTGCACACGGCGTCGCCCTGGCTGGTCGAGCAGATCGCGATGCACGGGGAGTCGGGCTGCGTGGCGGCCCAGGCCAGCCAGGCCTGCAGGGCCGCTGGCGGCCACAGCAACTCGTCGCGGCAGCTCTCGTGCCGCAGGCTCATGCCTGCGTAGACCTCGGCCAGCGCACGCACTTCATGGCAGGCGCTGACGCAGTCGGGCGAGGGCGAGCGCTCGCGCCACCAGTTGATGGCCGACTCGAGGTCGACGATGTGCACACCCGCCATCGCCGCGGCTCAGGGGCCCGGCGAGGCCAGCACCTGCAGCAACCAGGACTGCAGGTGGCGCACCTCCTCGATGCACAGGGTGTGCTCCATCGGGTAGTCCTGCCACTGCACCGGCCAGCCGGCCGCCTGCAGGCTCTGCCGCGCCGCCTGGCCGCGCTCCAGGCTCACCACCGCGTCGTCACGGCCATGCGCCAGGAAGACGGGCACATCGCGCTGCGCGGCGTGGGCCTCGGCCAGCGCCGCGTCGGCCAGCGGCAGGTAGCCGGAAAGGCCGGCCAGGCCGGCCAGGCGCTGCGGGCAACGCAGGCCGGCCAGCAGGCTGATGGCGGCCCCTTGCGAAAAGCCGGCCAGCACGATTCGCCGCGCCGGCATGCCGTGCGCGACCTCGCGGTCCAGCAGCTCGAGGACCTGGGCCGCCGAAGCGCGCAGGCCTGCCTCGTCCTCCCGCCGGGCGAGGTCGGTGGCGAGGATGTCGTACCAGGCCCGCATGCGGTAGTCGTTGTTGATCGTCACCGGGCGCACCGGGGCGCGCGGCAGCACCCAGCG
>CAZBTD010000238.1:0-2700 GCA_964494815.1 uncultured Ferruginibacter sp. | reverse complement strand
CCCTACCGCTGGATGGAGAACGCCAAGGACCGCGACTGGGAGCCGTTCATGCGCGGCCAGGACGCCTGGGCGCGTCGCACCCTGGGTGGCATTCCCGGGCGGGCCGCCCTGAAGCAGCGCATCTCGGCGCTGTCGGGTGGCACCGCCATCGCATACGGCGTGCAGTCGAGCGGCCAGCGCCTGTTCTACCAGGTGAGACCGGCGGGCGCCGACAACTTCAAGTTGGCCGTGCGCGACGGCGTGGGCGGCAGCGAACGCATCCTCATCGACCCCACCACCATGAAGGGCGATGGCGGCGTGCACGTGTCGCTGGACTGGTGGCTGGCCTCGCCCGATGGCCGCCGCGTGGTGTACGGACTGTCGCCCGCCGGCAGCGAGGACTCGGTGCTGCACGTGATGGAGGTGGACACGCAGCGCGTGCTGCCGGTTCGCATCAAGGGCACGCAGTACGCGTCGCCGTCGTGGCTGCCCGACGGCAGCGGCTTCTTCTATGGCCGCCTGGCCGACGGCGTCAAGCCCGGCACGACGGGCTACTACCAGAACGGGCCGCGCCTGCTGCACCGCATCGGCACCGACCCCAAGGACGACCGTGTGGTGATGGTGCGCGGCATGGACCCGAAGGTGGACGTCGAGGAGAACGACTTCCCCGTCGTGCTGGCGGCGCGGCGCGGCGACTTCGCCGTGCTGGTGCTGCAAGGCGGCGTGCGGCGCGAGAACCCCGTCTACGTGGCGAAGCTGGCCGACGTGGTAGCCGGCAAGGCGACGTGGACGCGCGTGTGCACGGTCGACGATGAGGTGGTCGATTTCAGCTTCGACGACACCGACCTGTACCTGCTCAGCACCAAAGGCGCCGAGAACGGCCGGCTGCTGAAGACACCGCTGGCGCAGCCGTCGTTCGCCGCGGCCAGCGTGGTGGTGCCCGAAGGCGCCGTGGTGCTGGAAGGCATCTCGATGGCGCGCGATGGCCTGTACCTGCGCGACCTGGACGGCGGTTACCACCGCCTGCGCAAGCTCGACCGCCAAGGGCGGCTGAGCGACGTGCCCATGCCGTTCGAAGGCTCGATCAGCGGGCTGTCGACGCAGACCGACGAGGACGGTGCCTGGATCGACGCCACCAGCTGGCTGGTGCCTTTCACCGTGTGCCGCTACGACCCCGCCACGGGGCGCAGCGAACGCGTGGCCCTGGCACCGCCGCCCAAGGTCGACCTGTCGGGCTACGAAGCGCTGCGGCTGCAGGTGAAAGCGCGCGACGGCACGCTGGTGCCGCTGTCGGTGGTGCTGAAGAAAGGCCTGCCGCGCAATGGCCGCAACCCGACGCTGGTCGACGCCTACGGTTCCTACCAGGTCACCACCAGCCCCTACTTCAGCCTGCGCTCGCTGGCCTTGCTGGAACGTGGCGGCGTGCTGGCCTTTGCCCACGTGCGTGGCGGTGGCGAATACGGCAAGCGCTGGTGGAAAGGCGGGCAGAAGCTCACCAAGCCCAACACGTGGCGCGACCTGATCGACTGCTGCGAGCACCTGGTGCAGCAAGGCATCTGCTCGCCGTCGACGCTGACCATCCAGGGCGGGTCGGCCGGCGGCATCACCATGGGCATGGCGCTGACTGAACGGCCCGACCTGTTCGCCGGCGTCATCAGCAACGTCGGCGTGTCCAACGCGCTGCGGGCCGAGTTCTCGCAGAACGGGCCGCCCAACATCGCCGAGTTCGGCACCGTGAAAGAGGCCGACGGCTTCAAGGGCCTGCTGGCGATGGATGCGCTGAGCCACGTGCGCGTCGGCACGAAGTACCCCGCCGTGCTGCTGACCGTGGGCATGACCGACCCGCGCGTGGACCCGTGGCACGGCGCCAAGATGGCCGCCCGGCTGCAGAAGGCCAACGCGTCACGCAACCCGGTGCTGCTGCGCGTGAGCTTCGACCAGGGCCACGGCCTGGGCAGCACCCGCAGCCAGCTCGACGACGAGCGCGCCGACGAGTTCGCCTTCGTGCTGTGGCGTGCCGGACGCCGCAGCGTGGCGGGCTGAACCGGAGCCGCACCCATGATCCAGTCCGAACTCGACAGCCTGCTGCCTGCGCAGGCCTTCACCCGCCGGGGCTTCGTGCGCGGCACCGTGGGCACGGGCTTTGCGGCCGCGGTGCTGCCCGTGGTGGCGCAGACCACCATCAGGACCCCGGCCGATGGCCTGCTGGTCGGTGAAGTCACCATTCCCGTGGGCGACTTCAAGATGCCGGCTTACCGGGCTGCACCATCCGGCAAGACCGGTGCGCCGGTGGTGCTGGTGGTGAGCGAGATCTTCGGCGTGCACGAGCACATCGCCGACGTGGCGCGGCGCTTCGCGCGGGCCGGCTACTTTGCCGTGGCGCCGGAGTTGTTCGTGCGGCAGGGCGACGCCGGCAGCTACGGCGAGATCGCCAAGCTCGTCAGCGAGGTGATCGCCAGGACGCCCGATGCCCAGGTCATGCAGGACCTCGACGCCTGCGTGGCCTGGGCACGCGGGCAGGGTGCCGCGGCCGACCGCCTGGGCATCACCGGCTTCTGCTGGGGCGGCCGCACCACCTGGATGTACACCGCCCACAACCCGGCGGTGAAGGCGGCCGTGGCCTGGTACGGGCCGGTGGCGCGCGGCTACCACCCGGGCGACACGACGCCGCTGGACCAGGTGGCGCGCATCAAGGCGCCGGTGCTGGGCCTGTACGGCGCG
>CAZBTD010000237.1:0-2722 GCA_964494815.1 uncultured Ferruginibacter sp. | reverse complement strand
CGGCAGCAGGTAGTTCAGCAGCACCACGCGCGCGCCGCTGTGGAAGGCCGTCGTCAGCTGGCTGAAGCCGGCATCGAAGGACAGCGGCAGCGCCGCCAGCAGCGTGTCGCCCGCATGGTTGCCCAGGTACGAGGCCACGCTCTTGGCCCCGGCCACCATGTTGCGGTGAGACAGCACCACGCCCTTGGGGCGGCCGGTGCTGCCGCTGGTGTACAGGATGGCCGTCATGTCGGTGTCGACGACGCGCGCACCGCGCGCACCACCGCCGTCGAGCGCGCGCCAGTCGTGCAGCACCAGGGGTGCGGGCACCGCCAGCCCGGCGGGCCGATCGGTCAGCACCACATGCGCGAGGTCGGGGCAACGGCCCAGCTCTTCCTGCAGGCCCGCCAGGCGCTCGGGCGAGGTGACCAGCACCCGCACGTTGCAGTCGCGCAGGATGAAGCCCACCTGCTCGGCCTTGAGCAAGGGGTTGACGGGCACGAAGGCACCGCCGGCGGCCGAGGCGGCAAAGGCCGCCACCACCATCTCGAAACGCTTCTCGAGGTAGATGCCCACGCGCGCGCCGCGCGGCAGCGCCAGGCCGGCCAGCGCCGAGGCGACACGGTCGACCTCCAGGGCCAGCGTCTCGTAGGTCCAGGTGGCCGACCCATGGGTCAGGGCCGGCGCGGCGGGCGCGCGGTCGGCCGCCCTCGAGACGAGGTGGTGCAGCAGGAAGGCTTCGGGCATGGTGGCGCAGCAGTGGGGCGAGCCCGGCGGCATTGCAGCGCCACCGTGCCTCGGTCGCGGGACAGGCGCGGCGTGCGCTCCGGGAACCGCAAAAAGTATGTCATGGGCCACCCTGCACGCTGCGGCCACGAGCGCGAAGAACGGCACGCTTTGCGCGCCGGTCCGCCGAAGGCCCGAACCTAGAATTCCCAGCCATCCGACGGGTCTCCCCAAGTCGCGCGCAGCGCCCGCTTGCCCACCCGACGACGCATCGACATCCACCCGGTGCCCGCCCGGCCGCTGCCCGTGGCGGCGTGCCCACAAGCCACACCCATGGACACCCAGCGCGAACTGCTCCAGATCCTCGACGAGGTGCTCAGCCTGGGCGGGCGCGGCCTGGGCTTCACGCGCGACACCGCGCTGCTGGGCGCCATCCCCGAGCTGGACTCGATGGCCGTGGTCACGCTGATCACCACCCTCGAAGAGCGCCTGGGCATCACGGTCGACGACGACGACATCGACGGCAGCACCTTCGCCACCGTGGGCTCGCTGGCCGACTTCGTCGGCGGCAAGCTCGGTGCCTGAAGCCGCAAAGGCCGGCGCGCACGCCGCCAGGCCGCACGCCTTCTTCCTCGAGACCCGGGGCCGCGGCCGGCGCTTCGCGCTGCACCACGCGGCGCAGGGTCAGGCCGGCCGCGTGCCGCCGCGAGCTGCCATCGTGCACGCCCATGCCTTCGGCGAGGAGATGAACAAGTCGCGCCGCATGGCGGCGCTGCAGGCGCGCGCGTTCGCCCGGCTGGGCTTCGACGTTCTGCAGGTCGACCTGGCCGGCTGCGGCGACAGCGATCTCGAATGGGCCGACATCGGCTGGCAGGACTGGGTCGACGACATCGCCGAAGCGGCGGCCTGGCTGGGCAGCCGCGTCGACGCGCCCTTGTGGCTGTGGGGCCAGCGGGTCGGCGCCCTGGTCGCCACGGCCGCCGCCGCGCAGTGCGGCCAGCTTGCCGGCCCCTTGGGGCTGCTGTTCTGGCAGCCGGTGCTGCAGGGCCGCCAGGCGGCACAGCAGTTCCTGCGGCTGAAGGCCGCCGCCGCGATCGACGACGGCGGCGCCAAGGCCGCGATGGCGGCATTGCGCGCGCAGATCGACGCCGGGCACTGTGTGGAGGTGGCGGGCTACCGGCTGCCGCCGGCGCTGCTGCGCGGCCTGGAAGCGGCCACGCTCGAGCCCCCGCCGGCGCCCCCGGGGCCGCTGCTGTGGCTGGAGGTATCGCCGCGCGACACGCCCGAGCTGCTGCCCGCCAGCCGGCCGGCGGTCGAGCGCTGGCGCCAGGCCGGCTGGCAGGTGCAGGCCCGGGCCGTCGGCGGGCCGGCCTTCTGGCAGACCACCGAGATCGAGGACGCACCCGCGCTCGTCGACGCCAGCGGCCACGCCCTCGCCGAGGCGCTTGCCGAGCGGGTCGTCGCATGAACCAGACGCTGCTGCAGCCCGCGCGCCCGGTGGCCGCACCCGGGCCGACACCAGGCGAGCTGCCGCTGGTCTTCGACTGCCAGGGCGAGACGCTGGTCGGCGTGCTGACGCTGCCGGCCGCAGCCAGCGACCGTTGCCTGCTCATCGTCGTCGGCGGCCCGCAGTACCGGGCCGGCAGCCACCGGCTTTTCGTGCAGCTGGCGCGCGCCGCGGCGGCGGCCGGCGTCGCCGCGCTGCGCTTCGACGTGCGCGGCATGGGCGACAGCAGCGGCGCGCAGCGATCGTTCGAGGACCTTGGCGACGACATCGCGGCCGCGATCGACGCGGCCCAGGCCGCGGCACCCGGCCTGCAGCGCTTCGTGCTCTGGGGCCTGTGCGACGGCGCCTCGGCGGCACTGATGTACCTGCACTCGCACGGCGACCCGCGCGTCGACGGGCTGTGCCTGGTGAACCCCTGGGTGAGGTCGGCCCAGACCCAGGCCCGCACCCAGGTCAGGCACTACTACACGCAGCGCCTGCGCCAGCGCGAGTTCTGGCTCAAGCTGCTGT
>CAZBTD010000236.1:130-2725 GCA_964494815.1 uncultured Ferruginibacter sp. | reverse complement strand
TCTCGTAAGTTAGCATTTTATAAACCCTTTGTGATGGATGCTACTGATTGATTGACAAGTTACACTTTAGAATTGAATATGATAAACAACAAGATAAACGATACCAACAACTAAAGCAAAACGCAAAGTTACTTGAAAAATTGCACAAGTCCAGACTAATAACCGTGTAAACTTTTGTAAGACTTTGCGAAGTAGCTTCACAAGATTGTAGATAACGTATAGGGTAGCAATTGATAAGACAATATCAGCAACAACGGGAATAAGTGGGAAACAAACGGCGAGTAGAACAGTTACAAACAAAATACGGGCAAAGATAGATGAAAACATTGTGATACCTTTCAGTTAAGATTTAAAGTTAACTAACTACACTGTTATTATAAATCTTTTGAAGAAATAACGCAAATTCACAAAAGCTTATTTTGCATTATCAATACACTTGTTACAACCTTATAATAAGCGGAGGATAACTTACTACAAAGTTGTTTCAACTGGATTGATTAGGCGCTTAAGTCTGCAACTGCTTTTTGTACAGTAGACCAAAGTTTGGTCAGGTTGCGGCCATTTTCCTTGAATTTGATACTGTAGTCGTTCGTGTTGTCAGGGTTGTTTCGTTCAGTCACCGATTCAATAGAAAACGAAGTCTTGCCCAACATATCAAAAGCGGCTGTAATTTGTTCAATTGTTGGTGCTTCAACAACTTTGGTTGAGTGTGATTCTTCAACTACTTGCTCATTTTCACTAAATGTAGGCAAGTCTTTTTTGAGTAATTCAAAGGATGCCTCAATTGTCTCACGGTTTACATTGCTGTTCGTTACGAACAATGGCAACGCAGACAAAACTTCAGTTTGTTCTACAAATGTTGTGCCAGAGATAACATTACCCTTAACCCAACAGAACAGGTAACGATCTTCAACCTTGGCAACTTTCTTTTGCGCCCATGCCGCCAGGGCCAGGTGAGCAATAACTTTTGAAGGTTCTGGAAAGTTCAGAAGACTTTCAGTAATCCACTTTGGGGTGATTTTCTCGTAATGGGCGAACAATTCTTCATTTGTTGGCGTCGGTTCAACTGTTGGGGCAACATTGCCATTAGGAACAAAGAAGCAGAAGACAACTTCACCGTTATGCTTTACAGTTTCCCACTTACCAGGCAATTCACCTGTGTCTTCGTCAATCAGCATACTGTTGATAAGCTTGCGCAACATTTTGAAGGATTCAAAGTCAATTGAGCCTGTATGCACCTTATCAGCGAAAAATTGATTGAATGTCCCAAAAGCTTGGCGAATAGTATTTTCTGTCTTGTGTGCCTTGACGTTTAAACCTGAATCGCCCAAAGTTGTTGAAAACTTGTTAGAAGAAATAGTTTGCGTAGTCATGTTAAATTATCCTTTACACTGAAAAAAGTTGAAAAACAAAGTTAGTAAGAAGTTTATTACAATAGGGTAAATCTGTGGTGTTATCGTTTCAAGTTGTTTGACCTTTCACTAATCAATTACTTAACTATCTATAAGTATACATTAACTAGAAGTTATGCGCAAATTTGAGAAACGCTGAAAGTTATTAAATACGGTCAATTGTTACAATAACACCTTCCTTCATTTTTTCAAGTTCTTCAATACTTACAGAAGACTGTTGCATAACTTCAATAATGTTTTTTGCGGTTTTTAGTGACAAACTAGGAATCTTCTCCCTAAGCACTCGCATAGCAGAAATTTTACGATTAATTGCCAAATTTTGCAAATAGAAATACAATTCAGGTGTCAAGATACAAACCAAGCTTGAGGATACAACCTGGTAAACTGGTAGATGGATTTTTAACTCTTCGTCTGTAATGAGCGGTTCAAACTTATTGCCACTTGTCCATAAACCATCTAAAGCATCTGCATTAAGCTTAAAACAAATAGTGATTAACTGTTGTTTAATATCGTCAGACAAATCTGATTTGTCGATAATATAACTACATAATTCATAAGCCCGAATATAAGAATAATTGAACATCAAACTATATTTATAAGCTACTTTATTTTCCATTGTTAAAATCCTTTTGTGAATGTTGATTTATTAAACTTATTAAACTTATAACTATTACTATATCGATTACATATTCCTTTCGTTCGTTCGCTTACTCAACTTCAAACTACACACCTATTGTATCACGGTTTTTCGCTTTTGAACCTTTCAATCTTGCGAATTTTCCTGACAATTTTCGGCCAACGTTGACCTAAAACTTCGTGATAGCATAACAATTTGTCAGCGAACTACACATTTTACAGTCACTTTCCTGACAATTCATCTATAAGCTTACAATACACCTAGACAACCATTCTATAACTTTTAATAAAGTTTGGCTGATAGCTGACACCTATATTATCTATATATAGCAAGTAAACAACTTTCTAAAAACTTTTTTAGAATTTGCAAAAATAATTTTGTAACAAAAGTTTTTGAAAAGTTTTGCCCGGTATTTACAAAAAGTTTTGAAAAGAATTTCTTGAGATTTTTTGAAAAGTAAAAATAAATTCTTTTGAAGTTTTTTAAAGTTGACAAAAAGTTTTGAAAAGAATTTCTTGAGATTTTTTGAAAAGTAAAAATAAATTC
>CAZBTD010000235.1:0-2759 GCA_964494815.1 uncultured Ferruginibacter sp. | reverse complement strand
CACGGTCATCAGCAGCTCGCCGACCGACACGCAGCCGGTGTTCGACGCCATCGTCAGGAGCGCCGCGCGGCTGTTCGGCCGCAAGACCGCGCTGCGCCTGCTCGAGAGCGACGGCCTGCGGCGGCGCGCGCGCAGCTACGAGCTCGAGAGCGGCGAGTACCACGGCCCCGAGTTGCTGCCGGTGGACCGCAACAGCATCGTCGGCCTGGCAGTGCTCGAGCGCCGTGCGATCCAGGTGCCGGACATGGCCGCGGCCGACGCACCGGCCTGGGCTCGCGGGCGTGCCGCGACGGTGGCCTTTCGCTCGATCGCCTCTGCCCCGTTGCTGCACGAAGGCCGTGCGATCGGCGCCATTTCGATGTCGTCGCCCGAGCCCGGCGCGCTCAGCGAGCGGCAGATGGCGCTGCTCGCGACCTTCGCCAACCAGGCGGTGATCGCGATCCAGAACGTGCGGCTGGTCCGCGAGGCGCAGGATGCGCGTGCGCAGGCTGAAGCCGCCAACGAGGCCAAGAGCAGTTTCTTGGCCACGATGAGCCACGAGATCCGCACGCCGATGAACGGGATCATCGGCATGAGCGGGCTGCTGCTCGACACGCCGCTTTCCGACGACCAGCGCGACTTAGCGCGCACCGTGCGCGACAGCGGCGAGTCGCTGCTGACCATCATCAATGACATCCTCGACTTCTCCAAGATCGAGGCCGGCAAGCTTGACGTGGAGAGCGTGCCGTTCGTGCTGCGCGAGTGCGTGGGCTCGGCGGTGGAGCTGGTGCGGCCCAAGGCCAGCGAGAAGAAGCTCTCGCTGGTGGTCGCCATCGCCGACGACGTGCCGGCAAGCGTGAAGGGCGACAGCACCCGGCTGCGCCAGATCCTGCTCAACCTGCTGAGCAATGCGCTCAAGTTCACCGAAGCCGGCGAGGTGCGCCTAACGGTTGAAAGACGCGCAGCCGACGAGCTGCACTTCGCCGTGCAAGACAGCGGCATCGGCCTCAGCCCCGAGGGCATGGCCAAGCTGTTCCAGAGCTTCAGCCAGGCCGACAGCAGCACCACGCGCAAGTACGGCGGCACGGGGCTGGGCCTTGTCATCAGCAAGCGGCTTGCCGAGATCATGGGCGGCACGATGAGCGCCGAGAGCGAAGGCGCCGGCCAGGGCAGCACCTTCCGCTTCCACATCCGCGCCGAGGCGGTGGCCACCGAAGCCACGGCAACAAAACCCACCGGCAAGACCAGCATCGACCCGCACATGGCCAGCCGCCACCCGCTGACCATCCTGCTCGCTGAAGACAACCTGGTGAACCAGAAGCTCGCGCTGCGCCTGTTGAGCCAGATGGGCTACACGGCCGACGTGGCGGTGAACGGCCTCAAAGCCCTCGAAGCCATCGAAGCCAGGCGCTACGACCTGGTGCTGATGGACGTGCAGATGCCCGAGATGGATGGCCTCGAAGCCAGCCGCCAGCTAACGGCAAAACTGAAACCCCACGAACGCCCCCGCATCGTGGCCATGACCGCCAACGCCATGCAGGGCGACCGCGAAGCCTGCCTCGCTGCCGGCATGGACGACTACGTGACCAAGCCGATCCGAGTGGAGGCGTTGGTGCAGGCGCTGCTGCAGGCACAGCCGCCCGAAGACAGCGCCCCGAGCGGCCGCCTGTGATGCCCGCGCTACAGGTGCTCCAGGTGGCGCGGCAGTGCACCCCCGACCGTGGTCGTGGCCACGCCGTGGTCCAGCGTCACCAGGCAGCCGCCATGCGCCACGGCCAGCGCCAGCAGGTACACGTCGGTGATCTGGTTGTGCCCCATCACACGCGGCCAGTTCACGCGCCCGGCCTCGCGCAGCGACACGTCGCAGGGCCAGAACTCGTGGTCCAGGCGGCTGCAGATTTCGGCCAGCTTGGCCGCCACCGGCGCGAAGCCCACCGGGCCCAGGCGGCTGTAGCCGGGCAGGTTGAGGACGCGCACGACACCGTTCTCCACCAGCGCGCAGGTGGCGATCTTCAGCTGCCTGCGCCGGATGAAGGCCAGCGCCTGGGCGTGGAAGACATGCGCCTCGTCGAGCAGCGCCACCCAGACGTTGACATCAGGCAGGCAGCGCAGGCTCATCGCATCGGTGCGCTCTCAGATGCCTTCCTGCTCCATCAACCGGCGCACGTGCTCGGAGGTGATGGCCTCCTTGCGCGCCGGCAGCAGCGCATAACGCGACTTCGGCCTTGCGGTGGCCGGCGGCGGCAACTGGCTGGCCTGGATGCCCTGCCGCGCCAGCCGCGAAAGCGCTTCGCCGATGGAGATGCGTTCGCGCTCGGCATGCGCCCGCACGTAGGCGAACACGTCGTCGTCGATGGCCAGGGTGGTGCGCATGGCGGCACTCTAGCATCAACGCATCGAATCGGCATCAAAACGCGTCCCAAGCATCACCCGCGGACGTCAGCGGCCCGTGGCCGCCCGAGCAAGGCAACACCATGAACAGCACCACACGGCCGTCCGAGCCCACCGCCATGCAGCAGGCCGCCGAACTCGCCTGGGCCGGCCGCCACGAAGACGCCGTGGCGCTGTGCACCCGGGCCTTGGGCCCGGACGGCACGGGCCCGGCCCGCGCCCAACCACGGCTGAAGGCTGCGGATGCGCTGCGGCTGCTGGCGCTGCGCAGCGAATCGCACGTGGCGCTGGGCGACTTTGCGCAGGCGCTGGCCGACGCCGATGCGATGCTGGAGCGCGGCGCCAAAGGCCCGGCGGCGGCGGCCGCCCACGGCGCCCGCGCGCTGGCC
>CAZBTD010000234.1:0-2813 GCA_964494815.1 uncultured Ferruginibacter sp. | reverse complement strand
CGCGCGGGCGGCGGCGTCGAGGGCGCGCCGGTCGTCACGGTCGTTCGGGCGGGCGTCGCGCCTGGCCGCGTCGGCGTCGGGGTCGTTCGCGTGGGCGTCGCGACGGAGCGCGACGCGGTGACGGTCTCGGGGCAGGCGCTCTTTGGCACCGCCGCCTTGGCCTCCCCGCTCGCTCGCTTCTTGCGCCGGATGTACGTCCGGCACAGCGAGATCACCTCGTCGATCTCAGCGACCTGCTGCCGGAGCCGACGAGGTAGGAGCCGCGCACGCTCGAAGATCTCGAACCACGCGGCCTCCTGATCGTGGTGGGCGACCTTGTCGACCCAGCCCTCGGCGACGCGGCGATCCTCCTCGGCCTCCGCGAGCTCGCGCTGGTAGCGGCTGATCGCGTCCGCGGCGCCGCGCTGCTCGGACGAGCGCAACGCCGCGCGCAGGAACCAGAGCTGAAACGCCGCCGCCCGCACCCAGATCGCGACCACGCGCGGCAGCGGCATGCGCCCCTCGAGCGAACCGCCGGTGAGCAGCGCCTCGAGCGCGCGCGCCGTGTGCTCTGCCTCCTCGAGCATCGTCGCCAGCCGCGCGAGCAGCCGATCTCCGTCGGCCTCGACCAGCAGGTCCCGCCCCGTCGCCACCGCGGTGCGGGCGCCAGACAGGAGCTCGAGCTCCGCGTCGACCGCGCCGGCCGCGCCAACGTCGAGCGACAGGCCAAGCGCCTGCGACACCTGGAGCTCCACCTGCCGCGCACGCACCCCTGATTCGATCGCGTCCAGCAGGGCTCCCGCCGCGTACGTCCCCGAGGAAAGCCGCACAAGTCATTGTAAACCTGAACCATCCAGTTTGTACAATTCCCTGGCGCCAGCACCCCGAGTAGAGTGGGCCCATGAAGCGCGCCGTCCTCGTCGTCCTCGATGGCTTTGGTGAGCGAGCCGAGACCGACGCCAACGCGATCCGACTCGCCAAGACCCCGCGGTTGCACCAGCTCTACCAGCGCTTTCCCTCGACCCTGATCGAGACGTCGGGCACGGCGGTCGGCCTCCCCGACGGGCAGATGGGCAACTCCGAGGTTGGGCACATGAACCTCGGCGCCGGGCGGATCGTCTATCAGGATCTGACCCGCATCGACGCCGCCATCGCCGATGGCAGCTTCTTCCAGAACACCGTCCTCGTCGACGCCGTCGAGGCCTGCAAGGCGCGCGGCAGCAAGCTGCACCTCCTCGGCCTGACCAGCCCGGGCGGGGTCCACTCGTCGATCGAGCACGCGGTCGCCCTCACCGAGCTGGCGGCGCGGCGCGGCCTCGATCGCGTCTTCTGGCACGCCTTCCTCGACGGCCGCGACACACCGCCCAAGAGCGCCGCGGCGACCCTGCGCGCCCTCGAGGAGCGCCTGGCAGTGCACCAGGCAGCGCGGTTCGCGTCGGTCTCGGGCCGGTACTTCGCCATGGACCGCGACAACCGCTGGGACCGCGTCGCCCTCGCCTACGACCTGCTCACGTCGGGCGTCGCCGAGCACTCCGCCAGCAGCGCAGCGACGGCCGTGGAGGTCGCCTACGAGCGCGGTGAGACCGATGAGTTCGTGCGGCCGATCGTGCTCGTCGACGAGCAAGGCCGGCCGCGCGCGACGATCGACGACGACGACGCGGTGATCTTCTTCAACTTCCGCGCCGATCGAGCACGCCAGATCTCGGCCGCGCTCACCGACGACAACTTCAGCGGCTTTGCGCGCCGCAAGCGGCCGCGCCTGGCGCGCTTCGTCTGCATGTGCCAGTACGATCAGAAGCTGCCGCTGCCGGTCGCCTTTCCGCCCCAGTCCCTCGACATGGGCCTCGGCGAGTACCTCTCGTCCCTCGGCCACCTGCAGTTCCGCACCGCCGAGACGGAGAAGTACGCGCACGTCACCTTCTTCTTCAACGGCGGTCGGGAGGCTCCCTTCGCCGGGGAGGAGCGGCGCCTCGTGCCGTCGCCGCGCGAGGTCGCGACCTACGATCTCAAGCCGGAGATGTCGGCGCGCGCCGTCGCGGACGGCATCGTGGACGCGATCGCCAGCGAGCGCTTCGCGTTCTGCCTCGTCAACTTCGCCAACCCGGACATGGTCGGTCACACCGGGATCCTACCGGCGGCGATCGACGCGGTCACCGTGATCGACGAGTGCCTCGGCCGCATCGCCGACGCCGCCCTGGCCCACGACACGGTGGTGTTGATCACCGCCGACCACGGCAACTGCGAGCAGATGGTCGACGAGCAGGGCCAGCCGCACACCCAGCACACGACCAACCCGGTGCCGCTGCTCGTCATCGATCCCCGACAGGCGGGGCGCGTGCTCGCGCACGGCGGCCGGCTCTGCGACCTCGCACCGACGGTGCTGACGCTGATGGGGCTGCCGATCCCGCCGCAGATGACCGGTCACAGCCTCGTCGACCTCGCGTAGCAACTCGCGCGCCGCCCGCCCGATAATCAGCCTCCGACGTCGCAGGTGGTCGACGCATGGAGGAGCCGATGCGGAGCTGGGTGCAAGGGGTCTTTGGCCGCGGGGTGGCGCTGCTCTTTCCCACCCGCTGCCTGGGGTGCGATCGCGGGGTCGCCGACGCGGACGAGCTCTGCGCCGGCTGCGCGCCGCTCGTCGAGTGGCTCGTCGCGGCCTGCCCCCGCTGCGCGCGACCGCTGCCGTCGAGCCGGAGCAGCACGAGCTGCCTGGCGTGTCTGGCAGCGCCGCCGCGCTTCGCGACGGCGCGCGCCGTCGCGATCTACGGCGGGCCGATCGCGCAGGCGCTCGGGCGCCTCAAGTTCGGCGGGCGGGCCGACGTCGCCGAGCCGCG
>CAZBTD010000233.1:0-2819 GCA_964494815.1 uncultured Ferruginibacter sp. | reverse complement strand
CGACGTCGCCGCGCGCCCGGCGCCCTCGGGGAGCGCGTTGAAGCGGTCGAGCGCCTCGCGCGCGCGCCGCGCCAGCGCCGTCGAGCCGCGGTGCTGGAGGTAGTCCGTGAGGCGTCGCCCGAAGGCCGCGGCGCTCGCCGGGCGCGACGCCGGGTCGAGGTGCGTCGCGTCGTTGCAGAGCGCGGCGAGCTCCTCGGGGACGGAGGCCGGGTACGCCACGGGGGCGGAGGCCCACGCGGACTGGAGCACCTCCTGGAGCGTCGCCCCGTCGTGCCGCGGCCGACCCGTGAGCACCTCGTGGAGCGCGGCGCCGAGGAGGTACACGTCGGAGCGCTCGTCGAGGGCGGCGACGTCGCCCGCGAACAGCTCCGGCGCCATGTTGCAGGGCGTGCCGACCAGCTCCCAGCCCTCCGCGGCGGGGGCCTCCTCGGCGCCGCGCGCGAGGGCGACGCCCCAGTCGAGGAGGTACACCTCGCCGAAGGCGCCGATCATGACGTTGTCCAGCTTGATGTCGCGGTGGAGGACGCCGTGGCTGTGCGCGAAGTCGAGCGCGTTGCAGAGCTGCCGGAGGATCTCGACGTGGACCGTCAGCCGCTCGCCTCGCCCGGCCATGAGCTTCGGCCAGGGGGGGTGGTCCGGGTCGCGCGCGAGGTCGGACCACGCCGCGCCCGAGACGCGCTTCATCACCAGCAGCGGCCGCCCGGCCTCGTCGACGCCGAGCGCGTGGACAGGGACCACGTTGGGGTGCTCGAGGCGCCCCATCGTGCGCGCCTCGCGGAGAAGGGCGCCGGTCAGCCGCGCGTAGGCCCCATCGCCCGGGCTGTCGTCGGGGGCGCGCTTGACCGCCACCTCACGGCCGAGGGAGGTCTGAAGGGCGAGCTCGACCACGCCCATTCCCCCCTCCCCGAGGCGGCGCAGGATGACGAGGTCCGAGGCGGCGGCCGCGAGGGGACTCCGCAGCGGCGGGACGTCCGGAGCGGACAGCGTGTCCGGGCGGATCGTCGCGGCGCTCGAGACGGGAGGCAAGCGGTCGAGGCCGTGCTTCTTCCAGCGGGCCTCGAAGTCGTCACGGACGGTCTCCACGGAGCGAGTGTGATGCCCCGCCGCGCGTCCTCGCAAGGCTCCGCCGCGCAGTGTCCGCGAATCCGCTGCGGCGCCGACAGCTCGCGGAGCGCGGCTGCCTCGACGCACGATCGCGCGGGCGCTCGTTGTTCGATGGAGCCGACAGGGGCCGGCGGGGTCCTGTCTGCCGGAGCGGACAGGGCGCCTTCTCCGTCGGCCGTGATTCCGCGAGCCCTCGCCCCCTCGGCGCGCGGCACGGCGCTCGCTTCGGATCGCTGTCATGAAGCTCCTCCTCTGCACCACGGTGTCCGTCGTGTTCGGCCTCGCGCTCCACGCCTGTGCGCCCGTCGACGACGCGCCCGCCTCCACCGAGGACCCCATCACCGTCACGCCGATCGGCGGCCCGACGCTCCCCACGGCCGCCTTCTATCCGGTCGCCATCACCAGCTTCACCCCCGCGAGCGCGCAGCAGGGCGCGCAGATCACGGTGCAGGGGACCAACCTCAACCGCGACCGCGCCGGGCGCCTGTACCCCGCCGGTGGTGCGCTGGCACCGTATCGCGTCTCCTTCGTGAGCGGCGTGGGCGGGCGGGTCTCCGGCTCGATGCGCATCGTCTCGGCGACGCAGATCGTGGTGACCGTGCCCGCCGGCGCGGCGACCGGGCGGGTGCGCCTCGAGGACAGCGTCGGCGTCCTCGCGGAGAGCCCCGCGGTCTTCACCGTGCTTCCGGTGCCTCCTCCTCCTCCGCCGCCGACCCTGGCGCGCGTGGTGAACAACAACCAGTACGACCTGGTGAGCCTCACGCTCAACGGTCAGCTCGTCGCCAACTGCGCGAGCCCCCTCCCCCCCGGCACGTCGCGCGATTTTCCCATCGCCGCGGGCAACGTCACCGCGCGGGCGGTGCTGGGCCTCTGCGCCACCGGGACGGCCGTGAGCCCCGTCGCGCTCGAGCGCATGCTGACCGCGGCCGCCGGGCAGACGGTGACCTTCACCGTCGACCCGTCGACGCTCGGCGAGCTCCTCACCAACTGGGGCCAGAACTCCGGCGAGTGGGCCACGGGGCTCTTCCTCGAGCAGGGGCAGTTTCACCAGCTCACCCTGCGCTACGACCTCAACGCGCGCTGGACGCTCTTCGACCAGGGGGCGGCCACCGCGCAGAGCGGCCAGTCGCAGGTGGTGTCGTGGCCGACGCGCGCGACCTGCGTGCGCTTCCGCGTCGCGCCCAACCTCCCCGACACGCAGACCTGCCTGCCCTTCTCGGGCTTCACGCAGAACGGCCTCGCGAGCACCCCGCTCAACTTCGTCCGACGGTAGCGGGGTATTGGGGGTTGGCGTCGTCGCGCCGACACGCCCGAGGTTCCTCCTCTCACCGCAGGGCGCGTGCGAGGCGCGCGGCGAGCGCCTGCCGCTGGGCCGCGGGGGTGCGGCCGATGAGCCCTTCGAAGGCATCGAACGTCTCCGGCCAGGGCGCCGACGAAGCCGTGATCTTCGAGGACATCCCGCCGCCGGTGAGTTTTCGCGGACGGCAGCGACGCCGCAAGGCCTACGATCCGCTCATGACGCCTCACGGCGGTGCCTCCCCGACGCTCCCGCGCCTGCCCCGACGACGCGTCCGCGTCGCGGCCGTGCTCCTCGCGCTGGCGGGCCAGGTCGGCGCGGAAGCGTTCCTCGCCGAGGACGTCTCCGCGCAGTCGGCGGACGGTGCGGCGGCCTTGCCGCCGACGCCTCAGGATGGGGTGTACGACGGGACGTCGTC
>CAZBTD010000232.1:0-2819 GCA_964494815.1 uncultured Ferruginibacter sp. | reverse complement strand
TTATGCGCATTCATCAATCGCATTTGATAAATTTATTACACATGAAAGAAATAGATCATGCTGATAATATTTGTGTGATGAGTGATGGCACTAAGCTCGAAATATCCAAACGAAAAAAGAAAGACTTTATGGACTCGGTAAGTGGCAATAAAACCACGATAGCATAAAAGTTATTGTAGAAAGCTTACAAATGATTTACTGATAAGAAACTGTCCACTATTTGCTCATATGCCTTATTAAACCGAATGCTGAAATCCTCGTGAGTTCCATTTTTAAAAACATGTTTCATTTTATTAGTTGAATCACATGCATTATACAGGCTCTCACTTTCTTCAATCGGAAGTTGCCATTCTGAATCGCCGTATAAAAATAAAACAGGAGCTTTGATGTTTTTTACTAATTGCTGCGGGTTCAGTTTATCCAAATCGACATCTATTTTGGCTTCACCAAACCAACAAACGGGCTTAAACAAAAAAGCCGGCAGATAAAACAAGTGTACACGATCCTCAAATGCATGTTGCATATTATCATAGCAAGATTCCAGTATCAGGAAATCAAATTTATATTTTTCCAGTGTGGTATATACAATTGCAGCAGCTCCTAGCGAATGGCCTTGTGCGCCTACTGTCTTAAAATTGTTCTTTTTCAGAAAATCACAGCAAGCTTCAATATCAAAACGTTCGTAGTAGCCCAATGAATTATACTCACCTTCACTATTTCCTGTAGCTCTGAGGTCGGGCATTAATACAGAATAGTTTCGCTTTAGATAATAACGTGCTTTATTAATCATGGCTAGTCTGTTTTGTCCTTTGCCCGGTGCTAAAATAACCGCTTTTGATGTATCCTTACTTATAAACCATGCTGAAATAAGATGTTGATCGCCGGTGTTGATTCGTACTTCGTCAACAAGTTCATTAGGAAAATAGTGCTCGTATTTTATTTCACAATTTCTTGTACGCAATAAGAAATCTGACATAAGTTTACAAGACAACAAGTAGAGTAAAAATAAAATGCTGATTAGTTTAATCTTGTTTCTGTATTTATACATGCTGCAAAATGACGAATCTTAATTGTAAAGATTTGTCAAAATAATTTAAGAATTCTTATTTACGTTAAAAAAATAAAAATAGTGCATATTTTAATAGATTGTGATTCTGACTAATCATGCACTAAAAATTTTTATCTTTATAGCGTGAAGTCTTCTTTTATCAAAGAACATAAGTTGCTTATCATAATCTTGTGCATAGCCTTAATAATCAGGTTGCTGTTTTTTATCCGTTTTGAGCCCTGGAATACAGCTATACTGAATCATGTCATTCTCATTTTTGATTCCCTGGGCTATCACCAACTGGCATTATGTATTAAAAATGAATTCAGTTTTTGTTATAATGCATTCCGCACACCTGCTTATCCTTTTTTCGTCAGTTTGGTTTATTCAATTTTTGGCGAGTCGCCAAAGTATGTTCTATTTCTTCAAATTTTTATCAATTTAGGTTCGATAATGCTGATGTATAAATGCGGTAAGTTATTATTTGGCGAGACTGCAGGAATTATAGCTGCTTTTTTATTTTCTATAGATTTGCATCATATCGTATATATCTACTATCTGCTTACAGAAACACTGTATACCTTTATCTTTTTATCTGCGCTCTATCTGTTTTTACTAAGTATAAAACAAAACCGACTGGTGCAACTGTGCTTTGCGGGTATCTTGTTAGGCATCTCCACACTGATACGACCCATCTCTCAATATTATGTGCTTTGTGTGGCAGTTTTTACTTTCATTTATTTCTTTATGCAAAACAAGAAAAAGGCATTTGGTTATGCAATTATTTTGCTCGCATGTTACTATGTTACTATTGCACCTTGGTGTTTGCGCAATTATAAATTGTACGGTGCATATAAAGTATCTAACATACAAGGGTATAATTTATTATTCTGGAATGCCAGTTATTATGAAGCAAAGCGTCAACATAAAACCATTGAAGAAATCAATAAATCATTTGAAACTGAACTGCAAAAAAGAGGATGGAGGTACGACAGTAATCCATTTTTGAAAGAAAAACTGGACGGCGAAATGGCAAATGAAATTTTATCTGCTCATTTTCCGGATTATCTAAAAACGCATTTAACCGGAACGGTGAAAATTCACTTGAGTTTAGGCACACAAAGCCTGACAGATGTGTTGCGACTGCCAGCCAGGAAATTTACGGAAGAAGAAAAATATACCAATGGAGTGCTCGTACTGATACAGAAGTTTTTCAAACAAAAAACCATTTATGAAGTGCTTATAGGGTTGTATGTTGCTTTGTTTCTGGCAGTAGTCTATAGCTTTGCCGCTATTGGAGTATGGCGTATGATAAAAGAAAAACAAACCTTATTGATGTTATTTTTATTGGGCTCAGCCGGATATTTTGTACTGATAAGTGGTATTATTTCGTATGCCCGCTACCGCTTGCCGAGTATGCCCTTTTATATCCTGCTGGCAAGCTGCGGTATGGTCTGGTGTTTGCAGCAAATCAAAGAAAGAAAGAAAAAAACTGCGTAATAGTTTTTTAAGCGTATTTGCCGAAAATTTTATTGGCAAGACTCATGGCTTCAATAAAAGCTTCCTTGTCTAATCCGTGTTTAATATTGCGTTCGTCAAAAAATGCCAGTAATTTTTCGGTGGGCATATTGCCTGTAAGCTCGTCCTTAGCCATAGGGCATCCGCCATAACCTTTTATAGCACCGTCAAATCTGTTGCAGCCTGCATCCCATGCGGCTTGTATTTTTTCTTCCCAGGTTGTAGGTGTGGTATGAAAATGCGCACCAAATCC
>CAZBTD010000231.1:0-2835 GCA_964494815.1 uncultured Ferruginibacter sp. | reverse complement strand
AGGCTGTTATTGCCGAACAACCATTTGCTGCGATGCTTCCTGCAAGAGTAGCCGTGGTTTGTGTAATAGCGCTTGCTGCCCCTGTTGTTACTGATGGAATTGTATTTACTCCAGCGCCGGTTGCCCCCACATTGATTGATGGAGCGCCACCACCACCTACGGGTATATTGCCATTGTATGATTGAACAGCAGTAGGGTTGAATTTTACAAATATTTGTTGTGAATAAGCACCACCTCCCTGAGCCAGGCTTAATGTAGTTGTATATGTTCCCCCAACTGTTGTTGAATAAGTAAATCCTGCAAGTGCACCTACCGTTACATTCGCATTGGTAAGGTTACTACCTGTTATAGTAAATGAATTAGCAGCGGTAAGTGTATTTATACAAACATTACCAAAGCCTGCAAGTGTACCGGCCGATAAAACAGGCGGCAGAACAACTCCGCAGTTAAATACCGGCGATGCACCATTTCGTGGCGCAGGAGCTGCTGTACTAAAGTCTGTTGCATTGTTATTGGTTTCGGTACACCCATTATTTCCCCTGAATGCGGCTAAAGTGGCGCTGATAGTACCTGTTGGGCCAGTTCCTTCAAAGCAATTGGCCGTTGAACCATACCCCACGAAATCAATAATATTAGCAGCATTACATGCGGTTATGGCCGTTGTACCGTTTACCAGCGCTACTTTTCCTGCACCCGCAGCCATTGCAATAGAAGGACTGGCAATATTATCCGGTGTTGGAAGGGCTATGCCTGTTGCACCAACTGTGCTCATCTGTATAAGGTAATATGCACCGGCAGGAATACTTACCGATGGTAAGGCAGACACACCTGAAAAGGTAGAACCTGTTGCAGAACCATATTGTATGGAAAAACCTGCAATGCTTTGTGAAGTTCCGGATACATTATGCAACTCCACATAGTCGGCATTATAAACGGCTCCTGTATTTCCTCCTGCTCCATACACCTGGCTTATCACCAAAGTAGTGGATTGAGAGAACCCCGTGAAGGAAGCAAGCATCAGTAAAAGCGTAATTATTTTTTTCATATTCGAAATTTGTCGTTGTATTAAAAACCCTGCATTTAAACATCTGGCAAGAGCCTTGCAATGAACCAGGCTCTTACCAGCAGGTCTTTTAAATTTATAGCCCCGTTATTTTTATATCATCTATTTCCCAAGCAGAGGTTTTATCAGAAGCTGTGCCCGAAGGATCAGCGCCCTCATACCTGAAAGCAACATATATGGTTCCTGTATAAGCGTTCAGGTTGATATTACCTGAATTAGTAAAACCCGACGGGAAACTGGAAGTGGTACTGCCGGGTGAAAGTGTCGCTTGCGAAGTAATATCCGTCCAGGTAACTCCTGCAGCCCAGGGGTTTCCTGTACCTGTATAATTAGTAGATACCAATACTTTCAAGGCGGATTCAACATTTGTTCCGCCAGGGAAACTGGTAAGTATAAAGCCCTGAATGGTTTTAAAACTTAATGTTTTTGTAGTACCTGTAAGTGCCACACCTTTTGTAACCAGCCATGTTGTAACAGTTGACTGACCTGTTCCAAATCCACTCATGTATGCATATTTATTACCACTGAAAGTTCTTGCAGTGAATAATTCACTTGCTGCCTGTGCAGCATTCGTCCATCCTGGTAAAGAAACCGGATTATAAGGAAAAGATGTAGTTACCGGGTGGCTTTCAAAATCTTCAAACAACAATGTTCCCGGGGGCAATGGGCAACTGTAAGGATTTGTAAATTGTACATCCTCTGCATCCCTTAGAATTAATTGCTTTGTGCTTCCAAAAACAGTGTATATAGCAACAATACTTCCACGCCCCTGTGGTACTTTCTGTGCAGCAAAATTTGCATACGCACTGGTACGCACAATAACGGTTTGGCTTCCGCATTGGTTGATATCACGGTTTATCGTGGATTTATACGCAGAGGTATCGGAGTAGGTACCACTAAGATCTGCAAACCTGTAATCATCTAATTGGATCAAAGTTCCCAGATATTGGTCCTGCATATTAGTACCCAACTGAGCTAATGTAACCAGTTTAGGAACTACCGGGTTGTTTATAGAACCGCCCAATACATACCTGCTGATAAGGTTACCGGGTATACCTTCCTGAGAAGGCAATCCGCCTACTGTAGCTTTAACACCTAATGCCATAAGGCCGTTATAATCGCTGATACAAAGATCTTTGCACTTAATGAATATTTTGCGGCCAACAGGGTATGTACCATACAGGCTGTTTGCATCTAAAAGGATCTGCAAACCACCTGTTGCGTCCTGGATATATAATTGTTTGTATAAGTTTCCGCTTTTATCATTGGCAACTACAACACCTGAAATAATCAGGTCTGATGTGATGACATCATAAGCCCCTGATGAAGTGTGCATTGCTTTTAATGCTTTGATGGAAGTGTTAGCCACGATATCGGGATCACCGGCGCCGGGAGGATTATCAAACGTTTTTTTACAAGCGCTGAATAGCCCTGTCGAAGCAACTAAAATTACCGCAGTCATTAATTTAAAGATCTTGTTCATGATTTATATTTTAAAAAGTTTATTAAGTTTTACCGTTGATTAAAATCTTACACCTACGCTGGCAAAAAAGTTGATACCGTATGCATAAAATCTTCTGTCGGGGAATTTATCTACATTTTTTTGTGCAAAATCAAAACGCAGTTGTTCAAAGCCTCCCGAAACAATACCCCTGTTATTGAGAATATTATTTACGCCCACATTAAAAACAAGGAATGTCCTTTTCTTAAGGCTATGGAATTTCCTGTTCATCATCCATGAATAACCTGCAAAGGCATCCAGGGTATATTGT
>CAZBTD010000230.1:0-2835 GCA_964494815.1 uncultured Ferruginibacter sp. | reverse complement strand
TAACCGAGAGCAAACAGATCACCGACGGCAACACCTACACATCCAGATACACCTACAACTTCTCCGGAGCTCTGGTCGAAGAAGAATATCCGAGCGGTCGAATTGTTAAGAACGAGTATGAAAGTGACGGTGACATTGCCAGAATATTCGGCTCGGTCAATTCGACCTCACCTGAAAAGACTTTTGCGAATTCGTTCCGATACGCGTCGGATGGCAAGATCGAGAGTCTGAGGCTGGGAAACGGTTTATGGGAATCGGCAAAGTTTAATAGCCGGATGCAGCCGACGGAGATCAATCTTGGTCATGGAGTTGTTTCGGGTGACTTGTGGAAACTGACTTACGAATACGGTGAGCTTGAGTCGAACGGGAACGTCAGCACCGCAAAGAACACTGGTAATGTTGCCCGGCAAACGGTTAGTTTCAACGGTCTAGCGCAGCCGTTTGTGCAGAGTTATAAATATGATTCACTTTATCGCCTAACTGAAGCAAAAGAAGTGTCGGGAACGAATTCGACTTCGAACTGGATCCAGACCTTCGGCTATGACCGCTACGGGAATCGAACCGCGACAAATCAGAGCGTAAATGGGGCGACGAACAACACGACACCCGCGATCGACCCCAACACGAACCGTTTTACGAGCTCCAATTATCACTTCGACAAGAACGGCAACCTGACTAAGGACATCGGTCAAGACAACCAATCCAGGACAATAGTTTTCAACGGTGACAATAAGCAAACTGAGGTAAAGGACGCTAATGGCACGACGATCGCTCAATATTACTTCGACGGTGAAGGGAAACGCGTAAAGAAAAAGCTCTATGAACCGTCGGCTCCAAGCGTGGTCAAGGAAGAGACGATCTTTGTCTATTCGTCCGGCAAACTGATCGCCGAGTACTCGACCGCACCAGCCCCGCAGAACCCAACGACGAATTACACGGCGACGGACATGCTCGGAAGCCCACGCGTGTTGACGAATTCGCTTGGCGAGGTCGTCTCAAGGCGCGACTTTCTACCGTTCGGCGAAGAGATACTTCCAGACGGGGCCAACCGAACCGCAAACCAAAAATACGTTGTAGACGGCGTTCGGCAGAAGTTCACCGGTTACCAGAAAGACGAAGAAACCGGCCTCGACTTCGCCGAGGCAAGGATGTACGAGAATAGGTACGGGCGATTTACAGCAGTTGACCCTTTGCTTGCATCGGGCAAATCTGCGAATCCGCAGACGTTTAACCGGTATGTTTATGTAGTCAACAATCCGGTAGCGTATACCGATCCGACAGGTCTTCAAGTTGCCACTCCAAAGATTCCAGGGGGGAAATGGTGGATGCCAAAAGGCAGTAAACCGCCTGTCTTCAGTGTCGAACAACCAGACGGTACCGAGTTGGTCCTCCCTGACAAAAATGGTGAACTTACATACATTCCGAATTATGCTGAGGTCGAAAATGGTCGCTCCGATTTTTTGATCCGCTTAAACAAGGAAGGGCCAATGAGGTCGATGCCACTTGTTGACGTTAACACCGGAAAGACGAATCCGTCTTTGATTACTGATTTTCAGCGAAATGGATGGGAACAGATCTTTGGCGATGCATATTCAAAATTCCATCCATCGACTGGCGCCGTTCAAGATGTCTCGTTAGAAACAGTGCTGGCATGCCAAGGGGTATTTTCGCTTGCCCGGGCTGGAGTTTCCGCGGGAGTAGCTCGTTCGTTTGCAACGGCAGAAAGTGAGGCTATCGTTTACGGGGGCGGCAATGGTGCGGCAAGGACGTGGGCGCAAGCCGCAGCAAATAACTCGGGACGACAGACAATTGAAATGACACCTGGCGGGAAGGTGCTAAATGCGGTCACAAACGCAGAAGTTGGTGGATTTTCAATTCGATCTAACTTTCGGCCGCTAAACGAATCAATTTGGAGATGGGCATCCGGTCATTATGCGAGAGGAATCTCGGGTGAAGTACAGATGTTTCGAACTTTACCTGTTCGCCCTGGGAATTTGCTTGAGGGCGTTGAACTACCTATACTGCGGAAGAATCCTACCGTATTTATCCGTGCTCACCAAGTGCCACGCTGCATATCACCGTAGGCTCTTAATGATTTATGATTTTCATAAATATGTTCGGAATCTTTAGATTGATCAAAAATCTCGTTTTGTGGAAGGCTCGCTTAGCCGCAGACAGGTTGGCGCAAGTTGAAGACGGCTATAGTATCAATACTCATGGTAGCGGTCCCGAAACATACATTACTTATGTTGAAAAAGGTCGCGAAATCGGTGTTTTGGCGAATTTTACGTGGTTCAATGATGTAGTTTTGTACACGGACTCACTTCGCAAATGGACAATGCCGTATGGTGTTGAGCTAACTGAATACGATTATCAGAAGGTACTCAATCGGGTCACCCGTTATCTCTCCTGTTGGGGTGAGGTAAGATTTGATGACTCTAAGCTTCGTGACAATGAAGACCTGAAAAGATCACTGACCGAGCAAGGAATTGAATTCGTTGAAACTGATGACGGAGTTATACATTATTCGGTAGATGCCGAAGTATTTCGAGAGCAACGAAAGAAGGAACAGATTTGACTCCGATTTCCGCTAAATTCCGTTGCACAGCCTCAAAAGAAGAACGAACGTGAAAGAGAAGGCGAGATTTGATGTCGAAGTAAGCCGGTCAAATCCCGCGATTGGTGTCGGCAAGTATCAAAACGAAACATTGGACGACCAACGTCAAGAAGAAAATGAGGTCGGGCCTGCGATTCTGCGATTTTGGGACGAACTGATACAATTCTGCCGCTGCGCCGCCGCTATGACCTCGCCCGGCGAAAAATGGAGAATGATCT
>CAZBTD010000229.1:0-2863 GCA_964494815.1 uncultured Ferruginibacter sp. | reverse complement strand
TGGAAAGAGTGGAAACACTTTTACAAAAACTGCAGGAACAGTTTGCCAAGGGCGAACCGCCTGCAAAGTTGTTGCTTACCGTACAGATGCTACAGTATGAACTGGCACATTTGCAAGGAGCTGAAACCGCCAATGGGAAAGACGTAATTGCTGTGTCAATGCCCGTAAGCATAGCTGAACCAGTGGCAGAAAATACTCCGGAAAAACCTGTGGCAGAAGAAGAAAAAATAATAGAAGTGCTGCAAGTGGATGAAGCTGAGATAGAAGCCGAACTGGAAGAAATAAAACGTAATGCTGCCATTATACAGCAGATAGGGACCACGGCAAAACCGCAACTGCTTTTTGATGACATGAATGATGATATACCTACCCTTCCTCCAAAACCTGCCGATGCAAAAAAGGAAATCAACGACCACATTGCAACAGTTTCCCCTTCACTGAATGAAAAACTGAAAACCGCAACAGCTGCTTCGGAAGTGAGTGATAAACTGGCCGACGGGCCGATAAAGGATTTAAGAAAAGGAATTGGGGTAAACGATCGTTTTCTTTATATCAATGAATTGTTTCGTGGCGACGAACCGATGTATGAACGGAGCATAAAAACCATCAACAGTTTTTCTATTTACCCCGAGGCCGAATACTGGATAAGAAGGGAACTAAAAACCAAATTGGGTTGGAAAGACAGCGATGAAACGGTGAAGCAATTTGATCAGCTTATCAAAAGGCGCTTTTCCTGAATATATTGCATTAATTTTTTGGTAGCTCCTGCTTTTGAATACACATAGTTTTTTGCGGCTTTGCTTTTTTGTTGCAGCAAAGTTTCATCTTTCCACAACTCATTTAGCCAATACTCCAGTTCTAATGCATTATTAATACAAATGCCTGCGCCGCAATCAATCAAATCAACTGCCTCTGCAAATTTTTCATATTCCGGACCGTAAATAACTGGCTTGCCATATACTGCTGGCTCCAGTACATTGTGAATGCCGCTGTCTTCAAAGCCACCACCTATATAAGTGATGTGAGCGTAATGATAAAGGCGGGAAAGCATGCCGATATTGTCAATTATAAGAACGTTTCTTGTTTCTCGTTGGCTGTTGGTCGTTGGTCGTTGGTCGGTTGTCAGTAACCGGTGATCGGTGGTGTTGGGCCAATGTTGACTAGCTAAAGTTGAATAAAGAATAGAACCGGTAAATTCCTTTTGCACATCTTTAATATTGCCTTCATGTATTTCATGTGGTGCAATGATGAATTTAATATCCGGATTAGCTTTTACATAATGAATGAGTTCTTCTTCATCTTCTTCCCAGGTGCTGCCGGCAACAATGACTTTACTATTGCCGCAAAATTTTTCAATTAATGGCAGTGGTTCAAACCGTTCTGCAATTTCAATTACCCGGTCAAATCTTGTATCACCACCAATACTTACGTTTTCTTTTATGCCAACTGATGCCAGCAATTCTTTTGATATTTCATTCTGTACAAAAACATGGCTAAAACAATTAAGCATTTCTCTCCACATAGTTCCATACCATTTAAAAAATGGCTGGCTGCTACGAAAAATGCCAGACACCATTACCACCGGAATATTTCTTATTTTGAAAGCAGAGAGATAGTAATACCAGAATTCATATTTTACCCAAAGCACCAAATCCGGTGTAATTGCATCAATCATTTTATCAGCATTGGCAGCACTGTCCATTGGCAGGTAAAAAATATGATTGGCGCCATTGTAGTTTTTCATCACTTCATAACCTGAAGGGGAGAAAAAGGTAAGCACAATTTTAACCTGTGGATATTCTTTCCGTATTGCTTCCAGCAGTGGTCGTCCCTGCTCAAATTCGCCAAGGCTGGCGCAATGCATCCACACCGTTTTTTTGCTGCCTTTTTGGGTTGAAGGAAAAATCTTTCTTCCGGCTACCCATAGTTTGGCCTTAGGGTTCCACAAAGAAGCTATCCGGATACCGAGGTGATAGGAGTGGATAAAAAGAAGATATAGCAGTTTTCCCAAGCGTTGTTTTTTACAAATCTAAGGATGTATAAGGGAGAATTTTCGCTGTTTTTAGTGAGTGCTTAATTGCAACTCGTATCTCGGCTCCGCTTGGTACTGGCAGCCAGTCCCTTCAACTCCGCTCAGGGCGTATGAAGCCCTGTAATCCCTATCTTTGCCACCGCTAAAAAAAAATTGCATGAAGCCATTGCAAATGGTGGATACTAAAACACAGTATCAAAAGATAAAAAAGGAAGTGGACGAGGCGGTAATAGCTGTACTTGACAGTTCTGTTTTTATTGGCGGCAAAGTGGTAAACGACTTTGCAGCGAACCTGGCTGCTTACAATGGCAGCAAGCATGTAATTCCCTGCGCTAATGGCACCGATGCCTTGCAAATTGCCATGATGGCGCTTGATCTGCAGCCGGGAGATGAGGTGATAACTCCCTCTTTCACCTATATAGCCACAGTGGAAGCGGCGGCAGTATTAAAACTGAAGCCAGTATTTGTGGAAGTGGATAAGCAAACATTTTGCATGGATGCTGCCGCAGTAGAAAAAGCAATTACACCCAAAACAAAAGCGGTAATACCGGTGCATTTGTATGGCCATGCAACCGATATGGAAGCTATAATGGCAGTTGCTCAAAAGCATAACCTTTATGTAATTGAAGATAATGCCCAGGCCATTGGCTGTGAATATACCTTCAGCAACGGAACAATAAAAAAAACAGGCTCGATAGGGCATATCGGCACCACATCATTTTATCCCTCTAAAAATTTGGGTGCTTATGGTGATGGCGGTGCAATATTTACCGATGATGATGCGTTAGCTGCTAAGCTAAAAATGATTGCCCATCATGGGCAAAGCAAAAG
>CAZBTD010000228.1:0-2897 GCA_964494815.1 uncultured Ferruginibacter sp. | reverse complement strand
CCAATCGGTTTTTGTTGACCCGCTATCTGCTATTAAAATGGACATATTTACAGTTTTTAGTTTCATCATTTGCATAATGATGATGTTCAAGTTTACAATTTTTTTCCTTTGAAATAAAGAAATAGGTTTCTTTTTTATTAAGCATCAAATGCTGATAACCGAACTAAAACTCTAATAAAAATATATCATTTTAACAGGAAAAACGCCTTTTTTATTATCTTTAAACCCTATGTTTAACCTTTCATATTTGATATATTCTTTTTTTCAGAAACGAAAAGTGTTTTTTGTTGTTCTGATAATTTTAGCATGTGGCACTTTAGGTTTCTTTGCTTCAAAAATTAAGTTAGAAGAAGATATTACAAGATTTGTTCCTTCTGATAAAAACTCCCAATCCGTAAATTCTATTTTAGAAAATTTAAAATCAAAAGATAAGTTAATAGTTCATGCTTCAACCGAGAATGCGGAAAATATAGATTTACTAATTGAAAAAACAGATTCGGCATATAGTCATATTTTGCATAAAATAGACTCAAGTGACTATTCGGATATTACATATACTTTATCGGATGATAGAATGCAGCAAGTATATGATGTTTTCTATCGCAATTTACCATTGTTTTTAGAGGAAAAAGATTATACTAAAATTTCAAATCTTATTATTAATGATAGTATTGCATCAACTATTGAAAGAGATTATACAACATTATTATCTCCATCAGGTGTTGTGCTTGGGAAATATATACAACGAGATCCCTTAAATTTTACGCCAATTGCACTTAAAAAACTTCAAAACATACAGTTAGATGAAAATTTTGAAACATATAACAGTCATATTGTAACCAAAGATCATAAACATGTTCTCATGTTTATCACTCCATCTCATTTACCAAATGACACTAAGGGAAATAAACATTTAATAGAAGTTGTAGATAGTGCTTGTCATAAATTTACAACTAATAATGTCTTAATTGAATCGTTTGGGGCCTGCATTGTTTCGGCCGGAAATGCCAACCAGTTAAGAAAAGATAGCATCTATACATCAAGTATTGCGGTTATTGTAATTGCTTTATTACTTGGTATCTATTTTAGAAATCCATTGGTTACAATTTTTATTTTGTTTCCGGTAGGTTTCGGAATGGTTTTTTCTTTGAGTTTTCTGTTCTTGTTTAAAGGAGTAGTTTCTGCAATAGCCATAGGTGCAGGTGCTGTGGTTTTAGGAATTGCCATTAACTATTCATTACATTTTTTTACACATTATAAACATACCAGAGATGTAAAAACCGTATTGCAGGATCTAACATTTCCAATGTTAATTGGTTGCACAACAACTGTTGGCGCTTTTTTAAGTTTATTATTTGCAAAATCAGAGGCGCTTCATGATTTTGGTTTATTTGCAGCCTTTTCTTTAATTGGAGCAATGTTGTTCTCAATATTTGTTCTCCCTCAACTTTTGAAATTTAGCTTTAGAAAAGAAAAAGTTGTTTCGGAAGATGAATCTACTAATCACTCTTTTATTGATAAGTTCACTGCATATCGTTTTGATAAAAATAGAGTTATTGTTATTACAGCATTTTTATTGACTTTACTATTTACTTTTTTTGCAGGTGATGTTAAGTTTGAAAGCGACATGAATAAAATGAGTTTCATGACCAAGGAAACTCGTGATGCTGAAAAACATCTAGATGAAGTCAATAATTTTGCAGCCCGTTCAGTATATATATTTAGTAATGGAAAGGATTTAAACGAGGCTTTAGATAATAATACGATTGTTTCCGAAAAATTAGAAGCTTTAAAACAGCAAGGGATAATAAAAAAATACTCTTCGGTTAATGCTTTGTTTATGTCTGATAAAGAACAACAGGCTAGGATTAACAGATGGAATAATTTTTTTACTCAACCTAAAAAAGATAGTATAAAAAAACTATTAATAGCAGAAGGAGCAAAATATAAATTCAAGGAATCAGCCTTTCAATCGTTTTATGATTTATTAGATAAACGTCCCGAAGGACTTTCTCAATCAGATTCTGATTCTTTAAATAAATATTTGTTTAAAGAATGGATAGGGAAAGTAGATGGAAAACCATCTATTATTAATCATGTAAAGGTAGATGCTGAAAACAGAGAGAAAATTTATCAAGCCTTCGAATCAGAACCAAATATCGTAGTGTTTGATAAACAAAATTTAACAAGCAAGTTTGTTGATATTATAAGTTCTGATTTTAATACAATTCTATTGTTAACTTCCATTTTGGTGTTTGGTTTCATGCTCTTAAATCATGGACGCATTGAATTGGCAGTCATTAACTTTTTACCAATGCTTATTTCATGGTTATGGATTTTAGGAATTATGGCACTGTTTGGTATTAAGTTTAACATCATTAACATTATCATTTCAACTTTCATTTTTGGTTTAGGAGATGATTATAGTATTTTTATTATGGATGGTTTACTGAACGAATATAAGTTCGGTAAAAAGAATTTGGATTCTTTTAAATCATCTATTTTGTTATCAGCCCTGATTACAATTATAGGAATAGGAGTAATGGTATTTGCTAAACATCCGGCCTTGCAATCCATTGCTTTAATTACGTTGATAGGAATGGTTTGCGTAGTGTTTATTTCATTTATTGTTCAGCCACTGCTATTTAATTGGATGATTTTAAACAGAAGGAAAAGAGGATTATTACCATATTCGGCTAAATATATCTTCATTACTATTGTTGGATTTGCAGGATTTTTAGTTGGCTCATTATTAATTACATTATGTGGTTTAATTTTATTTACTGTTTTCCCTGCTAAAACTGCTACTCGCAAGTTGATATTTCATTATATCATCATGTATACGTTCCGTTTTATATTAGCTTGTTTCTTTAATGTCAAGAAAACCATTATCAATC
>CAZBTD010000227.1:0-3026 GCA_964494815.1 uncultured Ferruginibacter sp. | reverse complement strand
CGGCAGCTACAGCGAGCAGCGCGTGATGCCGGCGCGCAACGTGGTGCGACTGCCAGGTGACAACGGCTTCGACACCGCGGCTGCCATGATGCTCAAGGGCCTGACGGCGCAGTACCTGCTGAAGAAGACGCTGCCCGTGGAGGGCCTGCAAGCGGGCGACGCCGTGCTGTTCCACGCCGCGGCGGGGGGTGTCGGACTGATCGCCTGCCAATGGGCGCGCGCGCTGGGCCTGCAGCTGATCGGCACTGCCGGCGGCCAGGCCAAGTGCGCACTGGCGCTGGCGCACGGCGCTGCGCACGTGATCGACTACACGCGCGAGGACTTCGTCGAACGCGTGCGCGAGATCACCGGCGGGCAGGGTGTCAAGGTGGTCTACGACTCGATCGGCAAGGACACCTTCGAGGGCAGCCTGAACTGCCTGCGGCCCTTCGGCCTGCTGGCCAGCTTTGGCAACGCGTCCGGACCGGTGCCACCGTTCGCACCCGGCATCCTCGGCACCAAGGGCTCGCTGTACCTGACACGCGCCACCCTGTTCACCCACATCGCGTCGCGCGAGGCGACCCAGCGCATGGCCGACGAGCTGTTCGCCGTCGTGCAGAGTGGCCAGGTGCGCATCCGCATCGACCAGCGTTTCGCGCTCGCCGACGTGGCCGAAGCGCACCGGGCGCTGGAATCGCGCAAGACCACCGGCTCCACGGTGCTGACGATCTGATCGCGGGCGGCGGCGCGCCGGGCCGCACCGGCTGCGCGCTGCAAGCGCCGGCCGCCCGGGCACCCCCCCGGCGGGCGGATGTGCGAATGCGCCTCCGTCAGGCGATCGCGCGCCAGAGCAGGCTGCCGCCGCTGACCAGCAGCAAGCTCCAGATGGCCTGCCGGAAGCGCGCCGGCGACACCACCTTGTGCAGGCGGCTGCCGACCACGAAGCCCAGCCCGGCGCAAGGCAGCAGCATGGCCGCCAGCCCGAACAGCCCGGCCGGCGCGAACAGGCCGCTGCCGGCCAGCAATGTGGCCCGCGTCAGGGCCGTCCCGAAGATGAGCGCGGCGACGCTGGCGCGCAGCCGAGCCGGCTCGGCAATGCGGCGCGCCAGGTACAGCGTGTAGATCGGCCCGCCGGTCCCGAACATGGCCGAGAAGGTACCGCCGACGGTGCCCGCCGGCGCAGCCCAGCCGGTCGACACCGGTGTGGCCCGCGACCGCCCGAACAGCGACCACAGCGCGTTGGCGACCACGAAGCCGCCGAGCACGCCGACCAGCGCGGCTTCGGGCGCCCGCGACAGCGCCCCCACGCCGATGGCCATGCCGATGGCCAGGAAGGGCACCAGGCGCAGCAACTCGCGCTTGTCCACCGAACGCCAGTTGCGCGAGCCCAGCAGCAGCGAGAACGAAAGGTCCAGCAGCAACACCACCGGGATCGCCTGCCGCAGGGGAAGCACATGGACGATCAGCGGCAGTCCGACAATGCCGGCACCGAACCCGGCGAACCCGAAGACACCGTAGGCCAGAAAGAGTGCACCGGCCACCATGGCCAGCGCCGGCCAGGGCAAGTCGATCAAGGCAAACGACCGGCCGGCGACCGGACTCAGTTCGCCTTCAGGCGCCTTGCCTTCACGACTTCTGCCCAGACCTTCGACTCGGCATCGATCGCCGCGGCCAGTGCCGACGGTGCATTGCCGACGCCCTGCATGCCCAGGCCCTGCAGGCGACCCACCACGTCAGGCATGGCCAGCACCGCCACGGTGTCCTTGTGCACGCGGTCGATCGCCGCCTGCGGCGTGCCGGCCGGTGCCAGCAGGCCGAACCAGCCCGAGTTCTCGAACCCGGGATAACCGCTCTCCGCGACGGTCGGTACCTCGGGCAGCATCCTCGTGCGCGTGGCGCTGGTCACGGCCAGCGCCCGCAGCTTGCCGCCAGTGACCAGCGGCGTCGCCGCGCCGATGTTGCCGACGACCACGTCGACCTGACCCGCCATCAAGTCGGTCAGCGCGGCCGACTCGCCCTTGTAGGGGATATGGGTCAGGTCCACGCCCAGCGTCACCGCCAGCCGTTCCGAAGCCATGTGGACCTGGCTGCCTGGGCCGGCCGACCCGAAGTTCACCTTCCCGGGGCTGGCCTTGGCCTTGGCGACCAGGCCCTCCAGGGTTCGCACCTCGCTCTGTGGCGGCACGGCAACCACCATCGGGCCGGTGGCGACGTTGGTGATGGCAGCGAAATCCTTCTTGGGGTCGAAGGGCAGCGTCGCATAGAGGTGCGGGTTGACGGTCAGGATGCTGCCCGAGGCCATCAGCAGGGTGTGGCCGTCGGTGGCCTTGGCGACCGCCGCCGCACCGATGTTGCCGCCGGCACCGGCGCGGTTCTCGACCACCACCGTCTGGCCCCACATCTCGCCGAACTTCTGCGCCAGCATGCGGGCGACGACGTCGGTGCTGCCTCCCGGGGCGAAGGGGACCACGATCGTCACCTGGCGGCTGGGCCACGAGCCCTGGGCATGGCCGGCAGACCCCAGCATGGCCAGCGGCAGGGCAATCGCCAGGGTTCGCAGCCAACGGCGGCGGGCGGGGGCATGACGCATCGGTGTCTCCGGTCGAAGTGGCTCGGCCCGCCGCTCAGGACCGTTGCGGTCATGCCGGGCAGGCGAGTCGTCCAGCATAGCGGCAAGCGCGTGGCCAGGCGGACCGGACTTGCCCCACCCCCGAGGGCAAGGTGTGCGTGCCCGGCTACAGCAGGTGCTTCACGCCGTCCTGCTCGCCCAGCAGTTCGGCCAGCGTCTTGTCGATGCAGGTGCGGCTGAACTCGTCGATCGGCAGGCCCTCGACGATGGTGTAGCGGCCACCCTCGGTGACCACCGGGTAGCCGAACATCACGTCCTTGGGAATGCCGTATTCGCCATTGCTCGGCACGCCCATGGTCACCCAGTCGCCTCGGGAACCGAGCGCCCAGTCGCGCATGTGGTCGATCGCGGCATTGGCGGCCGAAGCGGCCGAGGACAGGCCACGCGCCTCGATGATGGCCGCGCCGCGCTTGCCGAC
>CAZBTD010000226.1:0-3032 GCA_964494815.1 uncultured Ferruginibacter sp. | reverse complement strand
TTAACAATTATGATGTTGCATTACTATAACCCCGATTGGTTGTTGCTTCCGCTTATTGATTTTCAAAAAATATTGTTGATTGCCGGTGAGTTGGCATACTTACTGGCTTTGTAAATCAATCACCACTTTTGCATTCTTTTGCTCAGAAGAAGAAATAAATACTTCGTGCCGCTTGTACTTGGTTGTTATTACCATCAAGGATGTATTTGGCGGAATACTTCCAAGGTTATCAGCCACCATCACCAGTTCGTGGTGAGGGTTATTACTGTCCACTTTTATTTTTACTGTTACAGGTTTTGTACTTAGCCCTGCATGAGACACCAACATTTTATTATTGTGATAAATAGTAACGGTATCGCCATCTATTTCACCATTATCATATAGTTCCACAGTAATCTCACTCTCCATTGTTTCTATTTTCTTTATCACAGGATTGTCTCTTGTTTTAATTACATCCGGCACAGGCACAGTAGTCGAAACGGGTTTCACTGTACTAACTACACCAGCCGGTTTTTCGTTTTTAATAACAGGCATTGCTTTGGTATCAACTTTAGTTTTTACTACTGCTGGTGGCGAATCATTTTTTATTATGGGCCTCACAGGCTTTTCCTTTACCTCAGGCTTACGCAATACAACAGGCTGTGGCTTTGGTGCAGGCGGCTTTACGGGTTCAATAATTTTACATTCCCTTACTTCCACATCATCCATTGCAAAATCGTTTCCGCAACCGCCTTCAGTGATATCGTCCATCGTAATGGAGATGCCTGAAAAAGCTGGCGGTGTCATAAAAATACCGGCACCTCTTATCCATGTATCTGTGCCAGTAGGATTGATAGCACCGCTATACAGTTTTGAAATTACTTTACCGTCTGCCCACACTGTCATGCGTATCTCAGGTGGTGTAGGATAGCAACCTTCTCCTCTCTTACACACATTTACAAACCATGCAGACAGCTCGTACCTTGTATTGGGCTTAAGGCCGCTAAGCGCCAGCGCAAAAAAAGTAGCTGGTTGATAAGATGCATTCACTATCATCATTCTTCCTCTTGTACTGCCTGGAGTATGATCTTTATTAAATGATATCCAGTTATCAAAAAAACAGCCGCCAGTGTAAGAGGCAAAAGAAAAATGGCCATCATCAGGGCAAATACCTGAAACCCTTTTGTAATAATTTTTTAAATGCGAAAGTGAGAGATCATGAGGGTTACGATCGTCGCCAAAGTCGAGGGTAATAACAGGTGCCTGAAAATTGCAATCTACAGATTGCGCCACAGCTAAGATTTTGATGGCACAAAAACAGTACAACAGGATGAAACGCTTCATACGCTTAGTTTAAAATGAACAAATGGCTATACAGTAAAACGGAGTTGAAGCTCCTGCAAAGTAATTGATGTTTTGATAATGAAAATACCGCTTATGGAAAATGAAAATTATAATTGAGTTAAAATATTTTGACTCGTTGATGTGCAAAAATAAAAGTACCTGCATCCAGCAGGTAAACCAACTGCTATGCAACCAAAACTAAAACTCACTATCAATGAGCCCTGCCATCAAAACTGGCAGCACATGACACCGACTGAACAAGGCCGCTATTGCAATACCTGCGCCAAAGAAGTCGTTGACTTTACTGCTATGAATGATACAGAAGTACTGCATTATTTTATCAACAAAAAAAACGAAAAGGTTTGTGGCCACATGTATGCAGACCAGCTAAACCGTGATATTACAAAACCTGTGTACAGCAAAAAGAAAATGATGTGGTATTGGAATTATTTTATGATGCTGTTCCTGTTGTTGTTTAAAGGAAATATAGGCAAAGGGCAAGCAACATTGCCAAAGCAACCCATAGAACAAGTGTATGGAAATGATATTAATAAAATGCTCGAGGGCAGGATCGGCTGTGGAGTAGTAAAAGGTCCACTTTTTGATATTTCGGGAAAGGTAACAGATGCCGAAGGTAAACCTGTGAATGGCGCCACAATAATGATTACCGGAACTAAAACTGGTACATTAACGAACCAGGAAGGTGTGTATCACTTAAAAAATGTAACAACTAAAGAAATATTGAAAGTGAGTGCCGTTGGATACATTTCAAAAGATATAATAGTTCACAATGCATTCAGTAATGACTGTACATTAAATGAAGCAAAACTTGGTGAAGTTGTGATGGTTGGCGCTATAAGTTATGATAATGACTATTCACCTTCACCCATTCCTACCCATGTAGCTGTAATTGAAGTAAAGGACAATAAAACAAGCCTGCCTGTAAAAGCATCCATCAGTATTGAAAATGATGCTATTGCTAAAACAAAAAGGTCAATTACCAACAAGAAAGGAATTTATAAACTGAGACGCATTAAAGAAACTGCAAACTATACAATAACAATATCAGCAGAAGGTTACAAAGATTCTGTATTGCACATAAAAGGATTCAACTTTAATGAAAGAAAAGAAACAAAATATGTTTTTCTGCAAAAGGAAGAGGTGCAAAAACCAACGAGAATAATAATGGGCAGTGTAAGTACAATCAGCGATGAACCGTTATTTATTATTGATGGAGTACCAGCTGATAAACAAGCGATAAGCAATGTAGAACCAGCCGACATAGTAAGTGTAAATATTTTAAAAGACGTATCTGCAACAGCCCTTTATGGATCGCCTGCTTATGCTGGAGTTATAATTATCACCACAAAAAAGAAGAATGAAAAGGCTGCTGTAAAAGATGCAGTTGAAAAAAAGAAATCAGCCGGCGACAAGAACATTATCGCACCACCAATAAATAATTTAAAAATAACACCCAACCCGGTTACAAAAGGGAATGCCTTCTCCACTTCCTTTACTGCAAAAAAGGGAAGTAATTATGTGCTGCAGGTTTTAAATGCAAGTGGTATTGTAATACAATCTCAAAAAGTAATTGCCACAGCAAAGACGAATAAATTGCAATTGTACGCAGGCACCAACTGGGCGGCAGGCATTTATTATTTACGGATACGTGATGCAGGGAATAATATTATCGGTACAGGAAGTTTTAT
>CAZBTD010000225.1:0-3033 GCA_964494815.1 uncultured Ferruginibacter sp. | reverse complement strand
CAGCCGTCGCAACCCGACCAGCGCAAGCAGCGTCGCAGCGAGCGTAAAAACCGTCCCAACCGTCTTGGACGCATCGTTCGTACACGCGTCCCACGTCCACTCGAAGAACTGCGACAAGTCGTAGCGCCAGTCCGTGTGCTTGAAGTGCAGCGCGCCAACATTGCCCATGTGCAGCTTGGTTCCGCGCATCGTCACCCAGGCCCCCGCGACGACACTGGGCACAGCCGCAAGCCACGGCATGAAGACGCGTCGCCAGCCACGTTCTCGAAGCGCCAGAGCGCCGAAGAGGAGCATGCCGGCGCCCCAGATCCCCCACGCGAGAATGTGAAAGAAGTACGTCGTGACGCCCAGCATCGCGCCAAGCAACCATCGCCCAGGGGTTGGTTGCTTGAGCGTTCGCAAGAACAGTATCCAACCCGCGAGGGCCAGGTTCACTCCGACGCAGAACGCGATGAAGCCGGAGTTGAAGCTGAACGTGTAGATCAGCGCGAACGACAACACGGCCGTCGTCCTCGGACGGTCGAGCTCGCGCAAGAGCAGCCACGACAGCGCAGGAACTCCAAGCGCAGCGGCAAAGACGAAGATTCGCGCCGCCGGCTCTACTCCGACGAGATAGCCGAGGAGATGAACCGCGCCGTAGTAGGCGGCGTAAGGCGCCAAGCCGACGGAGAGCTGGTAGTACTCGCGAAAGTGCCATTCGGGATCGCGAATGTGGTGCCACACCGCAGCCGCAGCGGCGTGGAGCCCCGAGTCGATGAGTGGCGGAAACCGCGTCCACAGGAAGGGCGCAATGGCAGCGAGGGCAAATGGGATCAGCAACCAGCGTAGCAAGGTCGCAAACCGCTCGTCGGTGAGGTCGAGGAGCTTGGTCCGGGCGAGCAAGAGCCCTAGGAGCAATCCACCAAGAACCCCGAAGAGCATCCGGGGAATTGCGGGCAGCATGCCAGTCCAGCCAGGCGCAGCGACGCGGAGCTGGAAGAAGGGATCGAGTCCCTGGCTGTAGACAGCGAGGTCATCCCCTTCGAGCTTGAGCGTCGCGCTGCTCGGCGCGTGCGCGATGTCGGCCAGCGCCCTGCCCTTCCACGTC
This sequence comes from uncultured Ferruginibacter sp., assembly GCA_964494815.1. Taxonomy (GTDB): domain Bacteria; phylum Bacteroidota; class Bacteroidia; order Chitinophagales; family Chitinophagaceae; genus Ferruginibacter. The sequence continues at coordinate 1,946 of CAZBTD010000225.1, read as the reverse complement.
GTCGTTTGTGAGAAGACTCCGCTGCCCACCGTCAGTGCGACGGCGTGGATCCGATAGATGTTCGGGCTTGAGCCTGGGTCGAGGCGCAGCGCCAAAGCGTCCCGAGGGAGGGGAAACGTGAGAACTGCTCTCGATCCGTAGGGACGGGTGATGCGCTTCTCTGCGACAAAGATGGCGTCGGGCGCATAGAAAAGCTCGCAGGTGTCCTGCGGCTGTCCGCTCAGCTCGACGACGAGAGTACGAGGCACTTCCGGAACGGGATCCCAGAGCCAACCGACGAGCCCGCCCAGCAACGCGATCGCGAGGGAGGCTCGGAGCGTTCGAGGCGGCGAGGACATTCGGGGGAGAATAGCGGAGTCGAGCGACACATTCTGACGAGAATTGACGACCGCACTCAGCCTCCGGAGACTTGCACTCCCTTTGCCCTAAGCTGTGCCACCACATCCGCGCAGCTCTCATTGTCCTCGACGGGAACATCGACGAGCTTCAGCTTCGGAAGCCCGAGGAGCGGCGTGATGTCCGTTTGCCGCTGCGGTCCTTGGAGCCGGAGTGTCGTCAGCTCGGCCAGCGAAGCGATGGGGCTGAGGTTGGTCGTCTTCAGACCCGCGAAGAACTGCAACGCGCCGAGATTCTTGCACGCCTCGATCCCGGAGAGGCTCTTGACGAAAAAGGTGTCGCCAACGTCCGACGGGAACTCCCAAATGAGGTGAAAAATCTCTTCGCTGCCGTCCCAGTCGACGCGCTTGAGTCGCGCGAGACTGTCCTCCGGCAAGTCCGTAGCAATCAGTGCGTCACGGACCTCGACGTTGAGCTCCTCGTGCTCTGGCGAGGCTGGGTCGTACTCTCTGCTGAGCTGGTTTCGATAGAAGGCGGGCTTGTCGAACTTCGGAGCGAGCCCCTCGTTCCACATCGCCTGCAGGAGGGTGAGTCGGAGATTTGGATCGCGGATGAGACTCATGGGCAGCCTCTCCTTGGGATCGGGAACTTGCAGATGGCTACGACTGGCGAGCAGAGCGAGGGGCGGCATTCGCTGCCAACGGAGTCAATCGGAAGGCCAGGCCTGCTCGAAAGCCCCAAGGAGGGTGGAGTCATCTGCTGATTTCGGAATCCACCCGGGCGCGGCGCTCCGCTCAAGCGCAGCAACCATCGTCAGAGAAGCTCCGTCGGGCTGGGCCTTGACGCCTGAGAGCGCGGCGGCCCACAGCGCGAACGGGATCGTGTTCGTCGACTCCACTCCATTCGTCCCTTCGGTACGGTTCCAACCTCTCGTCAGTATCGAGATCATGTAGCGGCGCAGGACGTCTCGCGCCGCCTCGCGGTAGGCATCGGCGCCGATCCGTAGTGCCTCGCGGAGCTGTTCGTCGGCTACCTCGATCGGCATGACCTCGGGGCCAAGCTCCGCCGCAAGCTGCTCGTACGTCGATGAAGACCGCTGCGCTAGCCATGCTCGCATGCTGATTGCGCCGTTCTGCTTCAGCTTCTGACCAACTCGGCTCACGGCCTTTCACTCCCGTACTGCACGAAAGGCAGTCCCCCAATCTTGAACTGCGCCATCACCGCGCGCGCAACTTCTTCGATCTCTCCCTTGGAGAGTTTCGCTCCCTTCTTTAGCCCCTCTCGTTCCTTCATCGCGGCCATCAGTTTGCCGTTCCAGTCCATCTTGTGGATGGCCTCGTGCTGTGCCTGATCGACGTTCACACAGTAGGCGTCGACGTTCACACCTCTTGCCGTGAACCACGCGCGTTGCTCTTGAGGGAGGACGTGGTGCTGAGGCGGCTTGGTGACGCCAGCTTGCACTGCGTTGCCGACGTGCATCGCGCCAGCTTCGGGACCAGTTCCCATCTGGTCGCGCTTCGAACCCCGGAGCGGATCTTTGCCCGCGAGATGAACCTTGCCGCCACTAGCAGAGCGAAGCAGGCTCTTCACGTCGCTGGCCTTTAGCGACT
>CAZBTD010000224.1:0-3086 GCA_964494815.1 uncultured Ferruginibacter sp. | reverse complement strand
ACCAGCAGCACCGTCGGGAAGGCGGCGAAGTCCAGCGGCTTGACCATCTGCGCCGAGACCATCATCACCATCAGCGCCAGCGCGATGTTCAGCGTGAACAGCAGGTCCAGCACGAACGAGGGCAGCGGCAGCACCATCATGGTGAGCATCAGCACCACGAAGGCGGGCACGGTCAGCGAGCTCATGGCGGTCGCATGCCGCCCGAGCAGGTGCTGCAGCGTGGCCAGTGCGCCGTTCATGCCTCGGCCCTTCCAGCGCCGCGGCCGCGCGCCGCCGGATCGAACTCGGGCGGCACCTGCACGGAGGGCGGCGGCGGTGCGTCGCCGCCCCGGGCCACCACGGCGTGCAGCTGGTACACCCAGGCCAGCACCTGCGCGACGGCACCGAACAGCGCGGCCGGGATCTCCTGGTCGACCTCGGTGTGCGCGTACAGCGCTCGCGCCAGCGGCGGCATCTGCAGCACCGGCACCTTGGCCTCGGCCGCGATGTCGCGGATGCGCAGGGCCAGCAGGTCGGCGCCCTTGGCGACCACGCGCGGGGCGGACATCGTCGCCTCCTCGTACTTCAGTGCCACCGCATAGTGCGTGGGGTTCATGACCACCAGGTCGGCCTGCGGCACCGCCGCCAGCATGCGGCGCGAGGCCATCTCGCGCATGCGCGCGCGCACCTTGGCCTTGACCTCGACGTTGCCCTCGACGTCCTTCATCTCCTTCTTGACCTCGTCGTGGCTCATCTTCAGCCGCCCCAGCAGCAGCTGGCGCTGCAGGGGCACGTCGACGAGCGCCATCGCCGCCACGGCCAGCAGCAGCAGCAGCAGGCCGTTGCGCAGCAGCGCCACGGTGGTGGCCAGGGCATGGTCGGCGCTCAGGCCGGCCAGCTCGGCGAACTGCGGCAGGCGGGCGCGCAGGTACAGCGCGCCTATGGTCAGCAGCACGATGGCCAGGCCGACCGCCTTCAGCGTCTCGCCCAGCTGCTGGCGGGACACGATGCGGCCCAGGCCGGCAAACGGGTCGAGCTTGTCCAGCCTGGGCTGCAGCGGCTTGAGCGTGAAGTTCCAGCCACCGGCCAGCAGGCCCGAGGCCAGGGCCGCCAGCATCATCGCCGCGCCGAAGCCGGCGACCAGCGGCAGCGTGCGCCAGACCAGCGTGCCCAGCTGAGCGAGCATCTGGCCTTCGTCGGCCAGCGAGGCGGCGTCGAAGCGCAGGCCACTGCCCAGCAGCTGGCGCAGCGCCGCCGCCGCCTGCGGCCCGAAACCGACGATCAGGCTGCCGGCCATCGCGAAGGCCGCGAAGTGCGCCAGCTCGCGCGAACGCGCGACCTGGCCCTCGCCGCGCGCCTTGCTGATCTTGCGCGCCGAGGCGGGTAGGTTGCGGTCCTGTGCGGATTCGGCCATGGCAGTCTGTGCGCTCTCTCGAGCCCTGCCATGGTGCCTGCCACCCCGATCCAGAGGCGGCGGATAAGCGGCCGGAAGCGGGGAGTGTTCAGCCTACCGTCACGGAGCCGGCGGGAACCGGCCGGGCGCCCTTGCCGACGAGCCGGCGCGGCGCGGCGCCGCGGGCTTCAGAACCCCAGGCTGGCGAGCAGGTCGTCGACCTCGCCCTGGTTGGCCACCACGTCGGTTCGGCCCTCGGGGTTGACCACCGGTCCGTGCAGCATGGCCGGGTCGACCTTTTCGCGCTGCTCGGGCGGCACCACCTGGACCAGCAGCTTGAGCAGGCTGTCCTCGAGGTCGCCGGCCAGCGCGACCACCTTGGCCACCACCTGCCCGGTGAGGTCGTGGAAGTCCTGCGCCAGCATGATGTCGGTCAGGTGCTGATCGATGGCGGCGGTGCGGCGGTCGACATCGGCGACGAAGTTGTAGACCGCCCCGGAGGCCACCGCGCGCACCGGGTCGGCGGTCAGCGAGGCGGCCAGGGCACGCGTCTGCTGGCTGATCTGCTGGTGCTCGGCCTTGGCGCTGTCCACCGAGTTGAGCACCTTCTCCGCCGCCGCCGCCGTCGTGCTGGCGATGTAGCTGAGCCGGCTGCGTGCATCGGGCAGGCCTTCGGCGGCGGTCTGCAGCTTGGGCATCACGCCCAGCTGCTGCAAGGTGTCGTGCAGCAGCCGCGTGATCGCACCGAGCTGCAGGAAGATCTCCTGCTGCGAGGCCGCCGGCGCCGGTGCCGTGGCCAGGCTGCCGTCGTCGCGCTGCAGCAGGTCTTGCGCACTGTCCATCTTCATGATGTGGCTCCCTGCGCTCAGGCCGTGGCGGCCAGCTTCTGCATGATCTTCTGAACCTTCTCCTCCAGCGTCGCCTTCGTGAAGGGCTTGACGATGTAGCCGGAAGCACCGCTCTGCGCCGCCATCACGATGTCCTCCTTGCGCGCCTCGGCCGTGACCATCAGCACCGGCAGAGACTTCAGCCCGTCGTCGGCCTTGATCGCCCTGAGCAGCTCGAAGCCGTTCATGTGGGGCATGTTGATGTCGGAGACCACGAAGTCGAACTTCGCGCTCTTCAGCTTGGCCAGCGCCACCGCGCCGTCCTCGGCCTCCTCGGCGTTGTTGCAGCCCATCTCCTTGAGCAGGCCGCGGATGATGCGGCGCATGGTGGAGAAGTCGTCGACGATCAGGAACTTCATCTCGGTGGGGTTGCTCATCGGGGGCCTCGGGCGGTGGTTTCAGCGGGGTTATCGGCCTGTGGACGGGGCGACTTGAGGAGACGCCATCGCCTGCACGTCGGCGGGCTCCTCGGCCTCCACGACGCCGGGTGCGGTGCGGAAGAAGCGGTCTTCGGCCTCGCGGTTCATCACGATGATGCTGATGCGCCGGTTGGCCGGCGACAACGGGTCCTTGCGGTCGAAGGGCGAGCTCGCCGCCAGGCCTTGCACACGCAGCAGGCGGTTCTCCGGCAGATCGCCCGTCATCAGTTCGCGCCGCGACGCGTTGGCGCGGTCGGCCGACAGCTCCCAGTTGCTGTAGCCGCGGTCGCCGCCGCCGAAGGGCTGGGCGTCGGTATGGCCCTCCAGCGTCAGGTAGTTGGGCACCTCGGCCAGCTCGCTGCCGATCTCGCGCAGCAGCGTCTTCATGTACGGCTTGACGACCGCGCT
>CAZBTD010000223.1:0-3133 GCA_964494815.1 uncultured Ferruginibacter sp. | reverse complement strand
GCGTCTACGTGGCCATGAACGGCCGCATCTGGGATCCGCTCAAAGTCCGCAAGAACCGCGACGCGAACCGCTTCGAGTCGGCGTGATCCTGCGTTCCGGCAACGCGCCATAGACTCAGCGCTCCTCCCTGAGCTACCCCGCCCTCACCACGCTAATCGATACCATCCAAGGTCGACCGCTGCTGATCCTCGGCGGGTTCATCATTCCAGGCCCCGGCGCCGACAAACTCACCATCGACGCGCAGAATTTGAGTCGCGTGTTCAGCTGTTCGCGAACGTGCTTGAGTGAGCACACATTCTGACGCGCCATGCGCGGCATCACCTCGTCTGGCCCAACGACCAGAGTTTTCTTTCTGTTTTCATTGATCGATAGCCCTTTGGGTGAATCGCGCTCGATACTGGTTGCTGTAACGATTCCGGGCGTTGGCGCGACAAGTTCAGCATCGACGCGCAACATTCAAGCCGCATGGCCAACTTCGAGACGCGCAGCGCGGAGCGAGCGCAGACATGCGAATCGAAGATCGCGAGCTCATCGAAGTTGATCAATAGGAGATTCACCCAATGAAACGGAAAACCATGACCAGCTTGCGTTCAATCAGCGTCGTCAGCAGCCTGACCCTCACGTGCACAAGCGCGCACGCGGGCACGATCACGGTGACGCACACCGGTGCCTCAGGCCCGACCACCTGCACCTTGGCGCAGGCGATCAACCGCGCCAACAGCGTCAATCCGAATGCGTCCTACACGATGTTTTTTTCGACGGCGGGCAGTGGCGCATGCGCCGGCGCCACCCTGGGGGCGAACACGATCCAATTGCCATCCGGCACGATCACCTTCACCGGTGCGGACAACAACTGGTACGGCCCCAACGCGCTGCCGCCGATTCAATCGACCGTCGTGATCGAGGGCAATGCGAGCAGCGGCACGGTGCTGCAGGCCTCGCACGTCGGCGACCCGACCCCGACGGCGGCGGATGCGTTCCGGTTTTTCTACGTCTCGGGTGGCCTGATCGGCCAACTGCCGCTGGGCAACCTGACCTTGCACAAGCTGACCCTGAGCGGTGGCGTGGCCAAGGGTGGGAATAGTGATGCTGGTGGTGGCGGTGCCGGCATGGGTGGCGCGGTATTCAATCAGGGCATGGTGACTCTGAACGCGGTGACGCTGGCGGGAAACACGGCGCGTGGCGGTAGCTGGACGGGCACCATCGGCATCAACTACGCAGTGTCTGGCGGAGGCATGGGCCAAGATGCGGTGGGCACTCAAAGTGCGGGTTTTGGTGGGACGTGGGCGCCGGGATCGGGATACGGCGGCGCCGACGGCGGTAGTGGCAGCGGCGGATTCGGCTTGGGCGGGAGCAACAGCGGGAACGGCGGTGGTGGGGGCGGCGGCGGCGGTTTTGCTGCTCCCGGCGTGAATGCGGCGGGTTTCAGCGGCGGCAACGGCGGCGGCCTGGGTGGCTTGGGTGGAATCGGCGACCTGTTTGCAGCCGGCGCGAGACTTGGCGATGGCGGCGGCGGTGGAGGCATCTATGCAGGACAATTGGGCGGCGGCGGCGGCGGCGGTATCGGCGGCGGCGGCGGCTTCAGCAACGTCGGCGGCGGCGGCGGCGGCGGCGGTTTCGGTGGCGGTGGCGGTTCCTTCACCGGCTACAACCGATTAGCCGGCTTCGGCGGCTTTGGTGGCGGCGGCGGCGTCCAGCGCGACAGCGACAGCATGTCCAACTACGGCTACGGCCTAGGCGGCTTCGGCGGTGGCAGAGGCGTGATCAGCAGCAACATCGCCTTTGGCGGCGGTGGCGCAGGCATGGGCGGCGCGGTCTTCAATCATCGCGGCACGCTGAATCTGGTCAATGTTACGGCCACTGCCAATCTGGCGGAGGGAGGCCGGACTGCCGGCGACGATGGCAGCGGCCTGGGTGCGGCAATCTTCAACCTCAATGGCACGGTGCACATCCGCTATTCGACGCTCGCGAACAACAGCGTTCGCCACAGCAAGAATGGCATTCCAACGAAGGGCACCGGCAATGCCACGGTGTACTCGCTGGCCTGCGGCAACAAGATCGAAGACGGCACGGCCAGCCTCGCAGCACTGAGCATCGAAAGCAGCATCATCGCCGGCACCGTGGCCACCGATGACGTGGGCGCCGAAATGACGAGCCACGATGTGGTGAACATCGCCGCGCTGCTCGATGGCCCTAACGCCAATAACGAGGCCAATACCGGCAACATCGCCACACTCAATTTCACCGGCAACAACCTCATCGGCAGTGTTCTGAATACCAACACCCCCCAGGGGGCCACCGCCACCCAGAACGGCACGCCGAGCAGCAATGCCAATCCTTTGCTTGGCGAGCTGTCCAACAACGGCGGCCCGACCCACACCCTGCTGCCGCAGGCAGGCAGCCCAGTGATCGACGCAGCGTCATGCACAGGTGCGCCGGCCACCGATCAACGCGGCATCACCCGGCCGCAAGGTGCAAGCTGTGACCTGGGCGCCGTGGAAATCACCGGCACCTTGTTCACGGATGGGTTCGAGTGACACGCGGCACCTTCGCCACGGCGTGCTGCCGCACCGCAACAACCGTGACGGGCGGATTCGGGACGAGACCAGACCCCGTCTCGAGGGGTCTTCGACTAGAACACTGAATGTTTGAGTAACGACTCAAGCTGCGCTGCAACATCTTCGGGACGCCCCCCACGGAGACGCCCCGATGACTCGAATGAAGTCGGTTCCACTGCTTTGTACGTTGTTCGGCCTGCCCGGCCTTGCACTGGCCGCACCGCCCACCCTCAACAGCGGCGACACCGCCTGGATGATCGTGGCCACGGCGCTCGTATTGCTGATGACCATTCCCGGCCTCGCCCTGTTCTATGCCGGCATGGTGCGCGCCAAGAACGTGCTCAGCGTGCTGATGCAGTGTTTCGCCATCACCGGCCTCATCAGCGTGCTCTGGGTCGTCTACGGCTATAGCCTGGTGTTTGACACCACCGGCATGGAGAAGGGCGTGGTCAACCTCGCCAGCTTCATCGGCGGCTTCGACAAGGCCTTCCTGTCCGGACTCAAGGCCGACAGCCTCAGTTACGCGATTCCGGAATCGGTCTTCGTCACCTTCCAGATGACCTTCGCCATCATCA
>CAZBTD010000222.1:0-3218 GCA_964494815.1 uncultured Ferruginibacter sp. | reverse complement strand
GTAGTTATTTGCTTGATGAACTTAGGCACATCAATACTTGTAGGACAACTTTTAGTGCAAGGTGCATCATAACAAAACAAACAACGGTTGGCTTCCACCAGAGCAGCATCCTTCGTTTCAAACGGCGGATGAATGTCGCTGAAGTTTTCTTTGTATTGTTCTGCTGTTAAACGGTTATTTGTAATCATTATGTTGAATGTTAAATTTTGAATGTTGAATGAACGAAGCCTTTTTAATTAACGAGACTCTCCTGCGATGTTTTTACAATCTTTGTAAGTATGTTTATTATGTGGTCTATTTCTCTTATGTAATGAATATATTCATGCTGAACAATTTGACTTTTATCTAAAAGCCTTAACCAATATTTTGTTTCTCTTGCTTCTTTTGAAGCGATTGACATTTTTGTGATGAAATCTCGTTTTGTTTGAGCTGCATTCCCTTCTTCAACATTAGCCCCTATACTCGTTGCATAACGTAAAAGTTGTTTTGAAATTACAAACTCCTTTTGTTCCTGCAATACTTTATACAACCGAATAATATCCAGCGAAAAATTAAAAGTAAGTTCTAATATTTTGTTCTCTGTCTTCATTCAACATTTACCATGCAACATTCAACATAAATTTTACAATCTCACAATTTCATTATATGTCTCCGGTCTTCTGTCACGGAAAAACTGCCACTTACTTCTCACTTCATCAATCATATCCAAATCAAATTCCGCCACCAGCAATTCGTCTTTGTCTTCCGATGCACAAGCGAATATCTGCCCACGTGGGTCAACAAAATAAGATGTGCCATAGAACTTTCCATGATTCCAGGGCGCTTCTGTACCAACACGATTAATGCAACCCATGAAATACCCATTCGCAACTGCATGTGCAGGTTGTTCCAACTTCCATAAATATTGCGACTGGCCAACCGTTGTTGCGGATGGATTATAAACAATCTCTGCGCCATTCAAACCCAAACATCTTGCACCATCGGGAAAGTGACGGTCGTAACAGATGTACACACCAACCTTTGCATATTTTGTTTGAAACACCGGGTAACCAAGGTTGCCGGGTTTAAAGAAAAACTTTTCCCAGAAACCACCTGTATGCGGAATATGATTTTTACGATACTTACCGAGATAAGTTCCATCAGCATCAATCACCGCAGCAGAATTATACAGCACACCAGATTGCTCTTTTTCATAAATGGGAACAATGATTACCATGTTATATTTCTTTGCATATTCCTGCATGCGTTCTGTTGTAGGGCCGGGAATAGTTTCTGCACTTGCATACCATTTTGCATCCTGGCCGGGACAGAAATAAGGCGTATTGAAAATTTCCTGGAAACAAAGTATCTGCACACCTTGCCTTCCAGCTTCTTCAATAAAAGGAATGTGCTTCTGCACCATTGCCTCCATTATTTCAGGAATGGTTCCTTCGCCTTCTGTCATTGGAAGCGATACTTGTATAAGGCCTGACTTAATTATTCTCGGCATGTAAAAAATTATTTTGAATGTTGAATGCTGAATTTTAAATGCCTTTCATTCAACATTTAAAATTCAACATTTAAAATAATCAAATTATTTGTTTCACTTTATTCCTCTTAATAAACTTTCCATATCCTTTCTGCAGTTTGCATTCGTTATTATCAATCGCAACTTGTCCTCTTAATAAAACTGTTTTTACTTTTCCTGTCAATTCCCATCCTTCATAACCACTGTAATCAACATTCATGTGATGTGTTTTTGCAGAGATGGTATGTTTTTCATTTGGGTCAATAAGAATAATATCTGCATCGCTGCCAACAGCAATGGTTCCTTTGCGTGGGAACATGCCGAATATTTTTGCAGCATTGGTTGATGCCACTTCAACAAATTTGTTCAAGGTGATTTTTCCTTTACTTACGCCTTCGCTAAATAATAATTCCATCCTGTTTTCAATAGCAGGATGCCCGTTTGGTATTTTACTGAAATCATCTTTGCCCATTAATTTTTGCTTCCACATAAATGGGCAATGGTCAGTTGCAACTACTTGTACCATGCCTTGATTTATTCCTGCCCATAATGTTGCCTGGTCTTTTTTCTCCCTCAATGGAGGGCTCATTACCCATTTAGCGCCATCTTCCTGTTCATATAGTGATGCATCAATAATTAAATATTGAATACAAGTTTCAACAAACATGTTTTGGTTTCTTCTTGTTGCATTGCGTACAGCATTCAATGCACCTTCGCATGTAAGATGAACAATATAACCGGGGCACCCAGTATAGTTAGCCATATCAACAAAACGCTCTGCTGCTTCTGCCTCGGTAACTTCGGGTTGAGAGAGATAATGATACAATGGAGAGAGTTTTCCTTCGCTGCGATGTTTCTGAACAAGGTAATCAATCATATCGCCATTGGTTGCATGCACATTAATCAAGCCTCCATATTTTTTTACTTCTTCCATCAGCCCTATCATCTGCCTGTCATCAATCATCAAGGCGCCTTTATAGGCCATGAATGTTTTAAAGGAAGTGATACCGTAATCCTCAATAAAAGTTTTTATTTCTTTTTTTGTTTCATCATTGAAATCAGTTACCGCCATGTGAAAGCTGTAATCGCCAACACAATTATTATCGCTCCTGCTCTTCCAGTCATCCAATGCATGTTGCAATGATTTGCCTTGTGTTTGCAGAATAAAATCAATCACCATGGTAGTACCACCATGCAATGCAGCACGGGTGCCTGTTTCATAACTATCGCTGCTGAATGTGCCCATGAAAGGCATATCCAAATGCACATGAGGGTCGATACCGCCGGGCATTACCAGTTTGCCAGCAGCATCAATTACTGTATCTGCTTTTACATTTAAATTCTTACCGATGGTAGAAATGGTTTCACCTTCAATAAAAATATCAGCATTGTAATCTGCATCTGCAGTGATAATACGGCCGTTTTTAATTAGAACACTCATTTTATTATTTTAAATGATGAATTTTGAATTTTAAATGAAGCTATCGATTCAACATTTAAAATTTAACATTCAAAATAGTCATTTCTTCTGTTTCATTAAAATATAATAAACAACTCCACTTACTGCAAAACCCACAAACCATGCATAATTATATAAATGATTTACCCATTCCGGGAAGGCATCAGCAGCAATCAGTTTTATCTGCAACAAAAACCCGGGAATGTTTGGAAGAATACCAACCAGCAATGCAATAATCGCTTTTGAATTAAA
>CAZBTD010000221.1:0-3238 GCA_964494815.1 uncultured Ferruginibacter sp. | reverse complement strand
GAACCACCCGGCCACCGGCGTGGCCTGGCTGGCCAACAAGATCGCGCCGCACGGCCAGCGCCTGGAAGCCGGCCACGTGGTGCTGGCCGGTTCCTTCACGCGGCCGGTCAACGGCGGGGCCGGCGACACCTTCGTCGCCGACTACGGCCCGCTGGGGACGATCGGGTTCCGTTTCGTGTAGCGCGCCGCGCCAGCTCAGGCGCGCTTGCGCAGCCCCAACGCCATCACGGTTCCCACGACGATCAGGGCGCCCAATACCTGAACGGGTGCGATGCGCTGGTCCAGCAGCGCCCAGGCCATCACCATGGCGGCCACCGGTTCCACGTTCAGGATGGGCGAACTGCCCACCACGCCCAGGCGTGGCAGCAGCGTGAACAGCAGCGTGAAGGCGGTGCCGTACAGCACGGTCAGCATCACCAGGCCCCACCAGCCCGATGCCGAATGCGGCAGGTGCAATCCGCCCACCAGCGGCGTGACCGCCAGCGCCAGCACACCCACCACGCCCATCGTGATGGCGCTGCGCAGCCGGCCGTCGAGCGCGACCAGCTCGTGCTGGGTCAGCACCATCACCAGGCCAAAGGTGCCCGCGGCGACCATGGCGTAGGCCACGCCGGTGCCGATCTGCAGCCATTGCCCGCGTGCGCCCAGGCCCGACGCCGCGCCCAGCACGTCCAGCGCCAGCGCCAGCCCGAGCAGCAGCACCGGCGTGGCCAACACGGTGCGGCGGTCGGGCCGTTGGCCGTACAGCACACGTGACCAGACGGCGGTCCACATCGGCCAGGTGTTGAACGCCAGCAGCGCCAGGGCCACCGGCAGCCGCGCCACCGCTGAGTACAGCGCCAGGCTCTGCAGCGCCACCAGCAGCGACACCAAGCCCAGGAAGCGACGCTGGCGGCCGCTCATCGACCAGGCCACACGCTGCTGCCAGACCAGCAGGCCCACCACCAGTGCCGTGCCGCCGCTGCGCAGGGTGACGGCCGTGGCCACGTCCACCCCGTCGTTGAACGCGAAGCGCGCGGCCACGTGGTTGCCGCCGAACAGGCAGGCCAGGACGAGCAGCAGTGCGAAGGCGCGCGGGGTCAGGGTCGTGGCCGGCATCGTGTGCCGATGCTAGCCCCGGCCCTTCACGGGCCGTCGGTGCCTTCCGGCAGCGACTCCTGCCACTGTTCGAGGTCGGACTCACCCACGCCCAGCCAGCGGCAGGCGGCCACGCCGTGACGCGCCCATTCGGGCTCGGGCGCCCAAGCGTTCAGGCGCGCCACCAGGGTGTCGGCCACCAGGCCGGCAGCCACCAGGCTGTGCACCTCGGGTTCGATGTCGTCACTGCCCAGCGACTCCAGGCTGTGGTGCAGCCGGATGGCGGCCACCACCGCGGGCGCCAGCTTCCACACGCGGGCGGTGAGCGCACCCACCACGGCGTGGTCGGTGCGGTGGTTGGCGTTCTCGGTCTCGATGAAGCTGCGGTCCTTGCGTGCCTGTGCTTCCACCAGGGTGCCGGCGTAGCCGCGCACGCTCTGCATCAGCACCGGCAGCCCGACGTGGCAGAACAGGCCGTAGCTGTAGGCCAGGTCGTCGGGCAGGCCAGGCAGCTGGCCGGCGATCCACGCCATGGCCTGTGCGCGGCGCGTCGAGCGGTCCCAGAAGCCGGTGAGCATGGGGTGATTCACCGGAATGGCGTGCCGCGCCAGGAAGCCGCCCATGATGGCCGCGCTCTGGCGCAGGCCCAGGCGGTTCATCGCCTGCCCGGCCGTGGCCACCGGCGGGCCCACGGCGCACCAGGCGCCGTTGGCGTTGCGGATCAGCGTGGCGGCCATGGCCACGTCGGCGTTGGCCACACGCGCCACCTCGTTCAGGTCGGGCTCGGCCGACGCCATCGCGACCTGCAGGCGCGCCAGCAGTTCGGGGCAGGGCGGCACGTCGATGTGCTGCAGCGGCCCACGCTGGCGCGCGGCGTCGATCTCGCGCTCGATGGTGGCGGTGCGGCGGGCCGCCGCCGTGCCGGCCCGGGCGGTGCCGGCCGAAGCGGGAACGTCCGGTGTGGCGGGAAGGGCGGGACCTGGGGCGTGCGGGGCGACGACGAGGGGCATGCGGCGGCTGGGTCCCGGCAGGGGATTCGATTCGGTATCGGCCGCCGCTGGCTGCACTTGAGCGCGGCGTGTGTTGTCAGTGCCTTCCCGACAGCGCGCCCAGCGCCTTTCCGAGCCCGCGGCTGGCGCTGCGCCGATGGTGCGGCGAGGGCCGGCTGGGTAAGGTGTCGGGCAACAACGGGACGTCCCGAAACGGGGCGTCCGCATCGCCGGAGTTCCTCGTGATGAAAGCCTCAGACGCCTCCACCCGCCCGTCGGGCGAGCATGCGGCCTACCAGCTGCGTTTCGAATCGCTGTTCCAGCAAGGCCGGGCGCTGGCCTTCCCGTGCGACGACCATGGCCAGGTGGCGATGGACGAGCTGTCGGAGCGGGCGCTGGAGAACTACCTGTACGCACGCGCCGTGGTCGGCCACGAGTACAGCCTGCCGCACGTGGTGCCCTCGATCGGGCACTGACGCGGCGCGACGTCTCAGCGGGCCGCCGCCGGGCAGTCGGCAGCGGCACTGCGGCGCAGCGCCACCCCAGGCGCGCTGCCACGGCCCAGGCTGAGGCGGTCGCCCTCCACGCGGCCGGCCAGCGGGCCGGCTTCGCTGCCCAGCAACCGCAGCAGCACGCCGTCCAGCCGGCCCTGCAGCACCCATTCCCGCGGACCGACGCGCCACTGCGCCTGCAACAGCTGGTAGCGCTGCACGACGCGCAGCCGCTCGCCGCCCGGGCCGCACCACAAGCCGTCGGCGTTGGCCGGTACCACCCAGCGGTGCAGCCGGCTGAACTTCTCGCGGCCGATCTTCTTGTCGGGCGCGTCGACGGTCAGCGTCTCGTCGGGCAGCCAGTCGCCCAGGTCCCAGTCGTGCGACACGATGCGCGTGCCCGGTGCCAGCTTCAGCAGCGCCGGGCGCAGCTGCAGGTTCACCTCGGGCAGCAGGTACATCGTCACCACGGTGGCGGCCGACAGGTCGGTCTTGAACAGGTCCTGCTCCAGGATGCGCACGCGCTCGGCCACCCCGGCGGCGCGCGCCGACGCATTGCTGCGTTCCACCAGGTCGGGCACGATCTCCACGCCGGTGCCGCGCGCACCGAAACGCCGCGCCGCGGTGATGACGATGCGGCCGTCGCCCGAGCCCAGGTCCAGCACGTGGTCGCGCGGCCCC
>CAZBTD010000220.1:0-3250 GCA_964494815.1 uncultured Ferruginibacter sp. | reverse complement strand
CTCCATTCTGATTTAAGTTATCTATTAAATCAATATATATAGTTGTGTTAGTGGGGGTAATTCGTCTATTCCAATATTGATAGGCATATTGATGAGGATATTGAACAGGGGTACTGTAATTCCAATCTCCATAATTAGGTATTCCTCTCGTATTCTTATATTCTAATTTTGTGAGCCACCATTCAATACCTATAGCCCAGCTTTCCTGAAGTTCTGAGGTCACTTGTCCATATTGAATGATCCCTGTATTCATTTTTATTACATGACTGGTATGGGCTGTTTCATGAATAGTAGTTGAGAAAACTTCATCACTAGCGTATTCTGTATCAGAGAAGTATCTAGCTATTTTCAAAATAGGAAATACAATATAGTTTACACCTGACCAATCTTTTGCTTGGTCTTTTCCTACATATTTTGTTCGGTTATGATTTGGTCTTAATGGGCGTTGTAGTCCATCAATGTTTTTATAGTGATAGCGAAAAGCGCCTCTGAAAATATGCGCTTCAAAACGGTCATAACCGCTTGAAATATCATAATTCCAGTTATTAGATGTCTTCGGTCCATCAATATGAAATGTTAAACCCAAAAGATGTTCTCTTACACTAAAATTATTGGTTGCCATCCATAAAGAATAATTGCATGGATTCTTAAATGTACCATTAACACTATAGTTGCCGTAAAAGTCTCCGTATCCATAATAAGTTGTAAACCACCTGCGTGCTCGCACTTCAACACCTTCTAAGCCTATTAAAGAATTTAACCTGGTATCAAATACCTGTATTTTTCCGGCAGGTCTATACTTACCTCTTGAAGAGTGAATAGTGTCATCGTAATTTTGAGTTTGAACGTAAGCTTGAGTTAAAAGCAGGTCCACCAGCTTTTCATTATCTGAAGTAGCAGGTATGCTTGTATCTTCTTCGGGTATATATAATTGACTGATTATTTCATAAGGCACCTGTGAATTAAAACTAAAACCAATTTTTACACATGCATATTGGTAAGTGGGTATTTCTATGGGTAATGAGGGGTCATGGTAGCGGTTACCTGATTGAACAATCTTAACATCTAATGGGTAATCATATAATTTCAAATTAGGATTTGCAGCAAGCAATTCATATTGGTCTTCATTTTGAGGTTTAAACTTTACATAATAATGTGTGGCTCTTACTGATAGTACAGATGTATTTGGTATGGAGCGTTGCATTAGTGATTGACGGGCAGCCTGCATATTGGTAATAGTGTAGGGGTTAGTTAATGTATTACCTAATATTATATCTCCCGATGCATAAAGAGTCTCCCCGACTTCTCTTTTTGATTCATTTTGTAAAGAAACATGGGCTTCACTTTGAGGGTTTTGAATAGTTGAAGCTTGTTCTATTTTTCTGCATGAGTAAAATAGCATACCTGTACTAAGTAGTGCTGCCGCTATTCCGGCGGTCATTGTGTTTTTCATTTGTGTTTGTTTTATGGTTGATTTTTATAACTGAAATGGACAAAAACGATGGCTATTAATATTTTTCTAAAGGGATCTATGCAATAACAATTAGTAATTCTTTGCTATAACAATGTAAATGTTAGTGTTTTGTTTGAATTCCAATTTGGGTTAATAATATTTATTTATTAAATGATTTTAAAATTGTTTATCACATTTACGTAATGTGTTATACGACAGCCTTTACGTAGCAGCAAACGCTTTTTGGCCAAAAGATTTTATGTTTTATCTGCTAATGGCAGATAGAACAATTATGTTAACTATTATTTTTCTAAAACTATAACTGCCAATAGTTAGGAGGGATGATAGTGGCAGTTAGTAGGGCTTACCTGCTCTGTTGTTGCAGAGCTGTTTATTTAATTTTTTCCCGATACGGATCGGGGTTGTTAAACATGGCGACTGACTGAACATAACGCAAGCCTATTTTTTTATTGTAGGGTCTAAACTATTTTTTTGTTATGCTTTGTTTCATTCGACTAATGTATGTTCTGATTCATGAAATAATTATGGTAATTATTTAACGGTAGGTTTTTAACGGTGTACGGTCGGTTTTGCTTTGTTTTTGGTTTTCTGCGGAATACAGGGTGCTGCTATCTTATGATATTCTGTTCCGGCAGGGTATCCATAGAGACTCCGGGCATTAATGCCTGACAGTTTGAAAATACAAACACGGTTTTATGACTTTAAAAAATGTTCTTGTATTTTATTTATCCTTCATTTTTCTTCTTTTGTTCCTATCATAAAGATTTTTAACAAATAAATAATCATTGCCTAATCTATTTTAATTTCTCAGGGTTTATTATTGGTGCATACTATTAACCCGTTCCGATGTATCATCGGGGCACAAAACCAATCACCATGTCAACCCAAAATTTAGTATCTGCAGAGGTTACCGATGCGGTAAAATCAGAAATTAAAACTCACGTTAACACCATTGATTCATCTTTACCCTTTTTGCTGGCATTAACCAACAGCGACAGGAAAGGAGGTTTAAAGCTGGGCGATAAAACCGTTGCCTTTGTTGAAAAGGCCATCGACTATGCCAACGCTTATCCTTCTCTGGTTCCTGCCTATATTGATTTAAATGAAATAGAAAAAGACTATGAATTGCAAAAAGACCTTATAGATATTTTGCAATGGATCAACTCATTGGTTCAAAAAATAGAAGACACCCAGCAGGAAGCCGGTGCGGAAGCCTATAACGGCATTTTAGGATTTTATCAGTCTGTTAAAGTAGCAGCCGAGAAAAATGTACCGGGAGCAAGGGCCATTTATGAAGACCTGAGCGAAAGATATCCGGGTAAGAAAAAAGCTCAAAATCCAACCCCCTCACCATCGAAAAACTAAATCGGCAAAATTTTAGCCAATGAGGATGCAAGGTAGTAGCTCGCCTGCAAACCTTTTGCCCGGGCAGGCTAACGTTTAGAAATCATTGGCTAAATCTTTGCCTCGGAAAGCAAAAGGTTGGGCATCTTTGCCAAAAGGATAGCCTCGTTAGGCAAAAATTTTACCGGCTGTGGCAAAGCAATGGCTTCGGATTCCAAAACAGTTGCCCGATCGGGCTCTTAAAAGAACAACCTTCTTCAGCTGAATGGGTGGTAGTATATAAATATCAACTTCTTAGTTTAAATCCCCTTCCATGAATATTAAGGATCTCTACTTTGGGATCTTCATTAAGGTATTTTCTTAATTTGGAAATATATACATCCATGCTTCGGGCAGAAAAATAGGAGTCATTTTGCCAAACGGTTCGCAAAG
>CAZBTD010000219.1:2716-3261 GCA_964494815.1 uncultured Ferruginibacter sp. | reverse complement strand
CCAGCACGACGCCGGTCAGCGGCAATGCCTCCCAGAACGCTCGTGCCACGTTGATCGCGTCCTGGCCCTGCATGGCGTCGACCACGAAAAGCGTCTCGACCGGTGACAGCGAGGCGTGCAGCTCTCGGATCTCCGTCATCAACGCCTCGTCGATGGCCAGCCGTCCCGCGGTGTCGACGATCAGCACATCGAAATAGTGGCGTCGCGCATGGTCCAGCGCGGCAAGCGCGATCTCGCGCGGCTTCTGCGAGGCGGTCGAGGCAAACCACTCGGCGCCGGCCTGTGCCGTGACGGTGCGCAGCTGCTCGATGGCGGCCGGCCGGTAGACGTCGGCCGACACGGTCAGCACCTTCTTCCTGCGCTTGCCGATCAGGTGGCGCGCCAGCTTGGCCGTGGTGGTGGTCTTGCCCGACCCCTGCAGACCGGCCATCAGGATCACGGCCGGCGGCTGCGTCGCCAGGTCGATGTCGGCGACACCCTCGCCCATCGTCGCGGCCAGCTCCTTGTGCACGATGCCGACCAGGGCCTGACCCGGGTTGAGCGAA
>CAZBTD010000219.1:0-2706 GCA_964494815.1 uncultured Ferruginibacter sp. | reverse complement strand
CTTCAAGCTGCCCAGCACCTCCTGGCCCAGCGCCTTGTCCTTCACGCGGGCGATGAAGTCGCGCACCACGGGCAGCGCGACGTCGGCCTCGAGCAGGGCCATGCGCACCTCGCGCAGCATGTCCTGCACGTTGCTCTCGGTGATGCGGGCCTGGCCGCGCATCGTCTTGACCAACCGCGAGAGCCGTTCGGAAAGGGTCGAGGACATGATGCGCAAAGGGGCCTCGCGGCCCCTCGAAAGTACACTTCCGCCATGATTCTACCGACGGCGTCCGTGGCACAGGAGGGCGGTCCTGCGCTCTGGCTGGCCGGCCTGGCCCTGCTGGCCTACGCGATGGCCGCCTTGCCGCTGCCGTCCGTCGAGCGCGCGAGCGCGCTGGCCTTGCCCGTCGGATGGCTGGCCCACCTGGGGGCGCTGGCGATGGAGGCGGTCTCCGCATCGGGTGCCCGCTTCGGCTTTGCACCCGTGCTCTCGATCACGGTTTGGCTGGTCATCGCGGTGCATGCGCTCGAGAGTCGTCTGCTGCCCCTGCCCACGGTCCGGCGCTGGCTGGCGCCAGCCGGTGGCGCGGCCGTGCTGCTGGCCCTGCTGTACCCCGGTGAGATGAAGTCCGTGGTCTCCGGCTGGGTGCCGCTGCACTTCGTTCTTGGTGTCGCTTCCTATGGGCTGTTCGGCGCGGCGGTGCTGCATGCGGCGCTGCTCGACGCCAGCGAGCGCCGCATGCGGCTGCGCACTGCGCCGCGCGCCACGATGGCCGGCATGCCCCTGCTTCGACTCGAGCGGCTGACCTTTCGCTTCGTCGAGGCGGGCTTCGTGGTCCTGAGCGTCACGCTGGTCCTTGGCGCCGTGTCGGCGCTGCAATGGCGCTGGGACCACAAGACCGTGCTGTCCTTGCTCGGGTGGCTGGTCTTCGCCGGCCTGCTGGCCGGTCGGCACCTGCGCGGCTGGCGCGGGCGTCGTGCCACGCGCTGGCTCTACGCAGGGGCATTGCTCCTGCTGCTGGCCTATGCGGGCTCCCGCTTCGTGCTGGAGGTCGTGCTTCGGCGAGGGGGTGGTGCATGAAGTTCGTGTTGCTGCTGGCGGTGCTCGTCGTGGCGGCCTGGATGGTGCTCTCCCGCGTGGCGGGCCGGCGCAACGCAAAGGACGAGGGCAAGGCGCCGCAGGCGCAGGCCAGGCCGGCGGCGCAGGCCGTCGACGTGCAGCCGATGGTGGCTTGCGCCCATTGCGGAGTCCATCTGCCGGCACAGGATGCGGTGACCGACGCCGCGGGTCGCGGCTTCTGCAGTGACGCCCACCGCACCTCCGGACCGCGTTGAGACGTCGAAGCTGCCGGGCCGGGACGGCCCGGCCGTGAGTGGCGATCGAAGGCGGGGCGACCGGCGCCGTGCCGACCGTCGGCTAGGCGACCGGCGCCGCCGACCCGGCGAGCCCGACGGGGGCGCCGACCGTGGCCCGACCCTGCGCGAGTCCAGCCCGGCCGAGCGGGAGTCCTTCTTCGACGCCGGCTGGATGGCGGCCGGCGACCTGCCACCCGACAGCCGGCCGGCGGCCGGCCGGTCGCGGCAGAACCGCGACGAGCAAGGCAGTTCGCTGTCGCGCATCTACCGCACCTACGGCATGGCGCGCGCTGCCCTCGGCGTGCTGCTGGTCGCCGCGCTGGGCATAGGCGGGCTGCTCGGGGCGCGACCCTCGCCCGCTTCCGTGGTGGTCTGCGTGGCCTATGGCCTGCAGTCGGTGCTGCTGTGGCTGCTGCCGCGCTATCGACTGGATGCAGTGTCGCCGGAAGGCGGACGCCATCGTCGCGCGCTGTGGATGTCCACGGTCGGCATCGACCTGCTGGCTTTCATGACGCTGCATGCGATCGAAGCCGCGACCACCTTCAACTACGCCGCGCTGCTGGTGCTGCCGGTGATGATGGCGGGCGTGCTGTCGAGCCGGCTGCGGGCACTGGCGACCACCTCGGCCGTGACCTTGCTGCTGCTGGCGGTGGCCTGGCAGGGGGCGCACGCGGGTGGCGATCTGGCGCCGCAGATGATGCAGGCCGGACTGGCAGGCATAGGCCTGTTCCTCATCACGCTGATCACCGGCGAGCTGGCCGGGCGGCTGGCGCGCGAGGAACTGGCCGCGCGCGACAGCCTCGAGCTGGCTCGGCAGCAGGCACAGCTGAACCGGCTGGTGATCGAGGAGATGGTCGACGGCGTGCTGGTCGTCGATCAGGCACTGCGCGTGAGGGCAGCCAACCCCGCGGCGCGCGGCTTGCTGGTCGAGGAGGGCCTGAGCCCGCCGGCGCCCCTGTTCCTGGACTCGCGGCCGAGCTGGGCGACCCTCGCCCGGGCGGTCTCGCAGGCCCTTCAGGAGGGCGACTGGCCCGAGGCCGGCAGCGACGTGCGGCTGGACTTCGACGCAGGTGCGGGGCGAAACCTGCGGGTTCGCGTGCGCTTCATGCGGCAGCATCCCCTGGACGCGGCGGCACCGGCTGGCGAACGCCTGTGCGTGCTGCTGCTCGAGGATGTACGCACGGCGCAGGCCCGGCTGCGACAGGAGAAGCTGGCGGCCATGGGGCGGGTGTCTGCGGGCGTCGCGCACGAGATCCGCAATCCGCTGGCCGCGATCGCGCAGGCCAACGCGCTGCTGCTCGAGGACGAGCTGGGTCCGACGCAGCAGAGGCTGGCGCGCATCGTGGCCGACAACGTCGAGAGGCTCAAG
>CAZBTD010000218.1:0-3287 GCA_964494815.1 uncultured Ferruginibacter sp. | reverse complement strand
AAATCGTCCCGAAAGCGTTTTTATTAATCGTTTCTTGCGCCCGGTCATCTCCGCGACATTCTCCGTCCCAAAATAATTGACCAATTGATCAAGCGGGTGTTCGGGAATTTCCAAAAGTGAAAGCCTGTCGAGCAATTCCCTTTTAAGTTCCAGCGCAACGCAGCTTTCAATCTGCTGTCCGTTTGCATCCAAAACCGGAACATAAACCGTCGTCCCGCTGTTGTTGTCAGTTTCTTCCTGAAAAACTTTAGTTGGAAAGCAGTTTTCGACAAGCCGCGACAGAGTTTCGCGCGGACTGAAATCCAAATCGTCAATCGCTTCTTCCTCGTCAATCGCTCGGCTAATTTGTTTCTTCGTTTGAGCTTCGCCCGTTCCGGTGATTGAAACGACAATAGATTGCTTCTGTCCGAGCGCATTTTCGATTTCTCGAATAATCGTCGGAACTTTGAACGCGGTAATCAAGTTGCGGAAACAACGCTGATGCTCTGCCCAGAACTGCCCGACGACATAACGGCGCGAAATTTTACTCGAATTCGTGATGTCGAGAGCGCGGTTGAAATTTTTCAAAACTTCCTGCCATGCCCGCGCCATATTGTTATACATCTCGCGCTGCTTTGGAGTTAATGGGTGAATGACTTCGCGGTATTCAACGGCTAAACCCGAATCGGGATCAATGCCGTAACTCAAGTTTCCGCAAAAATATCTGCCCATCGCTTTGAGGTCGCGGGCTACCATCTCCATCGCGCCGACTCCGCCCGCTTCAATCTCTTCAGCAAATTGGGCAAAGCCGAGCGGAAAGCTCGTTCCTTCGCCCCACAATCCTAATCGAATCTGATAAGCGAGGTGCTTGACTTCGCTCGCCGCCGTTGCCGACGAATAAACAACGCGAACGTCCGGGTATTTAATCGTGTCTTGAACTTCCAAAACTGCTTGCCCGGTCTGCGTGGCTTTGCCGTTTTCATCTGCGAAAGCGTGTTTGGCGCGGTGTCCTTCGTCAAAGATTTCCAAGCCGCCCCCGCCAAGCCAGCGCATAATCTGGTCAATGCGTCTTTCACCCGTTTTGGATTTGGCGATCAGCGATTTGTAAGTGCAGAAAATAATTCCTTCACGCAGAAGAATGTTTTGTTCGGGCGTGTAGTCATTGATGAGCCGAATCGGAATTTTGAAACCTAAACGCTCAAACTCTTCGCGGACGGCTTCAATTAAATCGGTTTTGACTGAAAACCAAATTGTCTTCTTATTTCTGCGAAACCAGTTATCTAAAATGATTCCGGCTAGAGATGAAGTCTTTCCCGCTCCCGTTCCGTCGCCGATGGAAATACCGGCTCTTGCTCCATTCGCCAATCTTTGTTCGTGGGCTTGCCCGGCATAAATGACGCGCTCAAATTGAACTCCCGAAATTAGCCCAAGATTGTTTAAATTGTGCGGTAAAGAGGGACGATAAGTAATCGGCGGCGGGGCGACATTTGCTAATCCGGGGGGTTCGACAATCAAACCGGGATGTTTCGCACCGCCCAAAATCCAATGCGGCTCGTATTTCAACGGCTCGTTTTCGTTCGGCTTTCTTTCTTTGCGATTAATTTCCGCTTTTTGCACTTTTATCGGCACAATCGCTCGCGCATAGTTCACCGCTTCAAACGCCTGAATTTGCGTTTGCGTTAAATTTGTTTGCATTTTGGTTTGGTTTATTGGTTGAGAGATAGGTTAAAAGTTTCAGCTTTAGCGAAGGCTTCTTCGACTGTGTTAGCTGAAAAACAAATGATTTTATTTAATTTCTGATTCCAGTCTGTTCTTTTCGGCACTAAAAGTTTCTTGCCGATGATCACGTTTATATCTACGGTTGTGCCGTAACGGGCGTATTCCAGCCCGTTAATTTTAATCACTGATCTAACTTCGATACGGTCGGAGTGTTTGCGCCAGAAGTCGTTTCCGGTTTTGCTATCGAGTCCGCCGGCTTCACCTAAAATGATGCCGAATTTGCCCCCTTTTTTCAGTCTTTCCAATGCCGATTCGACGTGGCGGAAACCGAATTTACTGGAATTGTTTTTGGTGCGTCCGCCGCTCGACGAAAACGGCGGATTCATTACCACGCAGTCCGGCGCATATTCGTGAGGAAGAAAATCGTTAATAAATTCTGCATTAAAAGAGGTCGGCGCAAATCCGATTTGCTCAAGCAAAAAACGCCTCCGCGAATCAATCTCGTTGGTGTGCGTTTTTATTCCGTTGTCGCTCGTCCAGACAGCTAAATTGCCCGTTCCGGCAGATGGCTCAAGCACGTCTTCACGTCCATTTAAACTCAATAAATAAGCCAATAAATAAGCGATTGTGGGCGGAGTAGAAAACTGCTGAAATTTGATTTGTTCTTGACTTCGCCACGTTTGTGTTGGCAGTCGCAAAGTAAGCGGTTTTAGAAAATCTCTCACCATAAGCATTGGATTTTTTTCGGCAAGCAAGCCTTGAGCGTATTTTACATTTATTAATAAGTTCAGCGCGGTTTCGGCTATTTCGTGGCAAAGATGTGGGTTTGTTTCGTTACTAAAAATATCAAAATTTTCACAAATTTTAAGCAATTCTCTATTATTTATGTTCTCTTTCCTTTTATCTATTTTTTCGATGATTTCATTAATTACTTCTCTCAATAATTGTTTTTGCATTTCTTCTAATTTCAATTCAACTTTTATTCCTAATTCACATATTTATCAACCGCTCTTTTTGTAGTTTTTGTAAAATATGTAACTTTAGTAATAAATGTGGTTTTAGTTACAGTTGTTAATTAAATGGTAGTTTTTGTAAATAATGTAAAGCTTGTAACTAATGTCTTGACACTAACTTTAGTCTATTATAAAACTGATAGAGTAGGAATTCAGAATTTAGTAATCAAACCGATAAAAATAAGTTGGGATAAAGTAAATGCCGAAAGAAAATAAAGCTGAAGGGAAAATTGTAACTTTTGTAAATCAAAAGGGAGGAGTTGGAAAATCAACTTTAACTACAAATATAGCCGCTATTTTAAGCGAGAAATATAAAGTATTACTCCTTGATACCGACAATCAGGGAAGTAGTGAAGATTGGGGAATCGCACGAATAAACAAACTTGAATCCGCCAACAAATTAAGAGTTTTCAGCAAACATTACCGGGGCATCAAAAAAGCGACGGAAGTTTCAATGGATTTGGCAGAAATTGCCGCTTCATACGATATTGTAATCGTGGATACACCCGGAAGAAATGAATTGGTTTCGCTCGGAGTAATTGCCGCCGCGAATCTGGTAATAATTCCATTGACTCC
>CAZBTD010000217.1:0-3315 GCA_964494815.1 uncultured Ferruginibacter sp. | reverse complement strand
CCAGTGTTTTTATCCCTTTCTCACATAATTCCTTTGCAGCCCAGCCACCACTGATGCCGCTGCCGATTACGATGGCACCGTAAGTGTTCGCTTGTTTTCCTTTGGCATTGATAGGTATATCTAAAGTATCCGGCATTTATTTTCTTTTAAAAAGTATGGCATCTAAACTCATTACTCCGGGGCCTGCAAAAAAGAACAGTAATCCAAACAGTACAAACATAAATGGATGTTGTGCCCCATACCAGACTTGTCCATTGCTCAATATAAAAGATATATATACAAACGTTCCTATTACAATTAGGCAAGCCAGCCTTGTAAATAATCCCAGCGTTAGTAATACACCGGCAAGAAGTTCCAATGTTTTACCGGTATAAGCAAGCACTCTCCCCGAATCAGGACTCTTTTCGTAATTCCACTTAATGGTGTCATTCATTGTTTTTTCATCAAAAACCTCAAATCCATGATATATAAGAAAACCACCAATAACAATCCGAAGCAATGCAATGATGTTTTCCTGGGCAAGCGGTTCGGCTGAAAAAAGTTTTTTCATATAACAAGTTTATTGGTAAGAAAATTTATCTCCTCCCTTTAAAATTACAAAACGCTGATTGATTTTTTCTGCTTCTTTTATTAACCCGTTTACATCTGCTGTGTTAAATTCAAACATATCATAATGACAGGGTATTACAACTTTTGCATTGATGGCTTTGCCCAATGCAGCTGCTTCTTTACAATCTAAATTACCAGCCACTTTTCTTTCGGGTTTATTACCATTAATGGGCAACAATGCCACATCCACATTAAATGGTTTTAGTAAATCAACCATTTCATCAAACCATAATGTATCACCACTATGATAAATTTTATATTGGCCAAACTCAATTACATAGCCCATGTATCTGCAGTTGCCATTTTCATCCCTGTCAATTTCATTATGCTTTGCTGGTATGCCGTTAAAAGTAAAACCATCAATAGTCACAGACTTTCCATCATTCAAACCAATGGGAAAGTCATTTTCACATTTTATTCTCTCTGAAACAAAATTTCTATTGGCTTCAGGGATAATAAATTTTATAGAAGGATTGTTTTGTAAAACCGGCACCAGCGTTTCGGCATCCAAATGGTCAGTATGATTATGGCTTGAGGTAACAACGGAAATATTTTTCAGCAACTCCGGCTTCAGCACCAGTTCACTTATTCTTGTATGTGGTTTGTCAGTGGTTAAATATTTTTTTGTGAGGGAATCAGAAAGGTATGGGTCAATCAAAATCCGTTTTCCATTCCATTGCAGTAAGTAACCGCTTTGCCCCAGCCACCAAAGATGAAAACCGCTTTCATTCTGCAGGAGTGAATCCATTTCTGCTATCAGCTCCTCATTTTTCTTAATTGCTTTTATTAATTCCATGCTTTAAATGAACATTGAAAATTGAGCATTGCTTATTGAACATTTCTTCCGGACAAACATGAATTCTCAATGTTCAATATTCAATTTTCAATACTCAACAATTAAGGACTTATAAACTTTCTCTTACCTTTTTTGCCCCCTTCACCATATTCACCAATTTCTGTCTGCTGGCCCATCTTGCCGTCTGACTTAATCCGCAATCAGGCGCCACAGATAATTTTTCTGCCGGTACATACTGCAAACATTTCTTTATTCTTGCCACTACATCATCCACACTCTCTACGTAATAATTTTTTACATCAATAATACCCACCGCCACATTCATCTTTTCTGCAAATGGTTTTAATAATTCTATCTCTGCAAATTCCCTGTTCGCCATTTCAATATGAATTTCATCCACCGTCATGTCTAAAAAATCGGGAAGCATCGGTTGGATACTCCTGTACCCAACCGGCCTCCCTTTAAAATTACCAAAACATAGGTGCGTACTTACATTGCACCTGCCAACTACGGGCTTAACGGTACGGTTAAAAATATCTACAAATCTTTTTGTGTCTTCTTTGTATGCATAGCAACTCATACTGGGCTCATCCACTGTTATTTCTTTACAGCCAGCTTCCGCCAATGCCTCCAGTTCTTTGCTAATGATGGGCAACAATGCTTCCGTAATATCAAAACGGGTTTTATACTTTTCATTTGGTAATAGCCTTCCACTCAAAGTATATGGACCGGGAATGCTTGCTTTTAATATTGGCCCTGCAGGCGCTAATTTTTGCAAGCGCTGAAATTCCTTTACAGCACCCAATCCATTCGGCGCTTTTAATTCTCCCACAATATTGTTCTTGCCACGCTGGTCGTGTGCAGGCGGGCCAAATTTTCTTGTTTCGGTTTCGTTGTTTTCAATCCCCTGGATAAAACCATAAAACGACAGATTAAAATCAAGCCTTGTCTGTTCGCCATCCGTAATTACATCCAGCCCGGCAGTTACCTGGTCATGAATGGCAGCAATCACAGCGTCTTCAATCATTTCCTCAATATCGGCAGCGCCAAACTTGTCTAAATTTTTAGAAGCAAACTCCAGCCAGCCCGGAAAGGGATAGCTGCCAACAACTGTTGTGCGGATGGGAGTATGGCTCATAAGCGGTTTTTTATTTTGGTGACAAACTTTGGTTCCCTGATTCAGCTTCATTGGCGTCGCACTCTTGTACTCTATTTCTCTATTGGACAAGCGAAGGCAACAGGCTATCATAGCCACCAGCTTTATGGACACAGAAAAAGAGGGTTTCCCCTAAAGAAATGGGAGGTATTTTATTTGATTTTTTGAGATAAAATGCAGGGATGGAAATAACCATTAGTTTATATTTACATAACATCAAAATGGAAAAGTCAAAATCACATTTCAAAGACACAATTCTGGCAATCATTATTTTAATCAGTTGGGTGTCTTTTCCGTTTTTTACTTATGATAACGAAACCATTCTTCTCAATTTTGTTCCGTTATTGATTTTAATTATTCAACTGGTGTTTTTATTTTTTTATAGAAACCGGAAGGCTTTGTTCATGATATTATTAAACCCAGTAGTCCTCTTTGCAGTTTATTATACTATCAAGCCAACGATGAATTATTTGAGAAAAAAACCAACATTAATACATTGTTGTTCTAACCTATCGGAAGCCCCTTCATTCGATTATGAAAAGTCTGTTTATTTAGACTACTATGATGATGACTGTGATTGGGAAGGGCTATACCATTATACACTCGATATTAATAATTTTGTGACAAACGGATTAGTATCAACATTTGGCAATCCTGCAAAAAAATAAATCAATCAACTATACAGAAAATAATTAAATGAGTATTTCATGAAAACACTCCGCTTCGCCAATTACGAAAAATTATCAGCCTACGC
>CAZBTD010000216.1:0-3367 GCA_964494815.1 uncultured Ferruginibacter sp. | reverse complement strand
CTTCTAAAGAAACCGGAATTTTAAATACTGTTTTGTTTTTATCTAAGCCCAATGCTAATTGACGCTCTGCTTCCGCTAAAATTTCTTCTGCAGTATTACCTAAAGCTTCAATCTGAAGTACCGGCACCATTTTGCTTAATTTTACAATGGTTCCGTCAATATCTGTAATCCCTTCCTTTTGCATAAAGGTAGGAGTGGTTGTTAATCCGTTTAAAAAGCCTAATTTAAATCCTTCTTCAATTTCTTTTAAATTGGCCGAGTCTAAGTATAATTCCATATTAATTAAATTTTCAAGTTCAAAGAAACTAAAATTTTAGCGTATAAAAAAGAAAAGCCGCCTTTTTGGGGCGGCTTTATATTAAGAGTGAGGCAATTACTTGTTAATTACCATGCGTTTAGTGATTTTAGACTCACCCGCATTTAAGGTAACAAAGTAAATACCTGAATTTAAACTTCCACAATCGAAATTCACTTTATGTTTACCGGGAGCAAACTTCTGTTCGTTTCCGCTATAAACCAAAGCGCCAAGGCTGTTATAAATCTGAACCTTTATGGCACCTTCGTTCTTTAAAGTAACATTAACAAAAGCGTTGGTATTAGCAGGATTTGGAAATACATCGCTGGCACTTTCAATTATCGATTTGTTTTCGCTTACACTTAAGTAAGAGTTATATCTCATGGTAAAAGTGATTGTATCGCCTGCAGTAAATTGATTGAAAACTTTATAGCGTACATCGTATTGTCCAAGACTAGAAGCCTCTTCTAAGTATATAACGAAAGGCATACCTTCAGCATCTGAATTTGAGCTTGGAGGAAGCACGGTCATGTCTGCCACCAAAGTTTGAGTAGCTACGCTGTTATCGTAACAAGTTGTTCCTACACACATATAAGTTTGTGGAGATACAGAAGCACCGCTAACAACTAATGGAGGATTGTTAAACAAAATGGTTCTAATCACATTGTATGTATGCGTGTTTGTTGAGCTCAGGTTAGTAATACGTAAACGAATTTTTTCTTGTGAATTCGCAGTCGTAGTGAAACTCATCACATCATTCGTGTTAACTGTACCTGTTATTGCTGTACCGGTTTGGTTTACTTTGTACAACGCAAATGATTGCGCTTTAACAGTGAAAGCTGATAATGCAATAAGTGATAAAAGAGTAAATATTTTTTTCATGCGTTATTTGTTTTATTTAATACAAATTTAAAAAACAAAAGCCGACCTAAGGCCGGCTTTTGCTAATAATTGTGTTAATTATTTAGAAATAGTTAATTTTTGAGTAGCACTACCTTTAGAAGTAGTCATGTTTATGTTGTATAAACCGCTAGCCCAGTTTTCAGTGTTTAAGCTGATGTTATGAGAACCAGCATCTAACGACTTAGTTTCGTTATAAACAACTTGACCTAATGCGTTAACGATAATGATATTTACGTTTTCGTTTTGCGCCATTTCTACATTAATGTTTGCTGCGTTTGAAGCAGGGTTAGGATAAACAGTAACGTTAGCAATGTTGATGTTAGAAGTTGCAATACCAGCATTGATAGCTGATTTATACCACTTATTCTCACCTAAACCGTACTGACCATTACCAGTGATAATAGCTGTAGCACCAGATTTTAATGAATAACCACCAACACCATAACCAGCGTTAACACCGTCACCGTACTGATCTTTTACGATTAATTTGTAGCAGTTGTTAGGGTTAATTACAAATGTATGAGTGTGTAATAAAGTTCCGTTAGCTGTTAAGTCTGCGTAAGTACCAAATGCAATTGTAGCACCCGGAACAGCAGTCATAGTAGCTTCGTCATAAACACCCCATCCAACCTCAGTACCGTAACGGTCTTGAGTGAAGTCCATTTGCATAGTTAAGTTGTTAGCAACAACACTAGTTAAAGGAACCATTTTAGATGTAGCATCGTTTACCACATTTTGGTCAGCACCACCATTAACTGAAACAACACTTACATTTAAAGTATTGTTAGCTACAGGAGTAAACATAATGTTTGGTAAAGAAACAGAGCCTGATAATGATAATGGAGCAACTGAACCTGTATAAGTAAATGTTTGCGGAGCGCTACCGTTTACATTATAAGAGAAAACTGCATTAGTAATAGTTGCGCTACCGTTGTTAGCGAACTTGAAGTTGATGTTTTGTAAATTTCCGGCACAAACTTGAGCATCAGAATTTAATGACTGTGGAGCAGCATCCAATGAATTAGGAATATTAGTTAATTGGATAGGGCCACGAGCACCATTAATTGTTAAAGTGTTTGTTTGAGTAACAAAAGCAGCTAACTCAAGACGACCTAACATACAAGTGTTGGTGAAAGTACCGGCACCGAATGTTGCAGGAACTGTATAGGTATAGATTGGAGAGTTAAAAGTAGTACCGCTGGTTGTAGTAGGAATGGTAACGCCAAAAGTTGGAGTTAAACACTTACGCAACATGTGGTTGTGGTTGTAAGTACCGTCACTGTTCCAGTTAGTTGGATTGTAGTTTCCGTAGTCTGATTGAGGCCCCGGAACTTTGTCTTCTAATAACACAATTGTTAATGAGTTTGTTCCAACAGGAGAGTTTGCTGTATAATATACTTGAGCTTGTACACTTAAAACACGTGTTACCGCATCTAAGGTACCTTGAACCGCTACGTTACAATAAGCCGACTGAGACTTGATAGTAGCTGCGTTAGCAGTCCAGTTTCCACGACCTGTAGCCATACCACCAGCAGTTTGTGAACCCGCTAAAACTGTACGGTTCATATCACCTGCAGGATATCCTGTAATTCCCATACCTGTCATGGTAGCAATAGAGTTACCATCAGTAGTTCTGAAATCAGGCTCATTCCCACTTGGAGTTGCGAAACCACCTTGGTGAACGTTAATTAAAATAACGTTAGATGGATCCGCATTATAAAGCTGAGTTGCGATTTTGTGACCATCCGGGCAATATCCGCAATGGATTCCTGTATACTCTGTCAAAACCGCTTTTTTGTTTTGCGGAGTTGTGCTTGCAGGTAATTGCGCCATTGCTGTTCCCATGGCACCTGCAGCTAAAACTGTAAGTAATTGTTTTTTCATTTGTATTTAGTTATTTGGTTTTTAAATTTAAATTGGTTTAGTAAATGTAATTAAAACAAGATACAAAATCAATCTTTCAGCAATATTATTTATAGAATTGTCTTAAAACAATTATTCATATCCGCTAAAATTGGATTCCTAATTTAAATGGATAAAATTCTAATTTGTTAAATTTTAGCTACTTTTGCTCTATCAAAATGGCAGAAGGGACGATTTTAGATGGCCTTTTAGATTTTAAGGATTACAACATTAAGCCACAAAAAAACCAGGTTTTTTCGGGTTTAA
>CAZBTD010000215.1:0-3379 GCA_964494815.1 uncultured Ferruginibacter sp. | reverse complement strand
ATCCCATCTGTGTTCATCGGTGCAATCTGTGGCTCAAAACATTCGTGTCCATAAAAAAATCCCGTCGATTGCTCAACAGGATTTTCTTTGTGTCAGGGTTAATGGTATATCTTAAGCCGCTTTGGCAAGTGTACGCTGCATTATATACTGTGCAGCCTCATCACAGCTTACCACCTGGTTGTTGCTGCCCACGGCCGTTACTTTAAACCAGTATTTTTTTCCCTGCTCCAGCCCGGTAAATTCAAACTTTGTCCTGCTGCCGGGAAACGACTGCCAGTCTAACTTACCATCTCCATTATCAAGTGCACAATCAAAGATGTACGACTTAGCACCCCTTACAGCACCGGTTTTTAAAATAATACTGCCAGCATCAAGCCCCTGCATCAGCGACTTGATAACAGGCGCTGCAATATGCACCGGCTCGGCACTTTTCGTTAATGGAAAAGCAGTGCTGGTAAGCATATCAATGTTGCCCTTGCTTATTGTATTTACATACATGGCAAGGTTCCTCATGTCGATGCTTACTAATGATTGCAGGCTGTTCTTAACAGCTACTGCATTGCGGCCGCCAAATTTGGCTTCCGTAATGGCCGTGCCGTAGTCGTTAAGTACCTTTTTAAAATCAATAATGGTGGGGGAGGGCGAAGGGAAATTAGCATTGCCCTCCATACTGGCGGCCACAGCATTTCCCAGGGCAAGTAAGTCAGCTTCACGCAGCTTGCCGTAACTGGTAATCACTTTTTTCATAATTGGATTTTTTTTAGTTAAAGAAAAATTTATCACCATTACAAACGGGCTTGTTTGTTTTTTATTTTACAATCATGGTGGCAGCATAGCTGCAAAATTTTTTTTATCATGGCAGCAGGCCCTGTAAATTGCTAATCTATAATGTTTTAATACACTGTAAGCACGGTAGAAAAAAAATAAAATATTTTTACCGGCAGTAAGTACTACAGCAATTTCCTGCAGGCGGCCACTCATTTCCTGTAAGAAATGCCGCATTTCCTGCAGGTGGCAATACTTTTACTGCTGGTAAATAGCAAAAATCACTTTGCCGGCAAGTCTTTTAAAATAAACTCTACGTTGTTTCCTGTATAGGTTTGCCTGGCACCTGTCAGCAATTGGTTATTTGCTGTAAGCAATGGCCGGCAGTATGCCGCCAATACTCCGTTTGCTCTGAGTAAATGCCCTGTATCGTGTAAAGAATCCTGTGTTTTTCGTTGATGTTACCGTATTTTCTGTAGGGGAATGCCCTGCCGCTAACAAACAAGTGGCCATTATATAATACAGCGCCCGGCATAGTATATAAGAAATGGCCTGACGCCTTTCGGAAAATACGGTACTGCTAAAAAATATTTGGTGGCTATTAAAAAGGTTTTGATATTAGTAGTACCGTTAATTGATTCTCTCTCTATTATCCCATCAATTAAACGCTGCGTAACCCCGAAAGCTATTAATATTACATTTATTGAAGAAGAGCATTCTTTTTCAGTTGATAAATTATCAATTAGAGAAAGGATGAATAAAAATTAATTGGGGTCTTATTGATAATTGTGTTGATTTATGCTGAGATGGATATTGCGGCCCTGTTTGTAGTACAAGAAATGAAGGTAAAACAGAACCATTACAGGCACATTCGTGTGGCACTACCGCAGTCATCAGAAAAATATTTCTTCAGTTCCTTTTTACTAATTTTTAAATATGACAACTATTATGCTTAAACCCATGCTGCACCGCAATGCAGAATGCATAGGGATTTTTTTTACCGGCAGCCAGCAAATAACCAAATGCATTAAAACCATCAAATCTATTAAATGGAGCCAGTCAAATAAATGCTGGTATCTCTTATTAAACGAGGCTAATTACAATGCAATTTGTAAAACCGTTGGCAATACGGTAAAGATAAATAACACCGCATTAAGGGAATACCTTGAAAAGAAAAAAGCAACCACTACTGCTTTGCCACATACCAATCAAACCGCAGAACCCCCAAAAAACATAAGTGCTTACCGTATTCAAAACATTAGTAAAAATAATGCGGAAGCATTAGCCCAGTTTTTACAGCACCTGCAATTAAAAAGTTACAGTGCCAGCACCATACGCACTTACCAAAACGAATTTTGCCAGCTGTTGCAAACCATAAAAAACACCAACGTACACTCACTAACACCCGGGCAATTAAAAAGATACATGGTATATGCCATACAAAAAGAAGGCATTAGTGAAAACACTGCACACAGCAGGCTGAATGCATTGAAGTTTTATTTTGAACAGGTACTGGGCAGAGAGAAATTTTTTTGGGAAATACCACGGCCAAAAAAACGGCAGCAATTACCAAAAGTATTTAGCCAGGATGATATAGCCGCTATTATTAAAAGCATAACCAACAAAAAGCATAAAACCATGCTCATGCTTGCTTACAGTGCAGGGTTAAGGGTAAGTGAAGTGGTAAACTTAAAAACATACCATATAGACAGCAGCCGGATGAGCATATTTATTGAATCAGCCAAAGGTAAAAAAGACAGGATTGCAACATTAAGCCCAGTATTGCTGGTAATGCTCAGAGAGTATGCAAAAGAATATAAGCCGGGTAAAAAAGGCTGGTTGTTTGAAGGCAGCGTCAAAGGCACAGCTTACAGCAGCCGCAGCCTGCAGGAAGTGCTGCAATATGCAAAAAAGAAAGCCGGGGTAATACGGCCGGGCAGCATACACAGCCTGCGCCACAGCTTTGCCACCCACCTTGTAGAAAGAGGAACAGATATAACGATGATACAAAAACTCCTTGGGCACAACGACATAAAAACTACAATGATATACTTACATACCAGCAATAAAGATCTGCTGAAAATTATAAGCCCCCTTGATGATTTAAAATTAAGCTGAGTTGTATTTGCGCTACTCCTGGATATACCGTACTTTTTTTGTAAGGAGTTGAAAATAAAGTTTATACAAAAATTGTTTGAAGGAAAACGTTGCGTATATTAGCATAAATACACACGTTGTGGGCAATTTGGAAATACCCCTTAACGGACAGAGGCGACAGAAACAGTTTACTGTACTTCATTTCCAACCTTCTCACTGACACACTTCAATTCAGGAAATTTATTTTACCATCATAAATTTTAAATCATGCAAAAAATCACAACTGCTTTAATGGCGACACTTGTTGTTTTAGTAATGACAAGCTGCAAACAACTTAAAATGACCAACGAAGAGGCTAAAACATTGGTAACACAAACCTTAGGCCTTCCGCAGAAATTTTCAACCAAAATTGCTGGAACAGGGGGCTTTGGTGATAGAAGCGATGAATTGGCACAAGCAGGCTACTTGACTAAATCTGGCAGTTGGCTTTATGGATATTCTTTGAGTGTTACAGATA
>CAZBTD010000214.1:0-3399 GCA_964494815.1 uncultured Ferruginibacter sp. | reverse complement strand
CATAAGCTTCAGTTTTATCAATAATTATGGGAGGCAATCGTAAAAAACCAAGATAATCAAATATAGGGAATGAAACGGGAAAAACAAATATCGTCATTTAGCAATTGGCTGTGGAATATTTTTATTCTGCTCCCAAATCAAATGATTGGCCACAGCTTTTATCTGTGTAAAGCTATAGGTATTGTTCAACATTGTTCTTATTTCGCCATGTTGTTTATCAGAATTGGTTATTAAATATTCACTTATCAGTTTTACAGTTGTTTCATCAGCAAAGGCATCCACTTTTATTTCGCCGGTTTTAATAAAGTTGGTTAGGTGGCCTTCAATGGTGCTGGCGGCAAGGTTTCTTTCCTTAGCAATATCTGCTATGCTTTTACCTTCTTTATACAAATGCATGCTGATGTTGGCAGAAGGCACTTTATCTTCTTTTAACCCGGCCGTTTCTTTTCGTTGGCGTTTTGGCGAAGCTGCTTTTAATTCAATATTTGTTTCTAAATGATGTTTATCACAATAGGCTTGCACCATTGGCAAAATTTCATTGCCGTATTTTTCTGCTTTTGTTTTCCCAAAGCCGCTTAATTGTTGCAAATGCTGTATGGTAAGCGGCAGGTAAGCGCTTATTTCCTTTAAGCTATTGTTGTTGGCAACAAAATAAATTGGCAGGTCGTTATCATTGCAGGTTTTATCACGCCAGTTACGAAGAGCAAAAAACAATTCGGCATTGGGCACATCAGATGATGCTGTTTGTTTTTTATTAGCGGCATAACTACTGATATGTATTCTTGGAATACCGAGATTGAGTTTATGCTTTAAATATCCTGCTATAGTAAAGGGTTCTTTACAATACTGAACGAAATAGATTGCTTTTACAAAAGTTGTTATTGTTTCCAGTAAATTTTCATCAACTGGTATTGCTGTCTCTTTGTGTTCTGTAATAAGAGGATGTTGCTGTAATTGTGATTTTAATTTCTCAAGCAAAGGCAAAAAATATCCTGCTGCAGCCTGTATCCTTTGCTGCAATGGTTGGTTGTTTTCAATCACAGGCATATCTCTCATCAATTGCTGCACCTGCCCAATGAATTTCTCAGCAGTTGTTTTTATCTTTTTTACTTCTTCTTCAAATTGTGTTATCCATTCTAGAGCATCTGCATTCAGTTTGTCTTTGTTTTTATCAACTGAATATTTTAAAAATCTTGTTGCTGTTTCAATTTCTTCCAGCAAAAAAATCTCACTCAATAATTGAAGTGTAAACAATTGTCTTGCGCCTTCAAATCTTTCTGCCAAAGAACCTTTAGGAACCAATGACGAATGTGCTGCTACAACTTGCTGATTGCTGTAAATAGCTGAGGAAGGAATTTTTGACAACAATACAATTCCATCTAAACTTGTACACCGGCTTAATGCCACATATACTTGTCCACTACTAAAACTTGATGCAGCATCTATCATTACATTATTAAAAGTTAGCCCCTGGCTTTTGTGAATAGTGATGGCCCATGCTAATCGCAAGGGATATTGAAAAAACCTGCCGAGTATTTGCTGTTCTAATTTTTCATCGCTTCGGTTCAATGTATACTTTGTATTCTCCCACACTTCTTCGCTTACTTCAATATCTTCTCCATCGCAATTCACTATTATTTTATCATTGCTTAATGAAGACACTACGCCAATCTTTCCATTGAAATATTTTTTGCCAACAACATCGTTTTTAATAAACATCACTTGAGTTCCTTCTTTCAAAACCAATTCCTGCTCTGCAGGAAAAACATTGTCGGGAAATTCACCTTCAACTTTTGCTTTGTAAATAAATGATGCTGTATTTAATTTTTGAAGCTTAACCGCATTGATATTATCTGCCTGTGCATTGTGAGAAGTAAGCGTAATAAACTTTTGTTCTGTAGTTGGCTGAAAGTTTGGAACGAGGCGGTTGTTGAGTTGCTCATAATCGTCCTTGTCCATATAATTATTACGCACCTTGTTCAACAAGTCAACAAAACTTTGTTCTTTCTGCCGGTAAATTTTGGTGAGTTCAATTAATAACGGCGTTTGTTCTTTTACTGCTTTGCTGTCGAAGAAAAAAGGAGATGCATAATAATTGCCGAGCAAATTATCCCATTCATCTCTTTTTGCAACAGGCGGTAATTGAAACAAATCGCCAATGAATAAAACCTGTACACCGCCAAATGCTGCAGAATGGTTTCTCCTTACACTTCTTAAAATGGCATCAATCGCATCCAGCACATCGCAACGCACCATGCTTACTTCATCAATCACCAGCAATTCCATTTTACGCAGCAGTTGTATGCGTTGTTTCTGGTAACGGATTTTGCTTAACAATTCCTGCTTGTTGTTCTCCGTTGGCAAAAAAGGATGCAATGGCAATTGGAACAAACTATGCAGCGTAACACCCCCTGCATTAATAGCAGCCACACCTGTTGGTGCCGCCACAATCATATTCTTTGAAGAATGTTCACGGAGGTATTTTAAGAAAGTTGTTTTGCCTGTACCAGCTTTACCGGTGAGGAAAATACTTTCCTGCGTTTCAGTGATGAAGCGGTAAGCCAGGTCAAAGATTTCGTTGCGTTCTACAGTTGCCATAAAAATTATTTTGCCACAGATTGCACAGATTAACACAGATAAGATTAGTAAACTAATCTTTTGTACTCTAATGATGTTTTTCCAAAGTTAATAATTAAGGCAAGCCTTAATCCGGATGCTTTTAAATAATTGAGGGCTTGAGAAATAGCATCTTCAGTGATGCCATCTTTATTTGCCTTTACCTCTACAATTATAGATTTGAATAAAGTGTAATCAGCAAAAAACTTATGCTTCAATATCTTGCCTTTATATTTTACAAGATGCTCTTCTTCTCTTATATGTTGCATTTCTTTTTCAACAAACTCAATCTCCATAGCATCTTTATAAACTATTTCTGAAAAACCATAACCAAGGATATTATATACTTCCATACACACGCCAATAATTTGATACGTATCCGTCTTCTGAATAAACTCTGCCATAAAACTGTTTTTGAAAATGAATAAAGCCACAGACTTCACAAATACAACAGAAAAATCTGTGTATATCTGTGCAATCTGTGGCAAAGATGTTAGGCTCTTTCTTTTTCTCCGATGAGAAGTAATTCGTTGGCAACTATTTCAGTGATGTAGCGCTTGTTTCCTTCTTTATCGTTATAAGTGCGGTTAACGAGTTTGCCTTCAATAGCAACTTCTTTTCCTTTGGTTAAATACTTTTCTGCAATCTCTGCCACCTTGCCCCAGGCAACAATGTTGTGCCAGGTAGTTTCAGTTTCTTTGCGGCCGGCACGGTCACGGTAAGTTTCATTGGTGGCCATGCTAAAGCGTGCCATCTTTTTACCGCCTTCTAATGTTTTTACTT
>CAZBTD010000213.1:0-3418 GCA_964494815.1 uncultured Ferruginibacter sp. | reverse complement strand
ATTTATTGTTAGTGTTATTGTTTTACTTGTAATACAACCAGCAGCAGTGGTAATATACATTGTACCATTATATGTTCCTGCTGCTACAGATGCCGGAATTGTGATGCCTGTAACAGTACCACCACCGCCTGCAAATGCAAAGGCTGTTGAATTTTGATCCGTTAAACCTGCTGTATTTGCTGCAGCATTCCAATCTATACTGTATGCATTTGGACTATTGGTAGTAGCAGTATAAGCTAAAGTGGTTGTTTGAGGACTGCCGCTAAAGCAAACTGCAGCTGTTGCCTGTGGCGTGCTGGCAGTAGTAATTGTTGGGTTTGCCGTACAAGGCCGTAAAGCAACTAATAAGGCTCCGTTTGTAATAGTGCCGCTTATAGTAGCAGATGCTGTATTTGTGCTTCCCGTTCCTGTCCTTGTTCCATAGGCAGCACCAACACTTGCGTCCAAAGCAACGTTCAAAAGTTGTTCTATTGCTTCAGTAAGTGTGGCAGGGTTAGAAGCTACCCAGTTAGAAAAAGTAACATCATTTGCTGCCGCACCCAGCATTACTATCATTGCATTAGATGTAACAGTATTTACTGCTGTTGCGGTTAAACTGTTGTCGTTTGCAATATTTGTGAGAGCAGAACCAGGTGTTACATCAAATGGCGTACTGGATACACCGCCTGTAACAGCAACTCCAGAAAAGGCAAGTATGCCGCCAGCGCCATCATCAGATTGGGCGTCAAGATCGAAGCTAAAAGTATTTGCTGCTACATCATCTGCAGTCGCTACTTTATATAGTATAGTGCTCCTCCACCTGTCATTGCCACTCGTAAGTAAATTGGTTCCGGCAATTAGTGTCCATGTGGCGCCATTACCAACAGCGTCAACAAAGTTGCTTGCATCATTGCCATCTTGCAGAATATTAGCAATCATCAAATCACCAACAGCAAGGTTAGTGGGCTTATTGATTGTTAATGTTGTTGTAGATGTTGTTGTAGATTGGGCATTTCGAAATGCAATTTGCCCAATGGCATTGTTTGCAAAAAACATGCTTGCAATCAGGATTGTTAACGTTATTGAGAAAAGCTTTGCCCTCTCAATAGTGCTGGTAAATTTCTCTTTCATAAAAAGTACTTTACAGGTTAGGAATTTATTATTATCTGGATAGGCTTTTATTATTGGAATGAGTTTGGGAATAGTTGTAGAGCGAATATGAATTTTATCTATTTTTTTCTCTTTCAAAAAAGCGAACAAGTGAATAAGCATAGCTTTTAAATGAGCTTTGCTGTAACGCAGTATGTTTGTAAAAAATCCTCCGATTACCTTTCCCATAATTTTTATTTAAGGTTATAAAAAAACATATTCACTGATTACCGGGCACAGCTCTTGCATGCCAGATCAATAAGTAAGAAATTATCTTGGGAGTTTACAACGGTAAGTTCGAAATAAGATAAATGGATTGTAATTCAAAAAAGGATGATGATGGATGGCGGCCTTAGTAAGATATTGGAGAAAATGTTTTGACTAAAACCAGTACAGAAAAGGACAATTTGTACAGGATTAATGAATTATTCTATAACGAAGATAGATTTTATATTGAATCTGCCAAACTTTTTTTTGGATATACCACAAATTGAGTAGTGCTGTCATAGTAAAATACCCGTTCATTTACAGTGTGTTGGCAAGGTAAAAAAAAGATTTTTTTTTAATTTTTTCTACTGTATCTTGCACTCAATCTGAATTGCATCCGGCATCCCTTGAAGTACTCTCCCCCAACTTATAGAAAATCAGTTTGATTGCCACAAGAACAAAGTTGTTCCATCATCCTTCATTAAACCGTATCAGTACAACTTCCAATAGCCGGATTTATTAATCCACAAAATTGGCTATATGCAAATCTTTTTACCCAGTTTAAATTTAAAACGGCTCATACCGTCCAGGTTTACTATTGTATTCTTGGTAGTACTAATGTTGTCGGTGGCTAATAGTTACGGACAATTTGCTTCAGCTACATGGCCGCTTACAACAGATGCCATAGCAGTTCCTTCAGGTAACATATCAGCAGGCAACCAGGTTAGCAGTGGTGTTGGTACAAGCAGCTATATTGCTGATGGGGTAAGTTCAGATAACTGGGAAACTGGTACTACTCAAAATACAGCTAAGTATTATGAATTTACCGTTTCGCCTTCGGCTGGTTATACATTATTAATTGACGAAATCAATTTATCCAGTAACACAGATGGCAATAGCGGAACAGCTTTGCTACAATATTCCTACAGTGCTTCGTTTACATCACCTGTAACTATTGGAAGTAGCTTTACAATTTCTACCGGGGCTTCTTCTGTAAATACTTTTAGCTCCCTGTCAATTAACGTTGTTAATGGGCAATCACTTTACATACGTGTGTTTGCATGGGATATGCAAGGGCCGGGCAATTTTTTCAATGTAAAAGATTTTACTGCTACAGGCAATACAACTTTATGTGTAAACCCTGATGTTAACAATTTCAGTATTTCTGGACCTGCTGCTATTTGTATTGGCTCATCCGCAAGCGTTACTGTTAATTCATCAACTCTGACTACAGATAATTATACTATCGCTTATGATTTGAGTGGCGCCAATACTGCTACGGGATTGAGTTCGACAGCTTTTTTTACAGCAGGCAGCCCTGGCAGCGGCAGCTTTACAATACCTGCTGTTAATCTTGCCAACAGCGGCAGTACAACAATTACCATTACTTCAATTACAAACTCTACTAATTGCAGCAGCAATATTTCTTCTTCGAATACAGAAACTATTACTGTTACGCAATTGCCTGTAGCAACTTTCAGCTACACAGCATCGCCTTATTGCGTAAGTGCAACTAATCCTTTGCCAACATTTAGTGGCGGAGGCGTAGCAGGCACATTTTCATCAACAGCCGGTTTGTTTTTTATAAACACTGCTACTGGTGAAATTAATTTATCTGCCAGTACACCTGGAACATATACTGTTACTAATACGATTGCGGCTGCAGGCGGATGTGGAATCGTTGCAGCAACAAGTGATATTACAATAACTGCCGATAATACTGTTTCGTTAACTTCTGTTGCAGGAACCGATGCACAAGCTGTTTGTATCAACACAGCCATTACAGATATCACCTATTCAACAACTGGTGCAACTGGTGCAACCTTTAGTGGTTTGCCTGCAGGTGTTACTGGCAACTGGGCTGCAAATGTTGTAACCATCAGCGGTACACCAACAGCAAGCGGTACATTTAATTATACTATTACATTAACCGGAGGTTGCGGAAGCATTACTGCCAATGGTTCTATAACTGTTACAGTAAATAATACAATCACACTTTTATCCGCCGTGGGCACCGATGCACAAACCGTTTGTATCAACACAGCCATTACAGATATCACCTATTCAACAACTGGTGCAACTG
>CAZBTD010000212.1:0-3435 GCA_964494815.1 uncultured Ferruginibacter sp. | reverse complement strand
TGGACTACATCAACGGCAACGCTGGTGGCTTGATGGCTAACGCCGGTGCTGTGGGACAGAACCAGTTCCGGCGCGGCATGTATCAGCCAACGCAGTTCCAAGGCATCGGGGCGCCGGAGGGTTATGGGCTGCTGGGCAACTTCGGCACGAAAGGCTAACAATGGGCCTGCTTGATCTGAACTGGGACGCACTGAACAGCGATCAGGGCCGCATGGCTCTAGGTCTGCTGGCTGCTGCTGGTCCGCAGGAACGGCCGATGTCGTTCGGGCAG
Source organism: uncultured Ferruginibacter sp. (assembly GCA_964494815.1). Classification (GTDB taxonomy): domain Bacteria; phylum Bacteroidota; class Bacteroidia; order Chitinophagales; family Chitinophagaceae; genus Ferruginibacter. The sequence goes on along the minus strand of CAZBTD010000212.1, from coordinate 3,164 downwards.
CGCCTGGCCGGTGCAATGGATCAGTTCCGCAGCCAGAAAGCGGCAGAGGACGAGCGGAAGCTAAAAGCGCAGGTCATGCAAGCGCAACTTGAGGACATCAAGGCGCAGGCTCTGCAACGCAACGCGGCGGCTCAGCAACTTCTAGAGGGTCAACGAGCCCTTAGCGATGTGCTTGGCAACCCCGGCGCCGTCAACCAGTACGACACACCCGGAAGCGGCCTTAGCCTTGGCGGCGTGCGCGAGCAAATGACGCCGCGCGCCGCTGGGCTTGCTGGTGCGACCCCTGAACAGATTGCACGCCTGAAGGCGAACAAGATCGACGTTGAAAGCCTGTGGCAGCACGCCAAGACTGGTTTGGAAATCAAGCCGGGATCGTTCTACAAAGACCCGACGACGGGGCAAGTTCGATACCAAGCAGACCCCACCAAGGGGGTAAGTTTTGATGGCGAGCGGGTCAGCCTGACGCCGGGCGCGTTGGAGGCTCAGAGTGCTCTTGCCGACGCCACCAAGACGGCAGAGGCGCGGGCGTCTGCCAAGTATCAGCCCATGTACTCCGAAGGCCCGGGCGGCAAGACGCTACTTGGTTCGACTGCTGACGTTCTGGACGGGCAACGTCCGAAGCCTGCTCAACCGATTGAGAGCCGCGTGCGCGACATGATGGCTTTGTTTGGCGACAAGTCGGCGCAATACGACATCGGTGGACAGCGCGGGTCTATTGGCGATTCTGGCCCCGGTCTAAAGGTTGGCCCCAGTCAACGTGAAACGGCTGCCGGCGGGGCGCTTGATCTTGGCAACAAGACGTTCATGGACAAGCAGTATCCGGCCGTCATTGATGCCGGCGAAGCCGCAAACAAGTCTCTTGCAGCCATTCAAACCTCTAGGCAAGCCCTGAAGTGGTTGGGGTCGTCTGGTTGGGGAACAGGTGGGGTTGCATTTGGTGCGTCTGTTTTGGGCGCCATTGGTGTTCCACAAGCAGAGAAGTTCGCTGGCAATGCGCAAATCTTCCAGCAGTCTGCAATGGATCGTTTGTGGACAAACCTGAACGCGGCTAAAGGCCCTCAGACTGAAGGCGATGCCGACAGGTCTTTGCAAACCTATGCAACCCTGAAAAACACCCCGCGCGCTAACGAGTTCATCCTAGACCTTGCGCAAGCAACGGCCGAACGCGACGCCAAGCGTGCCGCGTACTTCCGAGAGGCTTTCCCGTTTGCCCAGCAATCCGGCGACCTTCAGGAGATTGATCGGCGCTGGCAGCGGATTGAGCCGTCTGTGTGGAGCATGCCAATCATGCAGAAGTGGAAGAAATAAATGGCCGGCTGGGAAGACCTCGACGCGAAGTACGGCGCCACTGGCGGCAATGCGCCGTCGTGGGATGACATCGACAAGAGGTTCACTGCCTACCTTGCCAAGCAACCGGCGGTTCCACAAAAGGCCGAACCAGTTGATTTCAGCGGTGGCACGCTTCAGTTTGGTACGTTCGATACCGGAATCCAACTTCCCGCAAGCGTCAACAAGCGATTGGCTCAATTCGGCTCTGGTGTGGCCGATTGGACGACGCGGTTAGGCCAGTTGAACGGCACCGTTAGCCAACAGGACGTTGCTGAGAAGCGCGGCCTTGACGCTCAGTTGCGGGACGACACGCTAGGCAAGGTGTTGGGCTTTGGCGGCAAGGTTGCCCCGTCTTTTGCCATTCCGTTCTCTGCGGGCGCACCGATCTTGTCTGGCGCGCTTGGTGGCGCCGCCAGCGGATTCATGGAACCTGTTGGGCCTGGCGAAAGCACGCTAGCAAATACGGCGCTGGGGGCTGGTCTTGGTGCGGCAATCCCTGCCGCCGTGAAGGGCGCCCGATACGCGCTCAAGCCCGGCGCAGAGACTGCGGCAGACATTGCCAAGGCGAACCAGTACGGCATCCCGCTTGCGCCCGCCGACACGTCAAAGGTGAGTGCTGTCAAGGCGGTTCGTTCGTTCCTGAACGATTTGCCAATTTCGTCCATCCCCGGCAACTCGCTGAAGGACGCGCAGCAACAGGCACTTAACAAGGCTGTTGGCGCAACCTTTGGAACCGCAGAAACCAAGCTCACGCCGCAAGTGATGGATGCGGCCAAGAAGCGCATGGGCGCGGAGTTTGATCGCCTGTGGGGGCGCAACAACCTAGACGTTGATGCGCAACTGTTCCGAGGCATGCAGCAGCTTGAGAAACTGGCAGACGACATGCCGAAATCTCAGGCGGCGGCCTTCAGGGCAAAGATTGCCGACTTCTGGTCGAAAGCGCAGCCGGGACAGAACGGCGTTTCTGTTTCCGGCGATGCTGCAAACAACTTCCAGCAGTACCTGAGGCAACAGGCCGACGGCGCTCAAGGCTACATGAAAGACGCGCTGTCGGGGATGCGCCGGCAGATCATCGACGCATTCAATCGAAGCATTGGACCGCAAGAGGCGGCAGCACTGACGGCAAACCGCTCGCAATACAAGGCGTTCAAGACTGTAGAGCCGCTACTGGACAAGGGTGCAGCCGGTTCTGCTGGGCGAGTTGAGGGAGACATCCCCGCCGCCCTTTTGTCAGAAGCCGTGCGCAAGTCTTACCCCGGATTGGCGATCAACACGAACAAGCCGGCGCTTGCTGAAATCTCAAGCATTGCAGGCAAGTATCTGGTTGACCGCGTACCCCAAACCGGCGGCAGCATGCGCGGTGCACTTCAGGGATGGGTGGGAGGCGCTTTGGGGTTGACTGGTCTGCCCGCAAACGTCGCACTCAACTCGCCACGATTGGCTGCCGCCGTCAACGCCGCACCGACGAAGCGCGGTCTGTTGGATATGAGTTCTCTTGAAATGCTGAAGGACGCCGGTTTGCTTTCTTTGCAGCGTTCTCCGCTTGGAATCCCGTTGATGTATCAGTCAGCGACGACGGAATAGGAACTCCTTGACCTTCCCCGGCGGGATCAACTTCCACGCAAGACGAACCAACCAGTACACGACGCACAGATAGAACGCGATGTACAGGAACGGGCGCAACACCACAACCAACGCAAAGTCCATCACCGGAGCCTAGCACATGGGACTTCTCGACGCCTCCACTTCCCAGCCTACGCAGCAATCCCTGCTGGAAAAACTGCGCGGCCTGCTCGCGCCAAACAGCATGGTCAACAGCGCGCAGCCGACCGACC
>CAZBTD010000211.1:0-3473 GCA_964494815.1 uncultured Ferruginibacter sp. | reverse complement strand
TCTTCTTCGTGGTGCTCGGCATCGCCGTGTTCGGCGCCCTGTTCGTCCGCTTCGACGCCGCGCGCCTGGTGCGCGTGATGGAAGTGACCGCGGCCGCCCAGGCCGTCACTGCCGTGATCGCCCTGGCCGTCGACGGCGCTTACATCTTTTTTATCACCGGCGTCTTCGTCGCCGCCTGGCTGTTTGCCGCCGAACTGTTCCGGCGTGCGGCAGCGGCCAGTACGGCGCCTTGATCACGACTGCGTGGTGAACGCCATCACGCAGGTTCGAGCAGCGGGTTACGCATGCATCGCCGGTAGCCGTCTTTCCAGGTCTCTGCTCAACCGCGTTTTTCCATGCGTTCGAATTCGAGGAACTGGTGCTCGTCGAGCGGAAACTGGCCGCGTGAGGTCGTGACGTATCCCGCCCGGCGATAGAAGGGCACGGCATTGAGCGAGGCGGACAGCGACAGCGCGCGCACGTCGTTTGCGCGGGCGATGTCTTCCAGCTGATGCAGCAATCGGCGACCGAGCCCGCTGCCCATGGCCCCAGGCGCGACAAACACGGCCTCGATCTCCGCGGTGGCCAGGTCGATGGCCCCGTAGCCGACGATCTCGCCGTCCGACATTGCGACCAGCACACACGCGGAATCGATCAGCGCGCGCATCTTCGCCGGCAGCGGACGCGCCAGCCACGCCGCGAGTTGTGCGGGCGAGTAGACGGCGCCACACGCGTGGCGCGCCGATTCGTCGCGGACCCGCTTCAGTGCGTCCAGATCGCCCGGCGAGGCGGTACGCAGCGTAAATCGTTCTTCCACGCCGACGCTGATCAGCGACAGGCTCGCGCCCGCGTTCACGACTTGGCCTGAAGCAGGGCGGCCATGCGCTGATGGACGAGATTGATCGCCTTGAGCGGACGCAGCATGACCTTGAATTCGACGATGCGTCCGGCATCGTTCCAGCGGATGAGGTCGACGCCGTTGACCAGCACGCCATCGATTTCGGTCTCGAACTCCAGCATCGCGTCCCTGCTGCCGACGATCTCGCGCACGTAGCGGAAGGTCTCGTTGAAGAACACCTGGAAGGCCGCCATCAGATACATGGCCGTGAGCGTCTTGCCCTGTTGCGGCGTGTGCATGACCGGCGAGTGGAAGACCGCATCGGCATCCAGCAGCGCATCGAGTCCACGCGGATTCCGTTCCTTGACGAGCCGATGCCAGGCTGCAATGGGATGTTCGGTCATGCGAATCTCCTTGATTCAGTCGTCGACGGGCCGATGCTCGGTGCCCGCGCCCGGGGTGAGAAACACCATCGTCGTCGGGACCGTGGTTCGGGCGGTGTGCCAGACATTTTTCGGCACCAGCACATAGGCGCCGGGGGCGCTCAATGACACGGCATGAGTTTGCCCGTGCGCATCCTCGAGCACGACCGTGGCTTCGCCTGCGAGCAGCATGACGAGTTCCTCGCCCGCCGGATGTCGCTCCCACGTCGGCCATGGTTCGGAGAACGTGAAGGCCGACATCAGCCGGCCTTCGTCCAGCCGCGGATACGCGCCGCTCGACAACTGTTCCCAGAACGCATCCGACACCGGGATGGCATCGATGACACCACCCTCCTGCACATGCAGGTAGGTGTCGAGGATCGACTTTGCGACATGCACGGCGACATCCATCTGCGACTCGCGACACTCGGGAAATCCAGTCCCGATCTTGCGCGCATCAATGGCCGCGATCAATTCGCTTGCTGCCTTGAAAAAGCAGCGGCGCGGGTGACCTTTGTCCCGCGGTTTTCCAGTTCGTGTGTCTGGGCATGTTCACTCGGCAGCCACGATCAGGGCCCACAGGCCCAGCACGGCCAGGAAGTTGATCGTGAACACGATGCCGCGCAGCCGGACATTGCGTGTGCCGACCTGGACCGCGCTGTGCACGACGCGCCCTGCGACGAACACCCACGCCAGCGTGACCGCTGCGTTGCCGGTCGGTCGCTGCATCAGGATCAACATCGCCGCATGGAAGAACAGCGGCCATTCGAACTGGTTGGACAAGTTGGCGCTGATGCGCGGCTCAAACGTCGCCCACGGATTGCTGCCGTCGGCGCGACGACCAATCCCCCAGATCGCCGGCGCACGCGCCACCGTGAGCAAAACGTATAGAAGCGCGGCCAATGCGACATGCGCGGCCATGGGAAGCATCAGTGCGTGCGACATGCCGATATCCGTTGTCCTGACAAACCGCCGTGACCGCGACTCCGATCATGCATGTCCCGCATTCCCCATGTCCTCGCGTGCATTCAGTGCCCGAACAAGCAAAATCAGCTCGGGGAAAGTCCGATGCTGAGCGTGCAACAGAAAGCCAAGTCTCTCCTTCTCTGTGGCAACCCTCCAATTCTCCTCATCCGTCTCGAAGTAGTCGTTGACCCACACGACTCCATCGGGAGCAAGCGCGGCGTCGTAACCGATAGAGCCGCAGAGGTACAAGGCGTCGCCAGATGGGACGCTTGTGCGTGGGCCATGGCCGCTCGGCCAGGTCAGCGTCATCTGAAACTCTACCCAAGCACGGAGCCACTCGCCTACCGATTGGAATGAGCAAAGCGAAGGTGCATTCGGAGCTTGGTTTGCCGAGTCCTGCACGTGGCACCTGACTACATCTCTACGACGGAATCGTCGGGATATGGGGTGGAGTCTGTGCTGCCGAGAAGGCGCGGGTCAAGAATTTCTCGGGAAATTTCCTGCGGGAGCGGCGCCGCAGTTGAGCGGCGGCGCGCGCGCGGCGACGTATCACCGAGTCCGCTCGATGGAGGGGTTAGTCAACAGCCTCATGAACCTTGGCCAGTAGTTCGGCGTACGCGTCCCTTGCTTCTTTAAGGGTTGCATCACGATGCACAGCACGAAAGGCCTTGATCGCCTCGGCTTCACTTCTTCGACGCACAGCCTGGAGCACTTCGACGGACACAGATCTGCCGCTTTGCAAACCAAGATTCGGATGCTCAGGACTCCATGAACCCCAGTCAAGTGTTCGCGGAAAGCTACCCCATTTTTCTTGCTCGAAATTGCAAACGAATCCACGAATCGGATCAAGAAGCAGGTGGCGACAAGAGCGGCACTTTGAAGGAACGTATGCCTTACTCAGGTAGTACTGGGTTTCGACGAGAACCGGATCGGTTGGCCCCACAACCGGACATGGCCCGTGATCCAGCGAGAGGTATCCCTGAACTTGCCCCATGGCACGACAGCAACCACCTTCAAACAGGTTCTGACATTGCCGGCACTTGCTTGGCACGGCACCGCTCATGAAGTGGTTGTAGGGAACCGGCTCAACCGATCCTGGAACGGTACAGCGAGGGATGACAGTGCGATACATGGCGGCCAACTACATCCTTCGACGCAATCCCCGGGATATTCGGTCGAGTCTGTGCTGCCCAGAAGTCTCGGGTCAAGAATCTATCGGCGTCTGGTAAGCGCGCCGACGATCAAGCGGTGGTGCGCAGGAACGCCGC
>CAZBTD010000210.1:0-3496 GCA_964494815.1 uncultured Ferruginibacter sp. | reverse complement strand
GCCATATGATCAATAAGCATCTGACAATATTCAGGTTTATAGTCTGAAGGCCTTCCGACTTTGGCCTTTGTTTCTTCCATGATAATCCCTTCTCACAGAGTTAGAATTAATCAACGCACAGCGATGACATGGCATCATGGTGTATTTTGAATATTTTACAGTCAAGTAAAAAGAAGGAGCGAGCCTGGCAACGAAAGAAACCAGACCCGCTAAATGGACGTGTGGATTTTATTGATAACTGTTGTTACAGCGTACGTCAATGCTAAAGCGGGCATCGTCTAGTTCTAAAAACACCGAATTATTAGACATCATAAAAGTGGGCTTATTGCCATTTGAGTCAAAGATGCACTGATTAAGGCAGTGAACGATCAGGAAAAGAAGCGTTTTTGTATCCAATTCATCGGTTCTAATTTCTTCATTTTCTTCAAAGAAATCATTTACTTGATCAATTAAGCTTACTTCGACTTTCCCTGTTTTGTTTTTCAAGCATCTCCCCCATGGTTTGTGGATTGATCTTCGTGATCTTAGTTCCACTTGGCATAGAAAGGGTAACAAGGATTTGATAATCGAGCGAGCCCGAAACACGAATTGTCGAGAATTCTATTTCTACTGGTCCATCGACCAGGATGCGGTCCATCTGCTTTACTTGATAAGTCACGATAGAGTCTTTTGGAAATTCAATTCTTTGGTTATTTTTCATCGATCATCCTTAATACATCATGGATAGTTTTAGGTTTTGTTGGTTGTATCTTAATTAAAACATAAGGCTCTACGATATAATCACCGGAGGCTTTCACCGTATCACCTTCAAAATAAAATGAGTCATCGACTTCTGTGGCCTTTGCAATGACATCATGTAATGGCTTTAAGCGATTATGCACATCAATTCTTTGAACCCAAGATTTAGCTTTCTTTGTTTTTGTAAAGACTTTTGATGGATTGAATATGAAATAGCAGTCAACCCTTAAGACATGATCTTTGGTCCATTGTTTAAGCTGCTTAATATAATGCGGTAGTTCTAATTCTTGCTGGATTTGTCTCAGAGCTCGTTGCTCAAAGAGTCTGAATTTTGAGGTCTTAATCATTCTACCGCGTGCAACGGTAAGATACTCATTAACGGTAGGAGACATCGGCGTAGATAGGAGAATATATCGCATCCGATGATGATTCTTAAGATTGACGTATCTGTCAATTTAGAGAAGATTAATTTCGCAACAAGACTTTCTTTATGGAAATGGAAATTGTTTTATTAAAGATTCTATAAAATAATCTTGGTCGTTCGGAATTTTAGTCATCGATGAGTAAATCATTGATTCAACACCAACATTAAGCACTTGATCATAAGATCCAATTAACTTTAATTTAACAGATGGTCCGGAGAAGTAAGATTCCATTTTCCAAACCCTTCCATTTTCATCTTTATAATACTTTGTATTTTTGTAATCTTGCATTTTTCCACCACTGCTTAAAAATATAGATATAAGCTTTAATGATTCCGATTTTGACTGGTTTTCTATTTTCATCAAGCTGATAGATATCACCAAGATGTGTAAATACCTCTCCCTTGATCATAGATCATCACCAGAATTGCTAGAGCGATAATTATCAGGATCATCCAGCCATCTTTCGGCATCTGCCCATTTTCTAGCATCTTCTTTTTCACTTTCATCAAGTTCATCTTCTTTTTCAGACTCGTCAGGATATTCGCAGTCAAAGCAATATGAATAAGGAACTGGGGTCGGTTCCCCGCATATCTCACAAGGAGTCGATTGAAAACGGCTTTTGTACATTTCTGTTAATTGTTCTGAGACTGTTTTTGGCTTATTCATTATTCTAAACCTCGGATAATTTCAAAATATTGGAACCAAGTGATTTGACCAAATTTAAGCGCCGTTATCGCATTCTTTAATTTAAGTTCTGTACTCATATGCCCTCCAATGAATACAGGATATCACTGCTTAATTATTTTGTAACTGGAACTCGAATCGGCGCCTTATTCTGAGACGCTTGTGTATTATTTTGAAACACTTTTGGTGGTTCATTTTTAATAGGCGTTTGTTTTTCTTGGATCTCTTCATGATGAGCATGAAGATCCCCTTTATGCCAAAGGTCTAGAGCTGCTCCAAATCTCATAGCTGCATTTCTGAGAGCATCACCTATAACTTCCTTTTCTCTTGAGCCTATATCCTTGAATTGAGAATCAGCAGCGTTACCATATCCAAGTCGAGTTACACTACAGACAGTCAGCTTAATCCAAAGACCTCCACTCTTATCAAAAAGTGGAAGGCCTTCGGGTGTTTTCGCTAATGGCTCCCAGTTCCAATTAATATCAGCATCTAATAGACGATCAGTAAGAGCTGCGTGGCCAACATAATCAAGATGGACAACTTCAGGATGATGCCAAGTCCCGCATATTTGACATCTAATCCCTTTTTTATAATCTGCCTTAACCGCATCAGTTTGAGATTTTGTCGGCTTTGGAAGTTTTGATATTTGATTATCTGGAAAGACTTCTCTTAAAAGATCAAGGCCTTGAGGCTTTTCATTTTCCATATATTTCCTCGTAGTATTTAAAGAACTTATCTATTTCTTCTTGAGTCCACGTCTGCATAAATCACTCGTTTATGTATTGGTCAAGAAGTTTAAATAAATTAATAACCTTTAAATATTTTTTATTTTTTTCCCTATAATCACTTTCACAACAAATCATAATCATATCAAACAAATCTGCGCTCAATATTTCAGCGTCTTTATAAGTAAGATCTATCTTTACTCTTTCGTTATTATCTTCCATTTTCACTTTCACACATCCTTTATTTTTAATAAATTCTCATTGGCGGCGGCGGTTGATGAATAATTGTTGTATCTGACATTGATTGATTTAAGAGATATTTGAATTTTTCTTTAACTGCCGCTTCTAACATTTCTTTTGAATCAATTTGATTAATAATCTCAGTGATTAATTTCTGTTTAACTTCTTCCTGTATCTTGATTTGAAAGTCATTTCTTATTTGAGAAGAAATTTCTTGAGTAATATTATTTTGAATATTATCAACAAATCCCCATCTCTTAAATTCATCCATCACTTTATCTGCAGCTATAGATATTTTAGCTTCAAACCTTTTTTTAGTAAAAAAGTATTCTACAATTCCTAGACTTCTTTCTTCCTTTTCCATCTCAAACACCCTTTTTAATTAACTGGTAATTCAAATTTAACAAATCCACCGCAATCACATTTTACATAAACATATGCGTAATATTCTGGATCATCGTCTTTTTGTGTTTCAACAATAATAGATTTTTTACAATCAGAGCACTCTTGTTGATATTGAAAAGAATTAAAAGACCGATTAGATCTTTCCCAAAACAATTCTTTTTCTTTTTTAGATTCAGAAGACCAATCGCTATTTTTTTCTGTAAAAATTATTCTTTGTCCTAAGCTTTTCACACATCACCATCCAAAAATAGGTAAGACGGTATTCTCTGTCATATTCGC
>CAZBTD010000209.1:0-3528 GCA_964494815.1 uncultured Ferruginibacter sp. | reverse complement strand
GGCATCAAACGCTAAAAAGTTGTCAATTAACGCATCACTGATTTGGTCAGCTACTTTATCAGGGTGTCCTTCACTTACGGACTCAGAAGTAAATAGATAAGGCATTAGTAAATTTTTTTTGAGGTGCAAAGATATGTGTGTGATATTAAAAAAACAAAGCCCCATAAGAGTTTACGGGGCTTTTTATAAACGATGTTGAAAACTATAGCTTTGAGTACACCACCCTCATATACATTTTACGGGTTGGGTGGTTTCCATTACCAATTTTTGCCCGGCCATCAGCAAGCAGGTTTTTATAACTGTAACTAAATCCATAATAGTTTACCCGTTGTGGTGCAAATAGCCTGAATTTATAATTATAAAGCCCATTTGCCAAAATGTGCTGCACATGCCTGGTTAAATTAAAATTGTAGTAAAACTGGCTATTACCAGCGCCATCATCTTTCAGCCTTGCATAGCCGCCAAAGTAATTAAAATCGATACCAGCACTTGCCAATAAATAATAAGTACCGGCGCTTTCATCGGGGTTATAGCTTATGCTGGGGTTTGCATCATAGTACACCGGCTTAAACTTATCGCCTGATGATGCAGTGTCTATTACATCTAAATACAAATATGCCGGCGGCAATAATATTTTATACAATGGATCATTTATCTGCTCTACTACCAGCTCGGCACGGTGAATGATACTGTTTTGCATGGTGGAAAGCGCAGGGATAGACAGGCTGGCATAAGTGCCCGGTGTTGATTGTATGTAAAGTACATCTGATGAGCCGCTGGCAATCTCGGCTCCAGTCCTGTCTCTTTCCAAATGAGTGGCTTGTGAAGAAATATCTGTTGACGCACCCGTAGAAAAATAGAATGCAGAATAGGATGTGTCAATTACATTATTGCGGCGCTTTTTATAATGTACTTCAAGGCGTGTTGATTGATCAGTTAGATCAACATAAAACAAACCATTACCCATGCCTTCTGTTTTTACGTGAAAGCCTTTTATTTTTTCCCTAAATAAAGAATCTGAGCGGTAAATGCCGGTTGGATTGTTAGCAATAGTTGTGTCCCTGTTGGTGCCAATAAGGGTTTGTAAAAAATCTGTGCTCAGCCTTATTCGTATTTGATTTACAGATGTGCCTTTATTAGTGCCGGGATAATGAAATGTATCATTTAAAGCTGCAGGCAAAATGCTGATTCCATTATTCAATGCCGGAAATTGATCGCCTCCGTTGGGTACATAATTTAACAAATAAGCAGTATCTCCATATTCCCCCTTTCTTGTATCAAAGTTGGTGGTGGCATTATTTATTTGATATACACTTAAAATTTGTGGCAGTGTGGTGTCGCCGTAAAAAGATTTTACAGCAAGGCATAGCACTACCGAATCAAAGCTGGTATTGTTGGCGCCCAACGATGGTGAAATAACATTGTCAATCGTATCGCCTGAATTGCCAAAGTAATATGGGAAAAATCCAGGCTTTAATTCAAGGTACAAATCGGAAGACGTGGTACCGAACAAAGGATCATTTGTAATACTGCCCAGCGGATGATAATCGGTGTACCGTGCCCTGCTGGAGTCATTAAAAGTTCCCTGCATACCAGTTATTACAAGTGTATCTGCAAAAGTATGCACGTTATCCACAGCAGGTATCAGGTCGGTACCTAACGAAGTGGTATCAATCTTGGTACAGCTTATCGCAAAAAGAAAAAGAAATGCAGTAAAAAGTTGGGGTGTACGCAGTAAATTTCTTTGCACAATGTCTAATTAAAAAGGATTGTAAATAACGGTTGATTTGTTATTTGGCAAGGTCGTTATATAATTGCAAATAACCTGTTAAATCAGCCTCGTCATTATAAGGTAAAGTCTTCTTGCCTTTTACTTTACTAAACTCTTCCAGCAATTTTTTCTCAGGTTTTGCTGCACCAAAAGTTACAGCATCGGCAAAAGCAGCGCCCCCCCTGAACATTGCTGTATTATTGTTGTCTTTAAAAAACTCCAGTTCCTTTTTGGTAATGTTATCATTAATGGCAGCCAGCTTTAAAAAGTCGGGGCCAAGTTTTTCTTTAAAAGTATTTTGACCAATTGTATAAACCACTTTACAGTTATTAAATACAGGTTCCTTTTTGTATGCCACTTTTATAAACATTGGTATCAGGCCTGTCATCCAGCCGCTGCAATGAATAATATCAGGAGGCCAGCCAAACTTTTTTACTGTTTCTAAAGCGCCTTTACAAAATACTGCTGTCCTCAATCCATTATCATCATACCATTTATCGTTTTCGTCGTTAAATACAGTTTTGCGTTTAAAAAAATCCTCATTATCTAAAAAATACACCTGCAATCTTGCATTGGGTAGCGATGCCACTTTTATCATTAATGGATAATCATCTCCAGCCACCGACACATTGATGCCAGACAAACGCACCACTTCATGCAGCCTGTGCCTTCTTTCATTAATTACCCCAAACCTTGGCATGATGCACCTTACTACCATACCGGTATCATTAGATTTTACTGCCAGTTTATTAATGATATCCGAAAACTCAGTAAGCTCCACGTAAGGCGACATTTCGTTGGCAATAAACAGAATTCTTTTCTTAGTTGACATCTCTTTTTTTGGTTATATGGTAAGTCAGGATTTTCTTTGGGTGTGCAAAAGTACGGTAATTTTATGCAAAAATTAGTGTTCATCTGCATTTTAAACCAAAATACCAGCGCTGTATGATCATATTTAAACACATTAGCGACATTAGTCCTTACTTAAAAGCGCTGCAGCAAAAAGGATTTGTTACGGGCTTTGTGCCCACCATGGGTGCCCTTCACGAAGGGCATATTTCGTTGCTGGCAAAAGCCAGCACAGAAGCTGATATTACCATCAGCAGCATTTTTGTAAACCCTGCACAGTTTAACGATCCAAAGGATTTTGAAAAATATCCCATCACTTTAGAAAAGGATATTGATATGCTGGAAAAAGCAGGCTGTGATGTTTTGTTTCTGCCGTCAGTAAAAGAAATGTACCCGGCAGGATTGACAACAGCAAAGCGTTATGAGCTTGGCTACCTCGAAACTGTGCTAGATGGAGCTTACCGCCCAGGCCATTTCCAGGGGGTATGCCTGGTGGTGGAAAAGTTGCTTGCTATAACGCATCCCAATAAATTGTTTTTGGGGCAAAAAGATTACCAGCAGTGCATGGTACTTACAAAATTGATACAGCTTATGGGCAGCAATACCCAAATAGTTATTTGCCCAACACAAAGAGAAACCGACGGGCTGGCCATGAGCAGCCGGAATATGCGGCTTACCGAAGCTGACAGAAAAAAAGCGCCACTTATTTATCAAACATTACAATATATACAGCAACACTTGTCGCCCGGGAATATTACTTACTTAAAAAAACAGGCTATTGACAAACTTACCTCTGTAGGATTTAAAGTTGATTATGTAGAAATTGCTGATGCAGGCACGCTTGAATTATTATCTACCTGGGATGGAAACAAAAAATTAGTGGTATTGGCTGCTGCTTTTGCCAGCGA
>CAZBTD010000208.1:0-3535 GCA_964494815.1 uncultured Ferruginibacter sp. | reverse complement strand
AGGTCGTGGCCCCCGCGCCCGGCCTGGCGGCCGACCGCGCCCGCTGGTCCGGCAGCTGGACCGGCTGGGCCTGCGCCGACGCGGCCTGCGCCACCAGCCTGGCCGTCGAGCGCGTGTCGGCCGAGGGCGCCAGCTTCGTCTACGTGTTCGGCTCCGCGAGCATCAAGCCCAACCCGCAGCGCGTCGAAGGGCGCTTCGTGGGCGACGAGCTGCACGGCACGCTGGCCAGCGGCTCGCGAGTCGCCTACCGCTTCCGGCCCGACGGCGCGATCGAGTTCCTGTTCCAGCCGCGCAGCGGCGGCCAGGTCGGCGGCGTGCTCGCCAGGCCCTGAGGGCGCCTTGCGCCGGGCGGCCGGCGACGCTCAACCCCAAGCCGGTAAGGCGGCCAGCGCGCCGGCCACCTCGGCCTGGCGGTTGACCCCCATCTTGCCGAACACCGCATTGAGCTGGGCGCGCACCGTCGATGGCGCGACGCCATGGTCGGCCGCCAGTTCGGCGAGCGTGCGCCCGCGCGCCACGCCGACCGCCACCGCGGCCTCGGCGGGCGTGAAGTCGAAGATCGCGGCGGCGACGAAGGCGTCGACCTCGGCCGGTCGGCCGACGTCGTGTACCACCACCATGGCCAGCGGCCGCGCGCCGAAGGCGCCCATGGTCTGCGCCGGCCGCAAGGGCGTCACGAACAAGGCCAGCGGCGCGCGCGAGCTGCCGTCGTCGACCCGCACCGTGGCGCGCGAGCGTTCCGGGCTGTCGTGGCGGTAGGCGTCGGCGCCGCCTATCCTCAGCGTGCGCAGCGCCGACACCAGTTCCTGCTGCGCCGCCGGGCGGCCGAACGCCAGCCGCCCCCCGTCGATGCGCAGCCGCGGGTCGTCCTGCAGTCGGGACCGCGCCGCCGGGTTGGCATGCTGCAGCTGCAGCTGCTCGTCCAGCAGCAGCACCGGGTGCGGCAGGTGTTCGAGCACGGCGGCGCCGAGCAGATGCCGGGCCTGCTGCCGGCCCTGGCGCCGCCACAGGCCGAGCGCCTGGCTCAGATGGCGGCCCAGGCGCTGGCCGAGGGCCAGCTCGGCGTCGTCCAGCGGCTGCATGCCGCGGCCGCGATGGATGCCGAAGAAGGCGATGACCTCCGCGTCCTGGTAGATCTTGCTGCCGCTGACCCAGCGCCCGCCATAGGGCAGCAGGAACTCCTGATAGAACGGGTCGCGAGCCACGAATTCGTCGTCGAACAGCTGGTGACAGCTCTTCCACTGGCCGGGCGCCAGTTGCGCGACCATCGCCGAGCGCGGGTCGATGCGGTGGTAGTGCCGGATGTAGGCCAGCGCGCCCTCGGGCGGGAAACCGCCGACTTCGTAGCTGAAGCTCACGTTGCCCTGGCCGGCGTCGATGCCGTGCAGGTGCACGCCCCAGGCGCCAAACAGCGCCTGGAAGGCCGCCAGGGGCTGGCTCCAGGCTTGTTCGCCGGCGGCGGCGCTGTAGAGCCCGGCCACCAGGGCGTCGAAGGCCGCGTGCGGTTCGGCAACAGGTTCGGCAACAGGATGGGCAACAGGTTCGGCATCAGGCATGGCATCAGGCATGGCATCGGGCACAGGGCAAGGCGCCCCGCTGGGGTGGACGCTCGGCCGCAGATCAAAGCACGGGCCCGCGCTCGCCCGCAAGGGGCAATGCCGCGGCATGCCGGCCCGGCCACGCCAAGGTTTCACAGGCTTGTGGAGGGCGCGCGGCCCTGCCCGCGCCAGGCATCGGCCTGCTCCGCCGCGGCGCGCCGACGCCTTCGCCGAAAGCTCGCCCGGCGGCGGCGGTACAGTCGCCGGCATGAGCCCCTCGGCCGCCGCCGCGCCCCGCCAGGCAAGCGCGCGCGCGCTGCCGGCGAGCTGGTCGTTGCGCCGTCGGGTGCTGCTGGTCATCACGTCGGCCTCGGTGCTGGCTTGGGTGGCCGGGGCCTGGGCGACCTGGTCGGCAGCCGCGGATGCCGACGCGCGGGTGCGCGATGCGCGGCTGGCGCAGCTGGCGACCACCATCGTGTCTTTCGCAGAGCACGAGCTGGCGGAGATCGCGCGCGATCGAGCCGACGGCGTGCACGACAGCACGGTGCACATCGAGGGTCTG
The DNA here is from genome assembly GCA_964494815.1 of uncultured Ferruginibacter sp. Lineage (GTDB taxonomy): Bacteria > Bacteroidota > Bacteroidia > Chitinophagales > Chitinophagaceae > Ferruginibacter. Next base: position 1,435 of record CAZBTD010000208.1, on the reverse strand, counting down.
GCCGAGCAGGATCGCTACCTCTATCAGCTCTTTTCGCTGCCCGGCCGTGAACTGCTGCTGAGGAGCGCCAACGCACCGGCCGCGGAAGCGCTCGTGCCCTCGCACAGCGCCGGCTTCGGCGAGCAGCTCGACGCTCGCGGGCAGCGGCTGCGCACCTACGTGCTGCGCTCGACACTCAACCCGGTCGAGATCCAGGTCGCCGAGCCCATCGACACGCCGCTCGGCATGCTGCGCCCGACCGCCGCGCGGTTCGGCGCGGTGGCCGCGCTGTCGCTGCTGGCGGTGACCGCCCTGGCAGCCTGGTGGGTGATGCGGGCCATGAGGCCTCTGACCCGCATGGCCGACGACGTCGCGCGGCGCCAGCCCATGGACGACCGCGCCCTGGCGGCGGCCGAGGCGCCACTGGAGCTGCAACCCCTTGTCGGCGCCATCGAGGGCCTGATGCAGCGTGCCACCGAACAGCTGTCGCATGAACGCGGCTTCACGGCGCTGGCGGCGCACGAGCTGCGCACGCCGCTGGCCGCGCTGCGCCTGCAGGCGCAGCTGGCCGCGCGCGAGGTCGACGACGCCCGGCGCCGCGACGCCTTGGCCAGCTTGGTGGCGTCGGTGGACCGCTGCAGCCACCTGGCCGGCCAGCTGGTGGCGTTGGCCCGGGTGGAGTCGGCGCAGCGCTTCCATGCAGCACCGCTGGCGCTGCCGGCCCTGGTCGACGAGGTTGTCGCCGAGTTGCAGCCACTGGCCCGCGGACGCGGCGCCACCTTGGAGATCGGCCCGCTGCCCTCCTTGCTGCACGCCGACGCCTTCGGACTGCATGTGCTGTTGCGCAACCTGCTGGCCAATGCCGTGCAGCACGGCGGGCCACGCGTGCGGCTGACGACCTCCACGGTGGCGCCGGGGCCGGCCGCGAAGGGCAGTGCCGATGACCTGGTGGTCGACGTCGACGACGACGGCACGGGCGTTGCGCCTGCCCTGCGCGAGCGCGTGCTCGAACGCTTCGTCAGGGGGCGGACCCTGACCGCGACCGACGCGCCCGACCTGCAGGCGGGCGACGGCCCGCACCATGGCGCCGGCCTCGGCCTGGCCATCGTGCTCGGCGTGGCGCGCGCCCATGGCGCCACTTTGCAGTTGAGCGACAGCCCGCTCGGCGGGCTGCGCGCGCGGGTCAGCTTTCCGGCGGCGGTGGTCCCAGCCGGTAGCCCAGGCCGCGCACCGTGACGATGATGTCGGAGGCGATCTTGCGCCGCAGATGGTGCACGTAGACCTCGACCGCATTGCTGTCCGGCGCACGCCCGGCGCCCGGCATCACCGCTTCGAGTTGCGCCCGGGTGAACACATGGTCGGGCTGGCGCAGGAAGCACATGAGCAGCCAGCGCTCGCGCTCGCGAAGAGCCAGTGCGCGGCCGCGCAGGCTCACGGTGCCGCTGGCCGGGTCGGC
>CAZBTD010000207.1:0-3613 GCA_964494815.1 uncultured Ferruginibacter sp. | reverse complement strand
CGCAGATGGGCTGGTTCTTCACCAAGGCCGCGCTGCTCACCTTCGGCGGCGCCTATGCGGTGCTGCCCTATGTGTACCAGGGTGCGGTCGAGACGCACCAGTGGCTCAGCGGTCCGCAGATGATCGATGGCCTGGCGCTGGGCGAGACCACGCCCGGCCCGCTGATCATGGTGGTGGCCTTCGTCGGTTTCGTCGGCGGCTGGCTGAAGCAGGTGTTCGGGCCCGAGGCCTTGTTCCTGGGCGGTGCCGCGGCCGCCACGGTGGTCACCTTCTTCACCTTCCTGCCTTCGTTCGTGTTCATCCTGGCCGGCGGACCGGCGGTCGAGGCCACCCACGGCAAGCTGGGTTTCACGGCACCGCTGTCGGCGATCACGGCGGCCGTCGTCGGGGTGATCCTGAACCTGGGCGTGTTCTTTGCCTACCACGTGCTGTGGCCCCAGGGTTTCGGCGGTCGCTTCGATGTGCTCTCCGCGGTGATCGCCGTCGCCGCCGCGGTGGCGCTGTTCCGGTTCAAGGTCGGTGTGATTCCACTGCTGGGTGCCTGCGCAGCGGTGGGTCTGTTGTCGACCTGGCTGCTGCCCATGATCCGTTGAAGGAGTCTGCATGACTGCACGCCCGCAAGACCTGTCGTTCGACCCGGCATCGCTGAGTCTTCTCTCGCCCGCCCTGATCACCAGCCACCACCAGAACAACGCCGGTGCAGTGACGCGGCTCAATGCCCTCCGCAAGGACCTCGCGGCCACGCCGTTCGTCACGGCGCCCGGCTTCCAGCTGAACGGCTTGAAGCGCGAAGAGTTGATCGCGACGAACTCGATGCTGTTGCACGAGCTGTACTTCGCCAGCCTGGGCGGCGACGGCGTGACGATGGAACCGGCGGCCAAGCTGATGCTGGAAGCCAGCTTCGGCAGCGTCGAACGCTGGCGCGACGAGTTCACCGCCATGGGCAAGGCCCTGGGCGGCGGCTCGGGCTGGGTGCTGCTGGTGTTTCAGCCACGCGAGGGCACGCTGGTCAACCAGTCATCGACAGGCAGGGCAGCCGACCACACGCACGCGCTGGCCGGCGGCGTGCCGATCCTGGCGCTGGACATGTACGAACATGCCTGTCACATGGACTTCGGCGCGGCGGCAGGCGCCTGCGTCGATGCCTTCATGGGCAACATCGACTGGGCGGCTGTCTACGGGCGGTACCAGAGGGCGGTGGCCGCGGCCAGCGAGCCCTTCGGCGCGAGCCAGGACCAGCTCGCCGATGCGCAGGTGTTCGACGTTCGTCGCGCGGGCGTGTTCGAGAACGCACGCACGATGATCCCCGGTGCGCGCTGGTGCAACCCTGCCCTGGTGTCCACCTGGGCCGCCGGGCTGGCGGCGGACCGCGAGCTGGTGGTGTACTGCGTCTACGGGCACGAGGTAGGTCGTGCCACGGCCCTGCGGCTGCAGGCCGCGGGCTTGAAGGCCCGCTTCCTGATCGGGGGCATAGACGCCTGGCAGGCTGCGGGCAGGACTGTGGTGGACAAACCCGGGAGTCACAGGCCATGACCGGCGCCCGAGCGTTCAAGGTCGCGCTGCTCTATCCCGGTGATCGTGGCGCCCGCGACCGCGCAGACCCGGCAGCGAGCCGCTTTGCGGCGTTGTTCGAGGCGCTGGCAGCCGCGGGTGTGGACGCCGAGCCAGCGGTCTACCACGACGACTTTGCCGACGAGGTGGCGGTGCAGTTGCTCCGCGTGCGGGCCGTGCTGGTGTGGTGCAACCCGATCGAGGACGGTCGCCGCCGCGACCGGCTCGACGCGCTGTTGCGCGAAGTCGCGCAGGCCGGGGTGTTCGTCAGCGCGCACCCGGAGGCGATCCTGCGCCTGGGGACCAAGGACGTGCTGTTCGAGACCCGCGACCTGCCGTTTGGCAGTGATGTCCACCGCATCGACAGCCTGTCGCAGCTGGTGTCCGAACTGCCGCAGCGACTGAGGCAGGGCGCGCGCGTGCTCAAGCAGCACCGCGGCCACAGCGGCATTGGCGTCTGGCGCGTCGAGTCGTCTGCCGACGGCGCACTGACCGTGCAGCACGCCCAGCGCGGCAGCGCACCGCAGCGCATGGACATGCCGGCGCTCGAAGCCACGCTGGCGCCCTACTTCGAGCCGGAGGGTGGCGGCCACATGATCGACCAGGCCTGGCAGGCGCGCCTGCCCGAAGGCATGGTGCGCGCCTACCTGGTGGAGGACCGGGTCAGCGGCTTCGGCCTGCAGGCCGTGAACGCGCTGCATCCGGATGCGCCCGTGCCGGGGCCGCGTCTGTACCACGGCCCCGAGCTGCCGGGCCTGCAGGCCTTGAAGCGGCAACTGGAGTCGACCTGGATCACGCTGCTGCGCGAGCGGGTCGGCCTGGCGCGCGAACAGCTGCCGCTGCTGTGGGACTGCGACTTCATGCTGGGTGACGCCGCGGCCGATGGGGCGCAGCGCTACGTGCTGTGCGAGATCAACGTCAGCAGCGTGTCGCCGTTTCCCCCGACGGCGGTCGCGCCGCTGGTCCGTGCGCTGCTGGGCCGGATGGGCTCCCGCCCGGACCCCGGGCCGTGATCGGCGCATGCGGGCGGGCCCAGCGGTCCGGGACATTGGCTGCTGCGCAGCCGCCTTGATGCGCTGCATGCCGCAATGACCGGAGCGATGCAGGTCGCCAGCTACCCCAAGCTGCTGGCGCAGCTGGCCGGCACCGCCGCGCCCCGTGGGTCAGCGGCGGCCCTTGCCGAGGCGATGCGCCGCCCGTAGGCGGTGCAAGGTGAGCCGATCAAGCGCCTGGGGATCAAGCTCGAGTGAGCCGGCAGCCGCACCTCGGGCGCCTGGCCGACGGGCAGCCTGCGCAGCTCGTCGGCGCTGCATGCGCCAGCTTCGATGACGTCCGGCGTGCCGCTGGCGTCGCAGAGATCTCCGCCTTCCCGCACCGGCTGTGCAGGGGAAACATGTCGTGCGCCGGGGTCGTGCCGTCCGGCCGACGCCCCCACCCGGCACGCGAGGGGCGAACCGAGGCCCTTCTCTGCGCCCGGTCCACGCTGAGGGGATGGCCCGGCCCGGAGTCGTCTCGACAGCCCGCGCTCAGCTGCGGCCTTCGGTGTCGCCCTTGTTCAGGTCGCCGAACCTGGCGGCCATCGTCGGGTTGCCGCGCGTCAGCTTCTTGATCGTCACGTCCTGTGCCTTGTCGTTCGCAAGCCTGAGGTTGCGGTCGGCACCCAGGAGCGCGTCCCTGGTCTTCTGCAGGTGGTCGATCGACTTGTCGATCTCGTCGATGGCCGTCTGAAACCTCCGCGACGCCAGGTCGTAGTTCTTCGCGAACGCGCTCTTGAACCCCTCGAGCTCGTTCTCGAAGTTCGTGATGTCGATGTTCTGCGCCCTGACAAGCGCGAGTTCCGCCTTGTACCTGACGGCATTCGTCGCCGCGTTGCGCAGCAGCGTGATGATCGGGATGAAGAACTGCGGGCGCACGACGTACATCTTCGGATGGCGGTGGGACACATCGACGATGCCCGTGTTGTAGAGCTCGCTGTCGGCTTCCAGCAGCGAGACCAGCACGGCGTACTCGCAGCCCTTTTCCGTGCGGTCCTTGTCGAGCTCCTTGAGGAAGTCCTCGTTCC
>CAZBTD010000206.1:0-3647 GCA_964494815.1 uncultured Ferruginibacter sp. | reverse complement strand
GCGTCGCCCAGCAGCTGCGACAGCCGGGCGCGGTTGGGCAGCCGGGTCAGTTCGTCGAAGTGGGCCTGGCGTTCGAGCCGTTCGCGCTGCACGCGCTGCTCGGTCACGTCGGTGATCACCAGCACGTGGTAGCGCACGTCGCCCTGCGGGCTGTTGACGCAGGAAATGGTGACCTGCAGGGTGCAGATCTCGCCACTGCGCCGGCGTTCCAGCAGTTCGCCGCGCCAGCCGCCGGTGCTGCGCAGCCCCGTCCACATGGCCGCACGCTGCTGGCGCGCCAGCGGGTCGGCGGGCGTGGGGCGCAGCAACGACGGCACCGTGCCCACCACGTCGCCGCGCGTCACGCCCAGGATCTGCGCATACGCCGGGTTGACGTCGAGCACGCGCATTTCGGCGTCGGTGATCAGCAGGCCTTCGTGAAGGTGCTGGAACAGGCTGGCCGACAGGCGCTGGCGTTCCTGTGCATCGTGGCGCTCTTCCACGTCGAGCAAGGTGGCCAGCAGGCGTTGCGGCACGCCGCCGGCGTCGCGCTCGATCACCAGCAGCGTGGCTTCAAGCCAGCGCCAGGTGTCGGCCACCGGCATGCGCAGTTCCAGCCGCGTACGCCCCACCTCGCCGGTGGACACCTGCGCCATCGCCATGCGCAGTTCAGGTTGATCGTCAGGGTGAACGGCCAGCACCCAGGCGTCGGGCGACCAGTGTGCGCCATCGAATCCGGTGAGCGAGCGCCAGGCCGCGGACACGAATGCATCGCGACCCCGCAACTGCCAGTCGGCCACCCCCAGGCGCGAACCATCGAGCGCCCATTCCAGCCGCTGCTCGCGCCACTGGAATTCGGCCCGCGCCGCGTGCGCCACCCACAGCAGGCCTTGCAGCGCCAGGTGCGACGCCATCACCTGCGACTGCGCCGACTCCGGTCCGGTGCGAACCAGCCAGGCCGCCAGCAGCGACGCCGCCATCACCCCCACCGCCGCCCAGCCGGCGCTGACCACGAACACCGCCAGCGTGGCGCCGATGAACGGCAGGTACCAGGCGATGGCCATGGGGCTGCCTTGGATCACCTGCCAGGCCGCCAAGGGCGTGCCCGCGATCAGTGCAGCGGCCCCGGCCAGCGCGATCCAGCCGCGGGCGTGCACCGGACGGTCCGAGACCGACAGGGTGCAGGCCGGCAGTGCCGTCGTGAAGAAGCCGCCCAATGCGGCCAGGGCGTAGCGCGTGATGCCGGGGTCGGTGGTGGCTGCGTCGGCGCCGACCCAGGGATGGAGCAAGCGCCACACCAGCACCAGTGCCAGCGTGCCGCAGACGCCCCCCATCACCAGGCGCAACACGTCGTCGGGCCGTTCGAGCCGCCCGTTGAAGGCCATGCGGCGCAGCAGCCACGCCGTGGCCACTGCCAGCAGCGTGGCCACGCTGACCAGGGCCAGCACCGGAATCCAGGGTTGCTGGACCGCACCGGCCACCAGGGCGAACGCTGCCAGGGCGCCGGCCATGGCGCGAGGTCCGTCGCGGTTGCGGCCGGCCAGCGCCAGACCCAGCGCGGCCCCTGCCGCCGCCACCAGGCCCACGGGCCGGTGGCCGGTCACGGTGAGCAGCAAGGCGGTGCTGGTTCCCGTGCCCAGTGCGTAAAGGGCAGGAGCGCTCCACGGCGATGGCGCCGCTGGTCCGCCGGCTGCAGCCGCTGCGAAGTGGGATGACGGAGGGGGCGGGGCGGTCACGGACGATGCGGCCAGAGCGGCCGTCCATTGCATGCTAACCGCGTGACCGGGTCCCGTGCGGCCGGGGATGCCCGGCCCCCGGTGTCAGGGACCGGTCTCAAGGCCCGCCGGAGCCGGGTTCAAAGTGCAAAGTCGGACAGCTTGGCGCCACCTGCCAGTGCCTGCTTGAGCCATTTGGGGTGCAGCCCGCGGCCCGACCAGGTCTGGCCACTGGCCGGGTCCCGGTACTTGGGGGCCACCTTGGCGCCGCTGCGCGGGCCTTTCGGCGCGCCAACTGCTGGGCTGCGAGAGCCCAGGTCGGCCACCGTCAGCCCGTGCTGGGCCATCAGCGCCTTGACCTGCGCAATGGCCTGGGTGCGTTCGCTGCGCTGCAGTTCGATGATCTGCTGTTCGAGTTCGGCCTTCTTGGCCAGAAGGTCCGACAGGCGATTGGCCATGGGTATATCCGCAAAAGGGTGATGACGGGCGCGAATATACCAATACCGGAAATCGGGCGATGATTTCCGGCGGTTTCTGGAAATCTATTTGTAGCCGACCCGGTCCAGCATCTGCTGCACTTTCACCTGATTCATGCCGATCACGCTGACGGGCAAGGCATCGGCTTTGAAGGTGCCGAGATTCCGCAGAGCCGGATTGGCCAGCCGGATACCCGCGACGGCTGGCCATTCGTTGTTGCCGTCGGCAAAGTAGGCCTGCGCCTGCTCGCTGGACAGGTATTCCAGAAACCGGACGGCTGCCTCGCGGTTGCGGGCGTATCGGGCCACGGCGCCGCCGGCCACGTTGACGTGGGTGCCGAAGTCGGCCTGGTCGGGAAACACCACGCCCACGCGCTCGGCAATTTCCCGGTCGGCAGGTGCGCTCGACCGCAGGACACGCGCCAGGTAATAGCTGTTGGTCAGGGCAACGGCACATTCTCCGCTGGCCACCGCCTTGATCTGGTCGGTATCGCCACCTTTGGGCGGGCGGGCCATGTTGTCCACCAGGCCTTTGAGCCATGCTTCACCTTTGACGGGGCCCAGGTGTTCGACCATGGCGCCAAACAGCGACAGGTTGTAGGGGTGAGAACCCGAGCGGGTGCACAGTCGCCCGCGATTCACCGGCAAGGCGAGTTTCTCGTAGGTATCGACGTCGGTTTTCGCCACGCGCGACTTGTCGTACACCACCAGCCGGGCGCGGGTCGAGAAACCGAACCACGACGAGCCGTCGCCTTTGTCCTGACCTCGCAGGTTCGCCGGGATGCGCTGCGCGAGCGAGGCACTCTTCACCGGCTGGAACAGCCCGTCGACCTCGGCCCGCCACAGTCGCGCGGCATCGACCAGCAGCACCACGTCGGCCGGGCTGGCTGCGCCTTCGCTCTTCAGCCGGGCCAGGATACCGGCGTCGTCGGCGTCGACGCGGTTGATGCGGATGCCGGTGGCCTTGGTGAAGTTTTGGTACAGCGCCTCGTCGGTCTGGTAGTGGCGTGCCGAGTACAGGTTCAGCACCGCCTGCTGCGACCAGGCAGAAGTGCTGACCAGCGCCCCGACGGTCAGGGCGCCGAGCAGGCGGAGCAGGGGCAGGGCTTGGCGGGAAACGGTCTTTGTCACGACAACTCCAGAGCTCGATGCGAGCGCATGGAAGTTTAATCGCAAATGCGAACAATTCGCAATTAAAGATGTGTCCGGAAGTTGACCCAGATCAGCCTCCAGCCGTCGCCGTGTGGCTTTCCGACTGGCGAACTGGGCTTGCGCCTCAGGCCGATGGCGGCACGAAACCGGCCGGCGCGTCGGCCTGGCCGCCGAACAGGAACTGCTCCATCTGCCGGGCCAGGTACTGGCGGGCGCGCGCATCGGCCAGGTTCAGCCGGTTCTCGTTGACCAGCATGGTCTGGTGGCGCTTCCACAGCTCGAACGCCTCGGCGCTGATGTTGTCGTAGATGCGCTTGCCCAGGTC
>CAZBTD010000205.1:0-3659 GCA_964494815.1 uncultured Ferruginibacter sp. | reverse complement strand
CGGCTCTGCTGGAACAGGCGCTGCGCCAGGACCTCCTGGCTGGGCAGGACGCGCTCGCGCAGCCGGCGGCCGAAGGCTTCGTCGCGGATCTGCACCACGCGCTCGAGCATGCCGCTTTCCTCGAACCTGGCCTGCGGGTACAGCGCCAGCAGTGCTTCGGTCGACACCAGGCCGTCGGCGAGTTCGAGGTCGCCTTCACGCACGCGCTGCTGCAGCACGCCACGCGGCACGCCGACCAGCTGCGCGGCGCGCCAGACCGTCACCCATTGGGCCATGCAGGACTCCCTTCTCGCGACCAGGCGTCCTCCTCGGCCGAAACGATGCGGTCGAGGTAGCGGGCGCGGTAGAGCAGCCGGGGCGCGGCCGGGTCGTCCCGGAACGCGCTGCGCTCGTGCAGCACGTTGTGCCCCACCAGCCCGCTGCCGGCCTGCAGTGTGGTGCGCAGCACACCCAGCCGGTCGTCGGCCAGCAGTGCCGCCAGGCGCTCCACGGCCGTGCCGGTGAGCGGGTCGTCGCGCCACTCGATGCTGCGTGTGCGCGCCGTGTAGCGCAGGTGCAGGCGCCCCTGGACGGTCTCGAACACGGGGCCGCTCTGCGCCGGGCGGGCCACGCCGGACTCGTCGTCGCGCGCTGGAATGGTCATCGCCTGCGGGTGCTGCAGGGCGCGCACGAGCGCCGGTGACTCGTCGCGCAGCGCGATGTAGAGCAGCTCCGGGTCCAGCAGCGAGGTCTCGCCACCCTCGGCCGCCGGGCGCACGCAGTGCAGGATCATGCCGCGGATGCGCCGTGCCTGCGGGTGGTAGTAGCCGTCGGTGTGCCAGCGGATGGCGCGGTCGGTGTAGGGGATGAAGTCTCCGCGCGCCGGGTGGCCTTCGCGCGCGACGGCGATCGGCGAGATGCCGTCCTCGTCGGCCAGCCAGTTGGCGTCCAGGCGGTGCAGGCCCATCTGCGCCCCCAGCGCGCGCGGCAGCCCGGGGTCCGCCTGCAGGTCAGGGCTGCGGTACAGCGCCATGCCATGGCGGCCGATGCGAAGGCGCAATGCGGCCGCCTCCTCGGGCGTGAGCTTTCTGGCGTCCGCGAGCTCGACCCACAAGGGCGCCGTGTCGACGAGCCTGTGCGCGAGCTTCCAGCGGCGCCAGCGCCTATAGGTGTCGTCGTCTGCGAGGTCGAACGGAGAACCCTGCACAGCGACCATGCCGCCGACAGCCGCGGCGGCATCCGGGCCGGCCTGCCCTGCTGGCGCCTGGGGCGCGGGTGTGGTCACGGCGGCCATGCTCGAGCCTGAGCTCACTCGCCGGCCAGCGAGGCGCGGCGCGAAGGCCGGGGCTGCGGGTCGAACAGCTCCCGCATCGAGCGCTGCACGATGTCGATCGCCTCCGGGGCCTCGGTGGCCATCACCTGGTCGAGCAGCCAGCGGCGGTCGTGCTCGGGCAGCGCCGGCTCCAGCCGGCGGCCCAGATAGCGCAGCGCCGCGAAGCCGGGCGTGAAGCCATGTCGGTCGTCGCCCGCCGGGTCGCCGTCGAACTCCGCGTAGTGGGGCGAGAGCTCGTTGAACAGGTCGACGAAGCGGTCGGCGTGGCTGGCCGCGCCCGGCGCCGGCGGGCCCAGCAGATCGTCGGCGTTGTCCTGCAGGTGGCGCGCCACATGCCGCACCAGCGCGACCACGAACGCGGCCCGCTCCTCGGTCGAAAGGCGCAGGAAGGCGATGCGGTCGGCCAGGGCACAGGCGAACACCAGCACCTCCTGCACGATCACGAAGTAGGGCGTGCCGGCGTCGACGTCGAACTTCGCGGCGCGCAGCCGCTTGACCATCTGCACGGCGACGCGCCAGGCGATGAAGGCCATGGCGCCGCCTTGCTCGGCGGCGCTCTTGCGCACGGCGCTGCCGTCGCCGCTGAACCAGCGGCTCTTGATGCGCATCGCGGGGGGCTGGATCATGGTCCTGCCGCTGCCCGGGCCTGTCAGTAGCCGCCCTTGCCCAGGGGTTGCGGCAGCCCGGCGACCTTGGCGCCTTGCTTGGCAGGGCCGACCGGGAACAGGGCGTACAGGCTCTTGCTGTCGCAGCCGGGCAGGACGTCCTCCAGGCCCTTGACCAGGTTGCGGAAGTTCGGCGTGTGCCCGTTCTCGCGGTATTCGTCGCGCAGGTAGCCGACGACCTTCCAGTGGTCCTCGGTCAGCGTGATGCCCTCGGCGGCGGCGATCACCTGCACGACCTCGTCGCTGTAGTCGGCTTCGAGCAGATAACCTTCGGCGTCGGTCTCGAGTTCGGTGCCATTGACGATGTAGCCCATCGCGCTCTCTCTCCTCAGGTTGCAGCGTGTTCTCGCGGGATCGGAGATCCCTCAGTGGCTTGCGCCGACGGCCGCGGCCGATCTGTGGGGAACGAAGACCCCGCAGCCCCAGAGTCGGCGCGGCCCCAGCCCCAGGTGCAGCAATCGGCGCGCTTCGTCGGGTTCGAGGCCGTCGACCATCAGGCCGTAGCCGCCCAGCGGGCCTTCCTCGATCGGCTGGTGGCGGCCGCAGATCGCTCGCCCGCGGATGCCCAGCCGGTCGAGTGCGGCGCGCACCTGGTTCATGAAGTCCAGCTCGTCGCCTCCTTCCGCCTTGCTGCCGGGCTCGGCAGCGACGACATGGGCGTACTGGGTGCCGAAGGGCAGCAGCTCGCGTCTGGAGGCCGTGCCGGGCACCAGCGCCTCACCAGCCACACGCAGGGGCTGCCCGACCAGGGCCAGTGCGTCGTCCACGCGCCCGCGCGGCAGCCTCAGCGTGAGCCGCGTGCGACCGGACAGCAGCGCCTGTGGTCCGGCACCGGCGACCAGGTTGAGACGGTGCACCGCGACGCCCGGCTCGTCGGCCAGCCAGGGCAGGGCATCCGCCAGCGCCTGCGCCAGCGCGGCGCGGTAACGCCGCGGAAGCTCGCGGCCCGCCAGTGCGAACGACAGGTCGACCATGTCGGCAGCGTCGTGCACTCAGCCCCCCTCGGTGGCCGCAGGCGCGGTGTCGCCGCGGGGCTGGCTGCGGGCCCACGCGAGCAACGCCTCGCCCCAGGCGGCAGCGGTCAGCGGGTCGATGTCGAACACGGTGAAGCGGCTGTTCTCGCGGATCCGGGTGCGCAGCAGGCTCATGCCCCCGGCGTCATGGTCGAGTTGCTGCAGTTCGATCTCCTGCCCGCCCAGGGGCACGCGCAGGCGGGACAGCGGGGTCAGTCGGGGCATGTCGTGGGGCGCGCAGGCGGAGCCGGCATTGAGCGCGAGCGTCCTGCAGGCGTCCATACCCGGTACGGGGGAGCGCGAGATACCCCATCCGGGTAGTGATCCTGCAAGCCCTGCGGTCTATCGTCGCTACCCTGAGCGGGTAATGGCGCGCCAGGCTGCGGACGGCCACCATTCGCCCGGTCGCAGAACGCCCCCCGCAGACCCCCTTTCGTCCGGCCCGCCCCGGCCCGGACCCTGCACCAGGAGACATGCCGATGGCCAAGAAGCCGCACGACACGCCGATGCTCGACGAACTCGAGTCCGGGCCCTGGCCCAGTTTCGTCACCGGGCTCAAGCGCCTGGCCAAGGACAAGGACTACGTGGTCGACCTGCTGGGCACCCTGGAGACCAGCTACCGCACGAAGAAGGGCTACTGGAAGGGCGGCACGGTCGGTGTGTTCGGCT
>CAZBTD010000204.1:0-3727 GCA_964494815.1 uncultured Ferruginibacter sp. | reverse complement strand
TTCTTCTTGCGAGTCACCTGTCGTCCCCCCGCTGCGGAGCGTCGCCGCAGCGGCCCGAGTGTGGCATGGCTTGGGGAACAGACTGGGGGGGGGCCATGGAGGGCGCAGCGACGACGATCATAGGAGGTCGTTAACGTAGGCCTACGTCGTCCCGAGGATCAAGTCGCGATCCATTGCCATCCATCGCCATCGTCCACGAGCCTTCGTCGCTCGTCCGCGGTACTCCTTGCCTATCGGTGCGCGACAGCAGAGCGTGGAGCGCCTCTTCTTGCGCTTCGCTTTGCGCCTGCTGCAAGCCCTCCGTGAGTCGCTGCTGCTCGGAACTGTTAACCAACCGGTCATAGGTTCGAGTCCTATTGTCGGAGCCATTCTGGACACGAAGTCGAACCACCGCCGTCCTGCTTAACAGCAGGTTCGGCGAGTGGGAAAAGCCGGATCTTAGCGGATCCGGCTTTGCTGTTTTCGGGGTCTTGCTTCCACTCGACGACGTCGATCACCCGCTGAAGGACGTTGCGTAGCTCCTCAGGCGTTCCCCGCTTCTTCAGCTCGTCGAAGAGGCGGGCGAGGTGCCGATAGGACTCGGCAACGGTCGAGGCGTCCAAGATGTCCTGCTTGAGCGTCTGGCGTTGGGTCTCCAGTTCGATCGCCCTGCCCTTCAGCTCCTTTTCGGCGGCTTGCTTTTGTCGCAAGCGCGTCACCAACGCTCCGTCACCATCATCGGACTCAAGGAGGTCAAGCAGGCGCGCCAGCTGCTTGCCGTTCTGCTGCTGCGCCGTCTTGACCTTCGCTAGCTCTTCCTCGACTGCGCGAAACGCTTCGTCGCGTCCCTGGTTCGCGCTCTTCACAGCTGCAACGATCGTCCCGTGATCCAGGGCGTAGGCGCGCAGCCGATCGAGCACAAAGGCTTCGATCGCCTCCGCTGGGACATCCTTGACGCTGCACGCCTCGCCCACACTTCGGTGACGAGTCGAACAGCGGTAGTAGTAGTACGTCGTGCTGCCTCGCCCGGTGCCCGTCGCGCGCGTCATCGTGCCGCCGCATTCCCCGCAGCGTACGAGAGATTCGAGCAGGTAGACTCGATCCAGCTTCTTCGTCGTCGGCTTCTTCTCCGAGTTCTTGGCCAACAACGCCTGCACGCGGGCGAAGGTCGTCTCGTCAACGAGCGGTTCCCACACGCACGCGATCTCGCGGCCATCCTCCAGTACGCGCTTGGCCACATAGGCAGGGTTGCTCAACATGTCGATCACGACCTGCGTTGTGAAGTAGCCCCCGCCGACTTTGTGCCCGCGTTGCGAACGTCGGGTCGGCCTCTTCACTCCCGTCTTCGACAAGTGCGCGACGAGCCCACGAGCTGCTCCGATTCGCAGGTACTCCGTGAACAGACTCCGCGCCGTGTCCGCGGTTGCGGGGTTGTGCTCCAAGGTTGTCTTGTTCTCCGGATTGGATCGGAACCCGAACGGCACAGCGCCACCAAACCAGAGCCCTTGCTCGCGCCGGACCTGGATTTTCTCTTTGGTGCGCTCGCTCGTGCGCTCGCGCTCAAGCTCGGCGAAGACGAGCACGATCTTGATCATCGCTCGCCCTGTCGCAGACGACGTGTCGAAGTTATCTCCGAGGCTAACAAACTCGACGTTGTGCTGCTCCAGCGTTTCCCACAACTCGAAGAAGTCGGAGAGGGAGCGCGAGAAGCGATCGAGCTTCGTCACGACGACGACATCGAGCTTTCCGTCTTTGACGTCGGCCAAGAGCCGCTGAAGCGCGGGGCGATCGGTGTCCTTGGCGGAGAACCCCTCTTCTCGATACTCCTTAACGATTCGCCAAGCGGGCGACGTCGAATGCTCGGATCGTTTCGTCTCGTAGTCGACCCGCTGGCGAATCAGGTGGAGCTGCGTATCCAGCGAAGAGTCGTTTTGGATGAGTTGATTCGTCGTGCTTACTCGGACGTAGGCACCCACTCGAAGGGGCTTGGCTGCTGTTTTTGACATGGCTCTTTCCGACGGTTCTCTTGTGTCGGATTTGATATCACTTCTTGCGCCATGGCAAGAGCCAAGATCGACTCACCAAGGGCCTCCATCCTCTCGTCGGTGGAGAGCCGCGAAAGCGGGTGATTGGCGTGCGGCGCCAGCTCGCTCTCAGGGACTACGCCGCCCGAGATCTCCAGCCGGCCCGAACCTCGACTTCGCATTCTTCGTGGGCGTGCTGCCGGGACGTTACGAGCCTCATGGAGAGGAACCATCTCGGGTTCCGCGAGCAACCGACTGACATGCTCGTGCGCGATCCGCGCTACCTGAAACGTCAGCCAAGTGAAGGTCGACGAACCTCGCGAGGGCTTGAAGGTTCGAAGCAAGCGGCAATCCTCTTGGACGGCAGCGAGCCAAAAGTCGCCCATCACGTCTTCGATCTGTTCCTCGGTCAGTGGACGAATACCCGAGGTGGCGTGGCGCACGACCTCTCGGAGCTTCGGATCATTACGAGCGACAAATCTTCGCCACGCGCCTTCGTCACCCGCAATCGTGGCCTTCAGCTCACTTCGCTCGTCACCTTCCTCGCTGCTACGACGGTTCTCGCCCTTCAGCTGTTTCGCGTCCGCCACCATCACGACGCCGCCTTTTCGGATCCCGTCTGCTTGCCCCTGGCGCGCTCGACGAGTAGATTCTTCGCGTCGATGAGCTTTCGGGCGTGAGCTACCTCTCCGCCATGGTCGGGATGAATCCTGGAAACCGCTAGCTTTCGCCGGAGCGCGGCGCGAATCTCGTCCGAGCTGGCGTCGAGCGATACGCCAAGGACGCGCGCTGCATCGAGCGCGGTCGCTGCGACGGGATCGAGCACGTTTGCCGTCTGCCCAGAGACGACCTGTTGATACGCTTCGCCCAGCAACCGCAAACTCTCGAGCGCCGCGACGGTAAATCTCCCGACGCGTTCCCAATCGATCTGCCGGCTGACGCCGGGTTCACGTCCCCAAGCCCAAAACGAGAACGGCTGACTCACGACGTCACCTCGGGCTGATCGAGGACGCTCATGACCGCACGGTGCGCAACCGAAGCTCTGCGACGGCGAGATTCGTCAATGAGCCGTCGCACCGTCTGCAACGCCTTGTCGGACGGCATCGCGAGCAACTTGGATGCGAGGCGTTTGATCGTCGCCTCGTCGAGCGCCGACACAACCTGCACGCCGAGCTGGAGCTCGTCGGGGTTGAGTTGCGCGAGGAGCGGTCCAAGCTCTGCCGGGAGGAGTCCCAACGTGATCTGCGAGCCTTCCGATTCGCCGTTTGTTCTCTTCGCGTGCGACAGGACGGAGCGCGCCCATTTCGCGCGTTCGTGGCTCGGCTGCCGCGCAGCCTCTTGCGCAAGTCGGTCGGCCGCATTGGCATCGAGATCGACGAAGTAGGTCTCAAACGTGTCGGCCTCTTCATCGTCGAGATCTGCGAGCACTTGACGGATCACCCGCGGCGTCGGGCGTGATGGCTCCTCCGATGATTGCGCACCAGCCGATGCCTGACCAACGGCAGAGGTTACGCCGCTCACGGCTTGCTGAAGGATCGCGGCCGTCGCTGGATCCCCTTTGGAAAGCACGCCGATGAGGAGCGGTGCGGCAGCCAATGCCGCTTGCAGCCACGGCGGCTGGTCGGGATTTTCTTCCTTGTCCGTTTCCTTATCGTCGCTGCGTAGCGCGGCGATCTCGGAGGCCGAGACCATGCCCGCATTGCGCGCGCTCTCTGTGATGGTCT
>CAZBTD010000203.1:0-3756 GCA_964494815.1 uncultured Ferruginibacter sp. | reverse complement strand
CGCTGGACTTCAACCCGCCCAAGGTGGCCGTGGTCATCGACAAGAGCACCTTCACGCGTGGCCTGATCGAAGGCAGCGGGCGCTTTGCGTTGAACCTGCCCTGCCGCGCCCTGGCCGACCTGACGTACCGGCTGGGCAGCACCAGCGGCCACCAGGTCGACAAGCGGGCCGATCCTGGCCTGCCGATCATCGAAGGGCGCACCGGGCTGCCGCTGGTCGACGGCTGCGTCGGCTGGCTGGAGTGCACGCTGCTGCCCGAGCCCGCGCTGCAGGACCGCTACGACCTCTTCCTGGGCCAGGTGGTGGCCGCCCAGGCCGACAGCCGCGTGTTCCGTGACGGGCGCTGGTTCTTCGACGAGGCCCCGCAAGCGTTGCGCACGCTGCACCACGTGGCCGGGGGCGCGTTCCTCAGCGCGTCGGACCTGATGCAGGCGACGCTGCCGACGCGCTGAGCGCCGCCAGCAAGGGCTGGCGCAGCCGGCGCTCGACGTCGGCCCGCGGCACCAGCTGCAGCACCGCCTTGCCCAGCGCCGGATCCCACGCAATCGCCAGGCCGCGGTCGGGGTACAGCGCGTGGCTGACGCCGTCGGGCGTCTGCACGCGCTCGGCCGGGGCGCCGAAGCGGGCGTCGAGCGTGGCCGGGTCCAGGCGGTTGGCCGGCAGGAAGCTCAAGCCCGCGATGGCGCTGCGCAGCGCCTCGCGCCGGTCGTCGGGCGCCAGTTCCCAGCGTTGGGCATTGCCGTCGATCGTCTCGCGCTTGACCGCCTGGCCGCGCCAGCGCTGCACGGCAGCCGGTTCGGCGTCGGTGGCCAGCACCAGGCGGCCGCTGACGCCACCTCCCTGCCAACGCTCGACGTAAGCTTCCAGCGCGGCGCCCTGCGTGCGCGACTCGATCACCGCCACCTGCAGGTCATCGCCCCAGCGCGCGGCGGCGTCGGCCAGCGTGCTGCCGGGCAGGCGCAGACCGAACGCGCGCAGTTCACCCTGCTCGCCGCGCTCGATCTGCCACGGCGGGGGCAGATCGGTCGTGCCCGCGGTCGCCGTGCCACCCCGCAACACCTGCCAGACCACGGGTGCGAACGCCGCAGCCAGCACGACCAGGCCGGCCGCTGCGGCCCACACGAACGGGTGGCGCAGCGGCGACGAGGAGGGCGACTGCGACGCGGGCGACGACGAACCGGATTCGGAAGACATGGCCGGCATGATGCCAGGGCGGCCGGCTATGCTTGCCCGCCATGAGCACCCACCTGTCCATCGTCACCGGCGCCTCGCGCGGCCTGGGCCGCGCAGTCGTCGACGCCTTGCTGGCACGCGGTCACCAGGTCATCGGCGTGGCGCGACGGGCGCCCGAGTCGCTGCCCGCCCCGTACGCCCGCCACTACCTGCACTGGTCGGCCGACCTCGCCGACGCCCGCGCCGTCAGCGCGCAACTCGAAGCCTGGCTGCGCGAGCAGGGGCCTGCGGCCTTTGCCTCGCTGCTACTGATCAACAACGCTGGCGTGGTGTCGCGCCTGGCGCCGGCGTCGGACGTTGACGCCGACGACCTGGCGCACGCCATCCGCGTGGGGCTGGAAGCCCCGCTGCTGCTGAGCAGCGCCTTCCTGCGCGCCACGCGCGGCTGGACCGCGCCGCGCAAGCTGCTGCTGGTGTCATCGGGGCTGGGGCGCCGCGCCATGGCCGGCAGCGCCAGCTACTGCGCGGCCAAGGCGGGCATGGACCACCTGGCCCGCGCCCTGGCGCTGGAAGAAGCGGCGCAGCCGCAAGGCGCGCGCGTGGTATCGCTGGCGCCCGGCGTCATCGACACCGACATGCAGCTGCAGCTGCGCAGCGCCGACGCGCAGGCTTTTCCCGAGCGCGAGCGCTTCATCGGCCTG
Source organism: uncultured Ferruginibacter sp. (assembly GCA_964494815.1). Lineage (GTDB taxonomy): Bacteria > Bacteroidota > Bacteroidia > Chitinophagales > Chitinophagaceae > Ferruginibacter. The sequence continues at coordinate 1,882 of CAZBTD010000203.1, read as the reverse complement.
CAGACCGGGGGTCTGCTCGACAGCCCCGCCACCGCCGCCGCCAAGCTGCTGGCCTACCTGGACCGCGCCGACTTCGGGGCCAACCCGGTGGCCGACGTGCGCGACGCCTGATCCCGAACGTTGGAGACGACAAGCATGACCGAACCCCTGGTGCTGATCGACCGCGACACGGCGGGACTGGCGGTGCTGACGCTGAACCGCCCGCAGGCGATGAACGCCCTGTCGTCCGGCCTGATGACGGCGCTGGCGCAGGCCATCGATGCACAGGCGGCCGACCCTTCGGTGCGGGTGCTGATCCTCACCGGCGCGGGGCGCGCGTTCTGCGCCGGGCTCGACCTGAAGGAACTGGGCTCGGGCGCCCACAAACTGGGTGGCGACGGCAGCGGCATCGCGCGGCTCGACCCGCTGGTGTCGATCGGACGTTTCGACGGCCCGGTGATCGGCGCCATCAATGGCGCGGCCGTGACCGGCGGCTTCGAACTGGCGCTGGCCTGTGACGTGCTGCTGGCCAGCCCGGCGGCGCGCTTTGCCGACACGCACGCGCGCATCGGCATCTCACCCGGCTGGGGCTTGAGCCAGCGCCTGTCGCGCGCCATCGGGCCTTACCGGGCGCACGAGGTGTCGTTCACCGGCAACTGGGTGTCGGCAGAGCAGGCGGCAGCCTGGGGCTTCGTCAACCGCGTGGTGGCGGCCGACGACCTGCTGCCGGCCGCGCGTGCGCTGGCCGCCGACATGCTGGGCACGGTGCCCGACATGCTGCGCCGCTACAAGGCCACCATTCGCGACGGCTATGCGCAGCCATTCGGCGCGGCGCTGCACCTCGAGCGCGAACGCGCCCGGGCATTCAACGCCGGGGTGGCGGCCAGTGCGGTGGAGTCGCGGCGCGAAGCGGTGCGCGAGCGCAACCGCGGGGCTTGATCAGGCTTTGCCTTCGCGCGCGGCGCGCTCGGCGTCTTCGCGGATGTTCCTGGCAAAGAAACGCGCGTACCACACGCCCATGCCCAGCGTGAAGGCGATCACCGCCGCGCTCATCAGGCCATAGTCGGTGGAGAAGAAGTCTTTCAAGGCTGCCATGTCGACCTCCTGGGTATCGTGATGCTCGTTGGCGCGCATCAGACACCGGGGCCGCGGCGGCCGCGTTGCGGTGCGTCAACAGCCTCAGCCTTAGGCTGCCGATACCCCCTCAGGTCCCCATCATCACGCCGATGCCGCGCGCCGTGTTCACCAGTTCGTGGTCGGGTGGCACCGTGCGGTTGCGGTTGGCCACGTCGGCAATGGCGGCACTGCAGATGGTGTCGCCCTGCAGCGTGACCATGCGGCCGAATTCGCCGCGGCGCAGCAGCGTGGCCGCGTGGTAGCCGAAGCGCGTGGCCAGCACGCGGTCGAACGGCGTGGGCGAGCCGCCGCGCTGCACGTGCCCGAGCAGCGTGGCGCGCACCTCCAGGCCAAGTGCGTCCTGCAGCAGGTGCTGCAGCTGGTTGCCCACGCCCCCCAGGCGGATGGGGTCGGGGCTGTCCTCGATGCGCTCGCGCACGATCAGCTCGCCCTGCAGCCGCGCGCCTTCGGCCACGCAGATCAGCGTGTAGCCCTGGTCGCGTTCACGCGCGCGGCAGTGCTCGGCCACGGCGTTGACGTCGACGTCGAGCTCGGGCAGCAAGATCACGTCGGCACCGCCGGCCACGCCGCCTTCCAGCGCGATCCAGCCCGAATCGCGGCCCATGGTCTCGGCGATCATCACGCGGCCGTGGCTGCGGGCGGTGGTCTCCAGCCGGTCGAGCGCGTCGGCCACCACGGCCACGGCGCTGTCGAAGCCGAAGGTGCGGTCGGTGTGGTACAGGTCGTTGTCGATGGTCTTGGGCACGCCCACCACCGGCAGACCCAG
>CAZBTD010000202.1:0-3803 GCA_964494815.1 uncultured Ferruginibacter sp. | reverse complement strand
ACTATTTAACACTGCTGCTTTTCTTTTTTGAGAAAGGATTTTACTTGCCAATAGAATGAGACTTCTGTAACATGATTACTATTGATAGTTTTGCAAATTAAAAAGGTGTATGCAATAGTGCACACACCTTGTGGATTTTATTGTTCAATTTACTTAGTAGCTATCAACAGAAAATTTAATGCGGCCAATGTTTAATTGTGCCCTTACAACAGACTCTATGCCTTTTAACGACGCTCCCCTCACATAAAACGAAAGTGTGGAATTTTTTAATTCTGGTAAGGTAAGCCCAAGCACTTTGGCTGCCTGAGTAACATCAAGATCAACTGAGCCGCCGGGTAACGAACCTTCCTTTATATGCTTTGCATGATGCTCTGCAGAAAAAAGATCCAACAAGCCTGCAAAATAATTGCTTTGCGCTGATGGTGTTGTGCCTTCTGGAAGATTAAGATAAACTTCAACTGCACCTTCAGGCATATGTTCAATATTAAGGCCTTCAAAAGTTACAATCAATCTTTCCTGGCTTAATGTATTATTAAACCTGAAAGTTTTTCTGTTCTTTTCTTTCATGAATTTTTCTACATCAGTATCAGGTACTTCAGTAAAGGCAGTGCGTTGTGTACGGCCATCAATTTCTACTGCAGTTTCTTTTGTAAGTAATTGTGTTCTTGTAGGCGCTACTTGTCTTGCAGAACCACAAGAGGGAGCAGCAGGAAGATCCTGGTACCTGTATTTAAGCTGATTAGCAGCCTCTACAATTTGGCTGCCAGTGAGTGTTACTGCTGTGCCGTTTTCATCAAAGAATGTATAGCTTTTATTTAACCATGTAGCATCTATAGGATTACTCCTTCCCCCACACATACCCAGCCACTTTTCCCAAAGCCTGTCAACATTTGAGTGATGCAACCAAAATACAGGGTCTTGTGCGGCTGAGTTTACAAAAGCCATGTTCCCTGAAATGGTGGTATGTACAGAACCATGAGGACCACTATTCAAATTATCCTGAAAAGAATAATAAGTAGTAATAGCCATTGACGTATTGAAAGCTGTGCTTATTGAGCTTGGTAATGATCCACCGTTATTGATAGTACTGTTTCGTGTGGCATCATACAGGGGATTTACCGGGCTGTTTTCACGATATGCTGGCGGCAAAGCAGGGTTGGTTTGATAATCCCAGTAAGGCAGAGCAAGATATTCTCTTCCCGATTTTGCCCTTAAGATACGTTCGAAAAAATATAGGTACATACGGTGCCATGAAAAGAAGAAGCTTGATTCACCGCTTTTATGACAAGTATTCCATGAAGGAAGGTTATCCGTCATTGTGGTACCATGAATTGCTGCCTGGTATGCCATACTGGTAGGATCTGTATAAGGCAGGGCTTTCATTTTGTATATACCCACTTTAATGGCATTCAACTCGGCTGTCGTAAGATTGTATACGTTTTTTCTTACTCTTACAATATCTGCCCCGTAAATTTTTTTAAATGCCTCATCTGATATTGGAGTTCGTGATATGGTATTGGGAGGACATTCTATAAGTTCAATACCTTTTCCACCATTAGGAGTAGCCAGTTTTTTAAGCGAAAAACTCAATAAAAGCGTAATTGCTGAAATGAGGCTTATTGACAACAGGATTACTTTTTTCATCTAAGTATTTGGTATTAAGTGAATTAATTGTGTTGTTTTAATGATGCAATCTTGTTAACGAATTAAGAGTCATCTGTAGTACAATAAAAAAAGATTTTATCAAAACTAATGAAAATTCAATCATTTAACATATGTTTGTGTCACATTTGCTTACTTCTCCAACTATCCCTCGTACAACCAATTCTAAATCCTCTTATCTGCTGCAGATTTATTAGTAGATATTTTAAGTTACACTTCGTGTACTATAAGTAATTGCTGCAATTTTCCCATTATCCTTTTTTTCTAAGTTTATTAATAAAACCATATTTATTATTCCTGTGAGCTACTATTAAAACCTTAAGTAAATTTTTATAACAATAGAGTTTTCTTATTACTAACATAAACCTTACCCAGATGAACTCACGGCTACTTGGACTTTTATTTTTCTTATCAATTTTTGCTTTTTCTTTTAAGGCAAATGGGCAAGCTACCTGTATAGCTGTAATTGACAATACTACTTCCGAATTTTGTGTTGCCTCAAACTCAGTTACTTTCTCTAATGCAACGGCAGTAGGAGAAAATATTGAATGGCTCACTTTAGGCGATGGTACATTCAATAACAGATTTGCAGTAAATCCTACATATACTCCCGGCACCCAGGATAGGGCCAAAGGCTATGCCTATATTTTACTTGATGTGTATAAAGATGATACGCTTGATTTTTGTTCCGAATTACCCTGGGTAAAGCTGAACCTTGGTGCGATGGGTGCCACAGCAACACCAGCAACACAGTCAGTTTGTACCGGAACTGCTATTACTACTATAGCTTTAAGCGGCAGCCTTTCTGGTGCAACTTACAGTTGGACCAGAAACAATACAAGTACTGTAACAGGTATTGCAGCAAGTGGTACAGGTAATATTAGTGGTACATTAACCAATAGTACCGGAGCTCCTGTTACTGTTACATTTACTATTACAGCAACAAATGGGTCATGTACAGGAACGCCTGTTACAGCATCGGTAACTGTAAGCCCAAGGCCAACTGCTACAGCATCTGTATCATCGCAATCGATTTGTTCCGGATCAACTGTTGCTCCTATTGTTTTAAGCAGTAATTATACTGGCACCACTCTTAACTGGACAAGAAACAATACAAGCACCGTAACAGGGATTGCATCGAGTGGTTCTGGTAACATAACAGGTGCATTAACAAAAACTAGTGGTACAACCACTACTACAGTAACCTTTACAATTACGCCAAACTTAAGCGGTTGTTCAGGTACTGCAATTACATCAACAGTAGCGGTGACCGGAACAACCGTGGCTGTAACAGGAACGCCATCTTCTCAAACTGTTTGTTCAGGGGCACCAATTACAACTATTGTTCCTTCCGGCGGTGCTACCGGTACTACATATACATGGACAAGAGACAATACATCTAACGTTACTGGTATAGCTACTAGTGGTTCAGGTAGTATCAGTGGTACATTAAATAATACAACCGTTAATCCTGCTTATGTAACATTTACTATAACACGTAGTGGGAGTACTTGTACCAACCGGGCAACAGTATTGGTTAATCCTGCTCCTGCAGCAACAGCAACACCAACTTCACAAACTATTTGTTCTGGTGCTGCCATTACAGCAATAAACCTTAGCAGTAATACAAGCGGTGCAACATATAGCTGGACAAGAGATAATACAGCTTCAGTAACAGGTATTGCAGCAAACGGTACTGGTAATATAACAGGCCAGTTATTAAATACAACAACTTCACCAATTACAGTAATATTTACAATTATACCATCAGCTGGAACTTGTTCAGGAGTACCAGTTACGGCCAATGTAATAGTAAACCCAAAACCAACCGCAGTTTTATCTGGCAGCCAGGCTGTATGTGCTGGTGCATCGCCATCGCTTAATATTGCATTAGCTGGTACTGCTCCGTGGACTATCACTTATTCAAATGGAACAACACCAGTAACAGTAAATAACATTACTACTAATTCTTATTCATTTAACGTGCCAGCAACTGCAGCTACTTATACTGTTACTGCTGTAAGCGATGCAAATTGTACGGCACAGCCTTCTGATATTACTGGCAGTGCTGTTATTTCTCAACAAACTTATTCAATCACAGCTTCGGCAGGTTCCAACGGGACCATTACACCAGCCGGTGT
>CAZBTD010000201.1:0-3832 GCA_964494815.1 uncultured Ferruginibacter sp. | reverse complement strand
ATAATTGCCGCATACCAGATTCTCAAAGATTAGGTAAAGTGGGTGAAGGTTTTAAGCAGGCAATGAAGGTATTGGACGGCGGCAGGATTTCCATTGCTGCTTTGAGTGCCGGTATTGCTAAAGGCGCTTATGAAGCTTCTATACAATATGCAAAAGAGCGCTATCAATTTGACCAGCCCATTGCCAATTTCCAGGGCATAAGCTTTAAGCTGGCTGATATGGCTACAGAAATCGCAGCTGCTGATTTATTAATTAACCAGGCCTGCGATTTGAAAATAAAAGGCAAGCCAATGACTAAGGAAGCTGCGATGGCAAAATACTATGCCAGTGAAGTGGCGGTGAAATCAAGCACTGATGCTGTACAGATTTTTGGCGGTTATGGATACACCAAGGATTTTCCTGTAGAAAAATTTTACCGTGACAGCAAACTATGTACGATTGGTGAGGGAACGAGTGAAATACAAAAATTGGTTATTGCAAGGGAAGCACTGAAGTAGCAGAGTGATTCCGAAAAATAATTTGTCCAACAAGGTGTTGGACTTTTTTGTGCCTACACCAACCCCTTTGTATAAGCAATCCTCAATGCCTGCGCTTTACTGTTTACATGCAGCTTTTGATAAATATTGTTGGTGTGTTTTCTCACTGTATTGGGGCTTATATATATTTTGCTGCCTATCTCTTTGTAGTCAAGCCCCTGGCTAAGCAGTTGCAAAATTTCTTTTTCCCTTTCGCTTAGTTGAAAAGGGTTGCTTTCTGTTGTTTGCGCCTGCAATGGTTTTTGTTGCTGTACCATTTGCAGTATTTTATAAGCAATGCTGGGCGATATAGGCCCGGCGCCACTTTCCCAAAGGTTCATCAGCATTTCAGCGATTACGCCGCCGCTTTCTTCTTTAAGTAAATAACCGCATGCGCCGGCACGTATGGCTTTAAATATTTTATCATCATCGTCAAAAATGGTGAGTACCACAAACTTTACATCCGGGTATAAAGAAGAAGCCGTGGCAATAGCCGTAGTGCCATCAGTATGCGGCATTTCCAAATCCATCAATACAATATGCGGCAAATCATCTTGCTCAACAGCTTTCATTTTATCAAGAAACTCTTCGCCGCTGGCGGCTTCAAATATTACTTTGAAAAAATTATTGGCAGCAAGTTTTTCTTTAATAACTGTCCTGTTCTGGATTTTGTCATCTGCAATGGCAATTCTTATCATAGCGTAAAGTTGAAAATTAGTTTTGTAAAATGCAATGCTGCATATGGAGTATTTTATTGCGGCGGTATTACAAGTGTAACAATGGTGCCTTTGCCTTCTGATGATTGTATTGATAACAACACACCTGCTGCCGCAGCTCTTTCTTCAAGGTGTATCAATCCATAATGCCCTTCTTTATTTTTTGCTTTATCATAATTAAAACCTGTGCCATTATCTGTTACCTTTATTTTCCAGTTGCCTTCTTCTTTTGTGCTTTCAGTTTTTATGGATGATGCATTGGCATGTTGAATGGCATTGCTCACCGCTTCCTGTATTATCATCACAATATTCAAAGCCCTTGGTGACATAATAATTACTGTTGGTGTTTCGCCTGTGGCTGTGATTTGGATGTTTTTGTATTGCCTGCCCATCATCTGGCAAAAATTTATCAGCCGCAGCCACACTTCATCTGCCGTGATGCTGTCACTCTTCATGGCCCACAACGTTTCCCTCAAATTCAGCAGCATTTCCTTTGCCATTTGCTGCAGGTTTTCGCCAATTTTATTTTTATCTGTTTGCTCCAGTTGCAGCATAGTGGCATTGTGCATAATAGCGTTTGCCTGCACACCCAAATTATCATGCAGGTCGGCTGCAATCCTTTTGCGTTCTTTATTTTCTGCTTCTTTCACTTGCTGTGTGCGTTGCAGTTTTTCTTCTTGTAATATCAGCTGTATCTTGTTTTGTTGTTTTGTTTTAATGCGGCGATAAGCAAAATATATAGCAATGCCAATAGCAACAAGCAATACGCCGAGCCCGTAAAACAAAAGGTTGTTTTGAAATAAAGCAAGTTCCTGCTTCGCAATCAACGCTTCTTTTTTCTGCACATCATACTTAGCTTGTATTTCGCTAAGGGCAGATGCTGAGTTGGCATTGTACAAAGAATCTTTTAGTTGCAATCTTTTTTCTAATATAGCATTTGCAGCTTTATAATCGCCTTTCGCTTGCAGGTTAATTTGCAATGCCTCGTAAGCATACATATACTTAGAGGTAATCCCGTATTTATTCAGTGTATCCAATGCCGCCTGTGCCAGTGCAATCCCCTTTGTATAATTGCCAGTGGTAGCATAGTATTGCGATAGTTGCGCCATGTCTGATGCCACAAAATCGGCATTGCCAATTTTTTTTCTTGCTTCAATTGATTCAAGCAACAGTGGTTCTGCTTTTTCTTTTTGCTTAAGGTTGATGAATATGTCTGCTTTTATATTAAGCCCATTACATACATCGCTCCAGCGTTCAAAGTGGCGGGCTGCATCAAGCCCTTTGTTTACATACATCAAAGCTGAATCGTATTGCCCAACGTTATTGTAGCATGAGCCAAGGTTATTGTTGATAGCGCCCTTGTAATATTGTTCATTGTATGGCAACGAAATACTTGCTGCTTTATAAAACCATTTGATAGCATCATTGTATTGTGCAAGCAACATGTAAGATAGCCCGATAGAATTATTGCACCGTGCCAACATCCCCTGCATGCCATTTTTTTCTGCTTTTGCCAAAAGGCTAAAGTATTTCTCAATTGCTTTTTTATATTTTGCCTCTCTTATCAAAAGCCTGGTATGTTCATATTCAACTTCAATGATTGGTTTTTCGGCGGCAGTTTCGTTTGCATATATCCTTAAAGCATCTTCCAGTACAGCACGGGAAGAATCAATGCCTTCCCATTGGAACAGGTATTTTGCTTTGTATATTAAGTAATAACATTCGTTGCTGCCTGTTTTATTTTTTCGCAGCACATCATAGGCTTCCTGCAAAGCTTGTTTGGCGCTGTCCCTTGGTACCACATCATTGTAGCGCATTAGTTCTATATAATCTTCCATGCTCTTTGTTGAAGCAGAGCGGCAGGTTTTTTTTAAAGAGTCTAACCTTGATGTTTGTGCATGCAATACTGCTGTTGTTAAGGTCAAAAACAATATGACGCTATAAAAACAACAGCGGCGAAGGCATTTGAAAAAAAGAAAAATACCAGGCAACATAGAATACTTATTTATGGCGCTAAAAAAGCATATAAAAATCAAACAGCAGTATTAAAAACGAACTAATGCAAATGCAGTATTTATTAAGCTGCTTCCTAAAAATACTACATATAGCTTATTGAATGTAATACTGCTATGTATCATTTTTGAACTGTCATTTATCAATCCACATCCGCTGCAATACCAACTGCCATTTAAATATTAATCGGTTATACAAGTCCTGTTTTAATTTTTTTATTATGCGTACACCATTACTATTTTTTTCTTTACTGTTTGCGCTGTTTTGTTCTAATGCAACCGCACAAAATTTTTACACCGTAAGCAACGACCCAAAGTTCAATGCTAACTACACGGATTTGCAGGCAGCACATGATGCTGTGCCTGTCGGCAGTACTTTGTATTTGCTACCCAGCCAAAAAAGCTATGGCGACCTGGTGCTGACCAAGCGCCTTAATATTTATGGCACTGGCTTTTTGCTCAATGAAAATTTACAGCCCAATACACAAGCGGCTGGCGGCACAGCCATTGCATCTTCTTTTGATTTCCGGCCGGGCAGCAGCGGCAGCTTGGTGGAAGGAGTGGAGCTAACGGAATCCGGTACACTTGG
>CAZBTD010000200.1:0-3833 GCA_964494815.1 uncultured Ferruginibacter sp. | reverse complement strand
ACAGCACCATATCAATACAGTATTAACGGCGTTACTTTTCAGTTAAACAATTTCTTTACAGGCATGTTGCCGGGTACTTACACGGTTACAATTAAAGATGTGAATAATTGCAAAAACTTTGTGTCTGTTACAATTGCCAACGCACCGGCACCAACTGTAACAGCCACACCTGCCTCTGCTAAATGTAATCAACTGAATGGAAGCATTACTGTTTTTGCTTCAAGCGGCACCACGCCATATTCATACAGCATCAACGGAAATACATACCAGGCTGGCAACTCGTTTACCAACCTTGCACCTGGTGCATATACAGTGTATGTAAAAGACGCCAATGGTTGTATTGCAACAGTCGCAGTTACAGTGGCCAATGTTACTTCACCTGCTGTATCTGCTACATCAACAACTGCCAGCTGTTCAAATTTTAATGGTTCCATTACTGCAACAGCTTCGGGAGGAACCATACCATATCAATACAGTATTGATGGAATCAATTATCAAACAACTAATTTTTTTACCGGCCTGGCAGCAGGCTCCTATACGGTGTTTGTAAAAGATGTGAATGATTGCATTGCAACATTTAATGTTACCATTGCAAGCACCAATGGCCCTTCACTTACTGTATCATCAACAACATCAGCCTGTGGTGCAAATACAGGAACAATCACAGCAGCCGGCAGTGGCGGCACAGGTGCTCTTTCATACAGTATTAATGGAACAACGTTCCAGGCATCGGGTTCTTTTGCTTCTTTAGCAGCTGGTACTTATACCGTTTTTGTAAGAGATATTAATTTGTGTATGGGTGTTGCTATTGCCATAGTAGGTAGTACGGCTGCACCAACAATTACGGCTGCTTCAACGCCTACTTCCTGTTTATCAAACACAGGAGTGATAACTGCAACCGGCAGCGGTGGCACAGGAGGGTTAACATATAGTATTGACGGAATAAGCTATGGAGCCTCCAATGTGTTTTCAAATGTAGCTTCGGGCAATTACACAGTGTATGTAAAAGATGCCAATGGCTGTATTTCTTCCACCACAATTTTTGTTGATAATGCATCCGGGCTATCACTATCCGTTAGTGCTATCAATTCATCCTGCAGTGTAAACAATGGTTCAATAACAGCTACTGCAACCGGAGGTGTTGGAGCACTTACATACAGCATTAATGGAACAAATTATTTTGCCAGCAATATTTTTAACGGGTTAGGTGCAGGTGCTTATACTGTATATGTAAAAGATGCCAATAATTGTATTATTACCAAGCAAACTACAATAAGTTCTTTTGCGGCACCGCAGGTTACTGCCTCATTTATTGGAGCCACCTGCTCAGGTGCCAATGGCACCATTACTGCAAACGGCAGTGGGGGGCAACCACCATTAAAGTATAGCATTAACGGAACAGTATATCAAACAAGCAATATATTTTTAAATGTAGCAGCTGGTACTTATACTGTGTATGTTAAAGACACAAGCAATTGTATTGGCACTACAACTGTAACTGTTACAAACAGCGGAAGCGGCACCAATATATCAACGTTTACAGTTACTGCTAAGGCTGCATATTTATGTAATGCAGGCTTAGGTAAAATAACTAATCCCCGGGTTGATGGTGCTAACTGCGGCACTTGCACATTTAGTTTAAACGGAGCTGCATTTATACCAAACGCAACACAATTATATATTGATTTAGCACCCGGCACTTATACTGTTACTGCTATGAATGCAAGCGGATGCACTAAAACAATTTTAGTAACTGTTCCAGTAGGGGTTCCATCAACCGCATCGTATACTGTAACAGGCTCTGTATGCAATGGAAGCACAGGCACTATTACTTTAACAGGAATAGGGCCCAATACACCATATCATTCAAGTATAGATTATGGCGGTACATGGATTGATTTTGACCCATCATTTACATATACAGGATTAGCACCGGGGATTTATGATATAATAATGGCCGATGATGAAAGCTTTGATGGCGGCGTTACTCCGCCAGACCCAGGCGGATGTTTAGATACCGTAACCGTAATTGTTCCTTCAATAGGAGGGCCATCATTATCCGTAATAAACACAAAAGGAACATGCGGTAGCGCAAGTGGGATTATAACTGCAATTGGCAGTGGTGGCACAGGCACTTTGCAATACAGCATCGATGGTTTTTCTTATCAGCCATCAGGGATATTTACAGGATTGCCATCAGGAATTTATTATGTGTATGTGAAGGACGATGCCGGTTGTATAAAAATTGTTATTGATACACTCACTAATTCAGGGCCTCCTGTTGTAACTGCTGTTGCAACTGCCACATCCTGCGGTGGTGCCAATGGAAAAATTACTGTAACCGCTTCCGGCGGCTTAGGGCCTTTATCTTATAGCGTAAATGGTACGGTATTTCAATCAGGCAATGTTTTTACAGGATTAGCAGCAGGAAATTATACAGTTACTGTTGTTGATTCAACAGCATGTTATACTACTTATGCCATTACAGTTCCAACAGGTGTTAAACCAATTGTAACAGCCTTCCCCATTGCAGCTACCTGCAACAACAGCAATGGTGGAATATTTGCCAATGGTTCATCAGGCGTTGCGCCATATCAATACAGTGTTGATGGAGGGTCATATCAAAGCGGCAATACATTTACAGGATTGGCTGCAGGCTTATATACAGTGTATGTAAAAGATAATGCAGGCTGTGTTACTAATACAAATATTGCAGTAACCAATACCACCGCCCCTGTTATTTCTGCCACAGCAATTGTTACAGCCAAATGTTTAAATGCAAATGGAAGTATTACCATAACTGCAAGTGGCGGCAGCGGTGGATTGCAATACAGTAAAGATGAAACAAATTACCAGGTAAGTAATGTGTTTACAGGTTTATTGCCCGGTACATACACCATCAGCGTTAAAGATGTAAGCGGTTGTATTGTTACAAGAAATGCAGTGGTTGCTAACGTAAACGGGCCTTCTGTTTTAACAGCAACCGTTACCAATGCAAGTTGTAATTTATCAAACGGTATAATTGTTGCATCAGCATCGGGTGGCACAGCGCCATTGCAGTACAGCATTAATGGAACAACATTCCAGTCAACAACATCATTCAGCAGTTTGGCAGCTAACAACTATACTTTATATGTAAGAGATGCCAACCTGTGTATTAAAACAATACCTCTTACGGTTGTGATGCTTGCTCCACCAATAGTTACTGCAACAGCTGCCCCTGCGTCCTGCGGCAGTTCGGATGGCTATATTACAGCAACAGCTATTGGAGGAACAGGAGCGCTTACCTACAGCAAGAATGGTGTTACGTTCCAGGCAAGTAATATTTTCACTGGTGTAGCTCCCGGTTCGTATACCATTACTGCAAAAGATACAAAAGGCTGTACCGCTACAGCATTAGTTACAGTATTGCAGGCTGGCGGCCCATCTGCATCTGCCAACACTACTGCTGCAAACTGTAATGGCACAAATGGCACTATCACTATTACACAAAGCGGTGGCACCGGGCCATATCAATACAGCATTAACGGCACTGCTTATTTTGCTTCAAATACTTTTTCAGGGCTTGCGGCAGCAACATATACGGTGTATGTAAAAGATGCCAACCTGTGTGTTGGTACTTCATCGGTAACTGTTGGAACGCCACCGGGCACCACAGGTGTTTGGTCAGGGTCAGTAAGTAATGATTGGTTCGATTGTGCTAACTGGCAAACGGGTATAGTACCCACTAATTTGATTGATGTATTAATACCAGCTACTTTAAATAATCCTGTTATTGATCCTACGTCTGTCTTTGCATCCACATACAGCGGCATAGCAAGAGCAAAAAATAT
>CAZBTD010000199.1:0-3900 GCA_964494815.1 uncultured Ferruginibacter sp. | reverse complement strand
GCGAAGCATTCTCCACAGGATCCCATGCCCAATAGCCACCAAAAGTGAGTGACTCATAGGCCCACTTGCCTCCCATCATAATGCCAACACCCAGCACGCAGGCACTAAATAATGCGTAAGGTATTGCCGGCTTTACCCATTCGCCATACTTTTTGCTTTGCATGCCTGCATAGGCATAAGCAAATGGAATAATGGTGGATGCAAAGCCTAAAAACAAAATGGGTGGATGTATCACCATCCAGTAATTACGCAATAAAACATTGAGCCCTACGCCATCTTTTATCAGGCTTAAATACTCAGGCCTACTGAAAATGGGTGCCTGTATTTCGTTTCGTGTAAGTACAAAAGGGCTGTTGCCAATTTTAGTACCCAGCATATACACTCCCATTATCATCATTGCCAAAAACAACTGTGCAGCACTTACTACAGACATTACAGGTGCTTCCCATTCTTTTGACTTGTTGATTAACACCACTCCCAATATACAATGCCATATTGACCACAGCAGGAAACTGCCACCCTGGTCTTCCCAAATACAAGCTAGCAGGTATTTAAACTCCAGTTCCTTAGATGTATGCTTATAAGCATAGAGATATTCTATGTAGTGATTGGAACAGATCCAAAAAATGCAGCCAAAAACAGTCAACACCGAAAGCACCTGGATATAAAATAACAGCCTGGCAAATTTTATCCATGAAGCTTTTTCGGTAATGTTATTTTTAAAAGATGCTGCTGTGTACGAAATGGTGGCAAGCAGCGAACAGACAAAAGCAAGCAAAACGAAGAAATGTCCTAACTGGCCTGGAAGTAAATGTTCGCCTTCAAATTTCATTTTGATGTTGTCTGTGATCAGTGATTGGTTATCAGCGATCAGTTTAATTATTAAAAAATTTCATTGCAAACTGATAACTGCTTACTTATCACTTGTAACTGTTTTCTCCAATTCCTTCTTATCGTCTTTGTATTTGCTTGGGCATTTTAATAGAATGTCTTTGCATTCGAACACATCTCCCTGCATTTTTCCTTTCAACACCACCCTTTCGCTATGTTCAAGTTCAGAGGGCTTGGGATTGTGGTACACCACTTTCGTTTTACCGCCTAAACTGTCAACTGCCACAAATGAAAGATAATTAGGATTGGTTGCAGGGTCATACTCAATTGGTGCAGTTTTGTCTAGTTTAGCAATCAGGTGTACAAATTTTCCTTGTTTATGCTTTGCAGAATCAATAGTATCATAGGTAGAAAAATCTGTTGATAACATTAGCAGTGCTCCAATGGCAAGCGCTATAGCTATCAGCATTACAATGTGTGTTTTTTTCATAGTACTTGTTTAACAATGCAAATTTAGGACAATTCAACCGCAGGCACTTGTATTTGTTCAATTATAATAGGCATAGGCAGTATTTGTTTATCTACATAAAAAACAATGGCTAATGTGGGTAATTTTTGCAAAAATGATTGCATGGTTCTGCACAACAAATTATCTTTGCACCCGTTTTGTCCAAAAACAAAAAAAGGGCATATTTTTCATTTAAGTAAACGCAATGACCGACCTCTCTAAATTTGACCCCAATTCCGTAGGCAATCCCAACAATAATATTTTTGGCCTCCCCTTTTCTGAAGAAGATGCCCGGCTTGTAATTGTGCCAGTACCATGGGAAGTAACTGTTAGCTACAAAGCTGGTACTGCCAGGGCACCTGAGCATATTTTTAAAGCCAGCCTGCAAGTTGATTTGTTTGACCCGGAATATAAAGACGCTTGGAAAGAAGGCCTTTTTATGAGAGATTGTGATAAGAAGGTATTAATGAAAAGTGATTACCTGCGTAAAGAAGCTGAGTTGTACATCAACTATATTTCTGACGGCGAAGAAGTGAATGACAACAAGTTCATGTGCAAAACCCTAAAGGAAGTAAATGCCGGTGGTTTGTTTTTGAACGCCTGGGTATATGAGCAAACAAAAGATTTGCTTGATGCTGGTAAATTGGTAGCTGTACTTGGCGGCGACCATAGTACACCGCTTGGCTTTTTTAAAGCCATTGCAGAAAAACATGGCGATTTTGGCATCCTCCAAATAGATGCACACTGCGATTTAAGAGAAGCATACGAAAACTTTAAATATTCCCACGCCTCGGTAATGTACAATGCACTGGAAGAAATACCACAGTTAACAAAACTGGTGCAGGTGGGTATAAGGGATTATTGCGAAGAAGAATTTGAATACATACAAAACAGCAATGGCCGTGTGGTTACTTTCTTTGATAAAGAAATTAAAGAACGCCAGTACGAAGGCATGACATGGCAGGCTGTTGCAGACACTATTGTAAACCATCTTCCCGAAAAAGTATTTATCAGCTTTGATATTGATGGCCTTGACCCAAAACTTTGCCCCAATACCGGTACGCCTGTGCAAGGTGGTTTTGAAACGGAACAGGTATTCTATCTCTTCAAAAAAATATTGCAAAGCGGCAGGCAGCTTGTAGGCTTCGACCTGAATGAAGTAGGTGTAAGCCACGATGAATGGGATGAAAATGTAGGTGCAAGATGTTTATTTAAACTTTGCAGCATGCTGGTGGCCAGCAACCCAGTAGCAGTAAAAGATAAAGCAGCCGATGTATCGCTTCAAAGTTAAGGCCGATGCAAAAGACATTGAGTTGCCAGCATTAAGGTCGCTGCTGGGTTTTGCCCTTATCATTGCATTGCTTTACCGAAACCAGCATAATCATTACATCAATATTGCAGTGCTGGTGGTACTGGCTGCAGTTTTATTTTTCATAGATACATTACTCACCCGTTTAAGGCTGCAGGTACTATTAGTGGCTGGCGTTGCCGCAATACTTTTATTCATTGCCACACACGCCATTATTTTTTCTGTATTGATTTTTGTGATGGCTGTTGTTATCAAATCAGTGTATGTGCAACCCACCGCACAGTTTTATGACAATGAAATAAAAATTAAAAAAACTTTTGTAAGCAAAATATACCAGTGGGATAATTTCAACAACGTGGTTTTAAAAGATAACCTGCTCACCCTCGATTTTAAAAACAACCGTGTGTTGCAACTGGAAATACTGGATGGCAATACCAGCGAAAAAGAATTCAACAGTTTTTGTGCAAGCAAGTTAGCAGGGCAGGAAATTAATTAAACCAAATAGAACCTGTCTTTTTCTCAATCCCATTTCACCAGCGTTTTCATCTTTATCACGTTAAAAAATCTTTATGGAATATTTCTGCACCGGCATCTCAGCAGCACAAAACTTCCTTGTATGCCAGGCAAATACTCACTTCCCATCATTCATCCTGCATTTGAAATTTTAAAAAACATATGCAGGCTGCTGCACCTTGTTGCGGCGCTTTTTATCATCATTAATGCAGCACACCAGTTATCGGCTCATGAAGGCAGCAAGCTTATTTGCTACACCCAGTTAATTATTGCTGCCGATATTCTGATACTGATATTTTTTGGCGGCAGTGTATTTATTACATCTCCAAAAACCGGAGTGCTGTTCAGGATAATTGAAGGTTTTACTTTTGCAGGCATTGCTATCACCCTTACTGCCGAAAACCATCCATGGTTTGCATCATTGCAGCTTTTGCTGTGTGCCATTTACTTTTTTATTGCATACAGGGAGTGGCGTATTGCTATTTCAGAAGCTGTAGAGTTAAAAGCAAATGGCATTATGGTTCCTGATTTTTGGAAACATGCAGAAATAAAATGGCTGCACATAAAAAAAGTAGTGATGAATTACAACTCCATCATTATTGAAACTGTGAGAGACAAAAAAATACAGTATGAACTTCGCAGTAATTTAAAAATTGAAGAACTGCAGCAAATAAACGATTTTTGCAATGTTCATTCACAACTCAGCGATTAGCATAATGTAAGCATAGAGCTAAAAGCT
>CAZBTD010000198.1:0-3908 GCA_964494815.1 uncultured Ferruginibacter sp. | reverse complement strand
GCTTTAGATTGGACCCCCAATGCAGAAGGACTGGAATGGTTCTTAACAAATGTTTGGGAGAAAGTGCAAAAGAAGCTCTCGGCAGAGAACAAAGAAGTGAAATTTTATATTGCCGGAAGGAATGCAAAACAAGCTAGCATTCCTGCAATAAAAAATGTAGTTATTGTCGGTGAGGTTGAAAACGCCTATGACTTTATGAATTCAAAAGGAGTAATGATCGTTCCATTACTTTCCGGAAGTGGCATACGAGTAAAAATAATCGAAGGAATGGCTTTGGGAAAAACCATTGTCACTACTACGATTGGTGCCGAGGGTATTGCCTGCAAGAATGGTCAGAATATTCTTATTGCAGATACGCCCGAAGCTTTTGCAAACCTGGTAGTAAAAGCAATCAATGAAAAAATATTCTTTACTCTAATAGGAGACAATGCCCACCAGTTTGCAAAAAAACAATTCAGTAGTACCGAAGTAGCCAGCCAATTATTAGCATTCTTTAAACAACATTTAGCATAGATGCTGTTACTTTTAAAAATAAAATTCTGGATATGTTTTATTGCTTTAGCGCACACCTATTTGTTCTATCCTTTATTGCTGAAACTTCTTGCTTATTTCAAAAAAGATGTGGATACAAACAACAACCCATCCCTCCCCTCCCTATCCATACTCATTGCGGCTTACAACGAAGAGAAAGTAATAGAACAAAAGTTAAAGAGTATTTTAAATTCCAATTACCCCAAAGATAAAATTGAAATACTGGTAGGCTCAGATGCAAGTACCGACAAAACAAACGAAATAGTACGCTCTTTCAGCAATGTTAAGTTGATTGAATTTGAAAAACGAAGCGGAAAAATAAAAATCATTAATCAATTAAAAAACCTTGCTGCGCATAACCTGCTTATTTTAACGGATGCTAATGTGCTGTTCGACAAAGATACTTTGCATCAGCTATGCAAACATTTTAACGATCCTGAAATTGCACTGGTAGATTCCAATATAATAAACACCCATCTGCAAAAAGGAAATATATCTAAAGCAGAAAGCACTTATATACGCGGTGAAGCCGCTATAAAATACCACGAAGGAAAATTATTTGGCTTGATGATGGGTCCCTTTGGGGGATGTTTTGCCGTACGAAAAGAACATTTTGAACCTGTTCCTGAAAACTTTTTAGTAGATGACTTTTATATTAACATGAAGATTTTGCAGAAAGGTAAAAAAGCCATTAGCGAACCACATGCCCTTGTGTATGAAGACGTACCCAACGATTGGAAAATAGAATTTAAGCGTAAAATACGAATAGCCGCCGGTAGTTATCAGAACCTTAAAGAGTTCTTCCTTCTTCTTTTTAAGTTTAATTTACTTGCGTTTTGTTTTTTCTCTCATAAAGTTTTAAGATGGTTAGGTCCATTTTTAATGATAGGGCTCTATGTAAGCAATATTGTCTTGCTGCCCCAAGAGCTTAATACCTACAGTGCCTACATTTATCTCCTGGCCTTTATCATGCAGAACAGCCTTCTTTTACTTTTCATAATAAGTCTTATTGGAGTAAAAAACCTCATTACTCAAATAGCTTTTCATTTTATCACTACCAATGTTGCTTTACTGGCCGGTTTTATAAAATTTATAACAGGAATTAAATCCAGCATTTGGAAACCTACCGAGCGTTTTAGCAAGAACTAATTTAACGCTGTAAAAAAAAGTAATAAGTTAGCTTTGACATTCACGAGATACCTACGTTCTACAAATTCTATTAAAGCTTTAGAAGCGTGTCGGCTTGAGCTGTTTTTAATTGTGCATGCAAATTGCATAGGCTCTTGTTCTCATTTCCCTGTCATTCCATTAATAAATGTGTCCACAAAATCTATAATCTTGCTCAATATTCTGTCGCCTACTTTTTTGCGTTCTAAAACTGTTGGTTTGTTTCCTTCAATCAATTCAAGCACTTCATCTCTCAAAGGTTCTCTTTCGGCAAACAAATAATCTTCTATGATTTTTTCAGTTCTGTCAGCTGATAAATTTTCGTCTTTTACCAACTGGCTAAAAGCCTTTTGTTGTTCCTCATTCCAGAATTTGTCGAATGCTTCGGGAATATCGTCTGTATCTTCTAAAACAGGTAAATTTTCTTGGATGAACTTTTCTATCAATTCTCGTTTGCTTCGCAATTGTGCATCGCTGTTAAGCAAATTGAAAATTTCCTTTTCTGTTTTGGTAACGTCTTTCTGAACGCTGGCTTTTAGTTTTATGAGCAACTGAATTATGTATTTCACATTTATTTCATCACGATGAATCAATTCCAGTTCAAAGTCCACATCTTCCAAAATGGAAACTTTCTCTTTTTGATGATTGCTTTTTACTTTGTCGTACAAGTCAAGATACTTGCTTTTGTAATCTTCAAAAAGCTGTTCAGCCATTGCCAAATCTTCCCATTTAAAATCTGCAAAGGCAGTGAGAATATTTTTTATTCGCATCAACTCTCTAAATGCTTTGATGAATTCCAATTCATCATCTTCGCTTTTTAAATCGTTTACGCTGTTTACAGTTGGCGTTATTTTTATCAATTCTATAAATGCCTCATTGAATTTCTTTACATAATCTTCATAAGGCTTCATTATAATTACTTCTATCGCTTCTTTGTTGCTGAATAGCGTAATGGCTTGGTCGGTGGCGTTTTTAAGGTTACGGAAAACAATAATGTTGCCTTGCGATTTTTGTTCGTTTAAAATTCGGTTGGTTCTCGAATAGGCTTGTATCAGTCCGTGATATTTCAGGTTTTTGTCCACATACATGGTGTTCAGCGTTTGACTGTCAAATCCTGTGAGGAACATATTTACCACCAGTAAAATATCAATTTTGCGTTCTTTTACTTTCTTAGAAATGTCGTTGTAATAGTTGTAAAAACTTTCGCTGTCTTTGGTCGAAAATTTGGTTTCAAACATTGTGTTGTAATGTCCGATAAACTCGTCCAGCTTTTCACGGCTGTGTGCCTGTAAGCCATACAAAGCTTTTGGTTCTTCTACAACCGAAAGTTCTTCGGGCAAAAATCCGTTGGCATCTGCATCGTCTTCGTTGGTGGCGTAACTGAAAATAGTTGCAATCCGCAAATTGTGTTTGTCTTCTTCTTTTTTGCGTTGAAAGATGTCGTAATATTTTATCAGTGTTTCTACACTGCTTACACAAAACATTGCAGTAAAATCCCGATTGTGTGTTTTGCGGTTGTGATTGGCAATAATATAATCTGTAATTTTTTCTAATCGCTTGGGCGATTCCATCAATTCTTTGGTGTCAATGTCTTCTACTTCAATATCAATTTCAGTGGCGGTTTCTTTGCGTTTGTATCTGCCAACATATTCAACTGAAAATTTCAATACGTTTTCGTCTTTGATGGCATCGGTAATTACATATTTATGCAAACATTCACCAAACAGTTCGGTGGTGGTGCGTTTGCCCAATTCATTTTTTACAGCATTGTCGGCAAAAATGGGAGTGCCTGTGAAACCGAACAACTGAATGTTATTGAAAAATGCTTTGATGCGGTTATGTGTTTCGCCAAACTGACTGCGGTGGCATTCGTCAAAAATGAAAACAATGCGTTCGTCTTGCAGTTTTTCCATTTTGCTCAAATACTGTTTTTTGCTGATGGCAGTATTGAGTTTTTGAATGGTGGTAACAATGAGTTTGGTATCGTCTGAAAACTGCTGAACCAATTGTTTGGTATTGTCTGTACCGTCAATACAACCTTTGCTAAAACTGTTGAACTCTTTGTTGGTTTGGTAATCCAAATCTTTTCTGTCCACCACAAACACCACTTTTTTTACTTGTGGCAGATTCATTAAAATCTGACTGGCTTTGAATGAAGTCAAGGTTTTGCCCGAACCTGTGGTATGCCAAATATATCCGTTTTTGTTACT
>CAZBTD010000197.1:0-3946 GCA_964494815.1 uncultured Ferruginibacter sp. | reverse complement strand
ATGAGGTTTTGTGCAAGTGTGGCTTGAAGGAACTACAACCAGCAGTTTGCAAAGCCAGGCAATGGCTCGGGCTTGACAAATAACCTTCAACTTTAGTTTTTAATTTCAGCAAAGTATTTTCAATCAGCATCGGCTATGGGCAGATTTCTATGGAATAACAATGAACATTTGTAATTCTATTGTACTCAGGCAGCAGTTCAGAGCTTTTCCGGGCAGTTTACACCTTCGCAGGAACAACAGCTTACTTCAGCCGTTCCTTATAATCCAATCCATTCTTCTTTAAAGTATCTTTTGCAATCTCATACCCTGCATCTGCATGACGTATGACACCCATACCCGGATCGTTACACAATACACGGCTTAAGCGTTGTGCTGCATCATCGGTACCATCGGCAACAATTACCATTCCACTGTGTATGCTGTAGCCCATGCCTACGCCACCACCATGGTGCAGGCTTACCCAACTGGCACCACCAGCTGTATTTACGAGGGCATTTAATATAGGCCAGTCGGCCACTGCATCGCTGCCATCCATCATGGCTTCTGTTTCCCTGTTGGGTGAGGCTACACTGCCGGTATCTAAATGATCCCTGCCAATAACAATGGGCGCTTTTACTTTTCCAGTTTTTACCAGTTCATTAAATGCAAGACCTGCTTTTTCCCTTTCGCCCTGGCCGAGCCAGCATATTCTTGCAGGCAATCCCTGGAAGGCAATTTTTTCTTTTGCCATTTTCATCCAGCGGAGCATGCCTTTGTTGCGGGGGAACATATTCATGATAAGTTCATCCGTAACTGCAATATCAGCCGGGTCGCCACTAAGCGCTGCCCAGCGAAAAGGGCCTTTTCCTTCGCAGAATAAAGGGCGTATGTATGCCGGCACAAAGCCGGGGAAATCAAAAGGGTTTAAGGCTGAAGGTTTAAGGTTTAAGGCCGTGAAGAGCTCTTCCTTCGGCCTTACACCTTCGGCCTTACACCTCTGCAGGTATTCAGCCGCCCTTGCCCGTATGTTGTTGCCATAATCAAAAGTAACAGCGCCTTTATCCATCAGTTGCAGCATAAGCTGTACATGCAGGTACATACTTTCGTAGCTGAGCTGGAGATATTGTTCTTTGTTTGTTTCCCTTAATATATTGGCCTGTTCATTACTGAGTGTGTGTGGTATGTAACCAATAAGTGGGTCGTGGGCGCTTGTTTGATCGGTGAGTGTATCGGGAATGATGTTTCTTTCAATTAATCTTTGCAGCAGCGATACGGCATTGCATAATACAGCAATGCTTTTCCCTCTGCCTTCTGTTTTATACCTCAATGCAGCATCTATTGCTTCGTCAATTTCGATATATTTTTCATCGCAGTATTTTGTTTCAATGCGTTTGTCAATACGCCACTCCTCTACTTCTGCAATAAGTGCCACTCCCTCGTTCATCGTAATGGCCAGCGGTTGTGCACCACCCATGCCGCCTAATCCAGCAGTTACATTCAATGTACCTTTAAGTGTGCCGTCAAAATGTTTATCGGCTGCTGCTGCATACGTTTCATAAGTGCCCTGTACAATACCTTGTGAGCCGATGTATATCCATGAACCGGCTGTCATTTGCCCATACATCATGAGGCCTTTTTTCTCCAGTTCTTCAAAGTGCTGCCAGTTGGCCCAGTTGGGTACCAGCTGGCTGTTGCTTAATAAAACTCTGGGTGCGTCTTTGTGTGTTTTGAGAATGGCCACAGGTTTGCCGCTCTGTATGAGTAATGATTCATCGTTTTCTAAAATTTTGAGTGCTGCGATAATATTATCGAGCGCTTCAAAGTTTCTTGCTGCTTTACCACGGCCGCCATACACAATTAAATCATCGGGGCGCTCGGCTACTTCGGGATTGAGATTGTTTAATAACATTCTTAAAGCGGCTTCCTGCACCCAGCCTTTGCAGGTGAGGTTGCTGCCTGTGGGGGTTTTGTATTTGATGGGGTCGTATCGTTTAGCAATCGTAGATGACATACTTTATTTTTTAATTCATTTAATACCCAGTTTGCAAATGTATGAGTTTGGCAGCATCGGCTACAAGCTTTGCATATACTCCTGCAGCATAATTGTAGCAGCAATCACATCCACATTTCCTTTTACTCTCCTGTCTTTTTTCTTCATACCCATCTCAATCATGGCATCTTTCGCCATTTTGGAAGTATAGCGTTCATCAACTGTTTTAATGGGCATATTGGGAAATTCTTTCTGTAGCTTTTTTATTGCAGCTTCTACCAAAGGCGTTCCATGCGTATCGCTGTCGTCCCAATTCTTGGGCATTCCGATAACAATGAGTTCAACTTGCTCTGTTGCAAAATATTTTTTGAGAAAAGGAATGAGTTCTTTTGATTCAATGGTTTCAAGGCCGGTAGCAATTATCTGCATAGGGTCGGTAACGGCAATGCCGGTTCGTTTTCCGCCGTAGTCTATTGCTAATATCCGGGCCATTATTAATGTAGAAAAATATCAAGTAAAACAAATACGGCAAACACAACTGATGCAATACCATTAGCCGTCATAAAAGCAATATTTACTTTGCTTAAATCATTTGGCTTTACAATTGAGTGTTGATATAACAACATGCCAATAAAAATCGCAACGCCAATCCAGTACAACCAACCGAAGTCACCATACATACCAGCGCCAATTACACAAACAGCAGACAACAAATGCAACAATTCCGAAACCCTTAATGCTTTTGTTTTGCCCAATGCAGCAGGAATGGAATGTAACTGTTGTGATTTATCAAATTCCTCGTCCTGCAAAGCATAGATAATATCAAAACCACTTACCCAAAATAAAACAGTGAAAGAAAACAGAATTGGCAATAAGGCAAACTCACCTGTTACTGCAAGATACGCCCCAATTGGTGCAAGGCTTAAACCAACACCCAACACCAAATGACACAAAGCAGTAAATCTTTTTGTATAACTATAAAATAAAATCACAAACAAAGCAACTGGCGACAAGAAGAAACAAATCCTGTTTATAAAAAATGTTGCCGTAATAAAAACAATGCAATTAATAATTACAAACCGCAATGCACTTTCTTTTGAAATGATACCAGCAGGAATTTCTCTTATTGCTGTTCGAGGGTTTTTTGCATCAAAATGGCTATCGAGATAACGATTGAAAGCCATGGCTGCAGAACGGGCGGTAATCATGCAAATAACAACAAGAAAAAATTTTATCAGTAAATATCCAATTGCATATCGTGAAAACACAGGAGTATGCCATCCCGGCATTACAGACACAGCAATATCGCTATATATTAATCCGAGAAAAAATCCAATCAATGCAAAAGGCATTGCAAAAATGGTATGGCTGAATTTAACCAGCGATAAATAATTCTTTATAGTTGTTGTCGCCATTTTTATTTTATGATTGTTCTCACCACTTCACACAAAACAACACCTGCAGCCGTGGCAATGTTCAATGAATGTTTCATTCCCAATTGTGGTATCTCTACACAACCTTTGCACTGCTGGATGGTTGATTGCTCCACTCCTGTTACTTCATTACCAAATATCAAAGCAATCTTCTCCCCCTGTGTGTAAGGTAAGTTTTGTAAAGCAATACTGTTTTCTGCCTGTTCAACTGCATATATGGAATAACCTTGCTGTTTCAGGTCTTCAATTGCCAAACCAGCGTTTGCAAAATGTTTCCATGTCACCGTATCCTCTGCACCCAAAGCAGTTTTTTTAATTTCCTTATGCGGAGGAATGCAGGTGTAGCCAGTAATATAAATTGCTTCCAGCAAAAAAGCATCTGCCGTACGGAACACACTGCCCACATTATAGGCACTGCGGATGTTTTCCAGCACAGCAATCACCGGCAGCTTTTCACTCTGCTTAAACTCTTCCACCGTTTTACGGCCTAGTTCATCCATGCTTAACTTTCTCATGCGCCGCAAAAGTAATTAACAGCGTGGAT
>CAZBTD010000196.1:317-3967 GCA_964494815.1 uncultured Ferruginibacter sp. | reverse complement strand
AGACCCTGAATATAATTTGGTGTATATATTTTTAAGCAACCGCTTAACACCTGATGGCTCGAATAACAAATTAATAAAGATGAATGTGCGTACAGAAATTTTGGAAACGGCTTATAGCGCCTTTGGGATAGGCACAAAACATAACAGGCATTAAACCAGCTTGTTGTTTGCAAGCACAAACAAAATACTTCCCCCAAAACTTTTTGCCATTAAAAACCGTAAGTACATTTTTTATTGTTATCTTTAGTTTTACTACCCCAGCTAAATAATAGACTAAATTTATTTATCTAAAACAGCTGTATGAAACTCAAGCAAGCTGCCTGTTGCCTGGCAATAATCGCAGCGCTATTGCCCTTTTGCAATATTGTTTGTGCCCAGTCTTACATTAGTTTCTCAAAATACTTTGGCGGCTCAGGCGCAGAAAGCTTTTATCACAAAATGAAAGTGGCAAATGGCGAAGTGTATTTGTTAGGGGGCACTACATCACCTGACGTGCCGGTTACAAATGGCTCCGTGTACAGGGGCGGCAGGGATTTGCTTGCGGCAAAATTTTCAGCAACCGGCCAATTGCTGTATGCCTCTTATATTGGCGGCAGCGGCGAGGACGTAACGGGTAGCCGGCCTTTTTTTGCGCTGCCCTTGTTTGAAGTGGCAAATGGCGAAATGTACATTGCCACCACTACTGCTTCCCCTGATTACCCGGTTACCAATGGAAGTGCGTTTGGCGGCATAAATGACGTGGCCGTAACCAAACTGGATGCAAATGGCAATATTGTTTTTTCCATTTACCTCGGCGGCGAGCTTGATGATAATGCAGGCAGCATTTTTTCGGGCAATGGGTTGGTGGTTGATAATAACAAAGTTTATATCGGGGGCAGTACCAATTCCCTTAATTTCCCCCACAATATTGCAGAATACACACAAAGGGGAGCCTATGATTGTTTTTTAACAGTACTCAATGCAAATACAGGAGCCATTATAAATTCAAAAGTAGTTGGCGGCAGGATAGATGATATATTCCGTTCGTTGGCGGTAGAAAACGGGTATGCATACCTTACCATAGTAAGCGACTCCTACAACATACCCATTACCCTTGGGGAATATGCCCCGGTTGGTATTAGCGTACGGGGAGAGGCTTATGTTATGAAAAGCGATGGCAACACATTATCTACTGTTTTCAGCAGGTTTGTTGGGCCCAATATTGTTGACTATTACACTACGGCATTTAAGAGCCAGGTAGTTAATGGCGAAATACACTTATATGGCGGCACATCTTCTTATAATATGCCGGTAACAAATGGCACCGCCCCGCATTTAGCGCCTGATCTTAGCGGCCCTGATTACTTAGATGGCTTTTATACAAGGCTTAATGCTGACGGCACAATTGGCTTTTCTACTTACCTTGATGGCGATGGCGTTGACTACGTTGACCAATTAAAAATAGAAAATGGAACAGCCTATTTAGCAGGCACAGCTTACAATACTCAAAGCGGGGCTATCGATATTAATGTATATAGAATAAACCGCAATGGAAGTTTTGCTTATACAAAAAAAATGGCTTCTGGCCGTTCAATAAATAATTCCTACTATATCCCCGGGGTAAACCTGAGTGAATTAAATGGGGAAGTGTTTTTATCGGGCATTACATTTTACCCGGAATACCCTATTACAAATAACAGCCAGTTTTATCCGAGGGAAGGGCTATATGGTACAGGTTACTTCACCCGCCTTAGCAATACCGGCAATATTGTTTATTCTACTTTTTTAGGAAGGGCAAAAAACCTTTACCACATGCAATATGCCAACAATAAGTTTTATATGCTGGCGCAATCTGACAGGAATACTTACCCCGTTACAGACATCAGCACTGTAAAAGGCGATGGCGACAACCTGCTGATAATACTGAACCCGGATGGCAGCCAATATTACAGCGGCTATCTTGGTGGCGAGGCCGAAGAACTTCCGCAGGCAATGGAAGTGCTTAACACCGATGTATATATTAGCGGCGCAACCAGTTCATACACTTACCCTGTTACAGAAAACACATTGTACAAAGGAAATACAGACAGGTATATCACAAAATTCTCTTTTTGCCCCGATAAGTTTTTATTAAGCAACGATACCCTGCGCCCGTCAACTCAGCAGGTTTGCAAAAATGGGTTGGGGCAAACAATTATCGGGCAGTTTATAACAGTGCCGGCCGACAGTTTGCCATTAATATACCGGAACGGCACAGCCGAAAGACAAAAACCCATTGGCTGTTCTTACCAATGGCAGTCAGCAACATCACCAAATGGCCCTTTTACAAATATCCCCAATGCAACATTCAGGGATTACACGCCAACAACAGGGGAGGCGAACCAATATTTCCGCAGGCTTGCTTTCAGGCTGCCGCAATGCGGCGGCGCATTGATTCATATAAGCGATACGGCAAGTGCCATTGTAAACAACCTTACAGCGCCAATACTTAACCTGGGCGGGCCATTCATAACCTGCCCGGGTTCTGCCATTATCATCGGCGGCTCGCCAACAGCATCGGGCGGCAACCCGCCTTATACTTCGTATCAATGGGACAATGGCCTGGCACTGGATGCAAACCCGTCTGCTTCACCAGCTTTAAATACAATTTACACATTAACGGTTACCGACGAAGCAGGTTGCAGGCAGGTAGGGCAGGCGCTGGTGAATGTATACCGTGCCAATGCAGGTTCTAACAAAAGCAACTGTGCCGGCAATGCTGTAAAAATTGGCGGCACGCCCATTAGCGGCGCGCCGGGTCTTGCATACAGTTGGCAGCCTGCTGCAGATTTAAGCAGCACAAGTGTTGCTCAGCCTTATGCTAACCCACCGGTACAAACAGATTACGTACTTACGCTTACCGTGCCAAAAACAGATGGCAGCGACTGCTCAACAAGAGACACCGTAACAGTTGTTCCGGCTGCTGCGCCGCTTATTACAGATTTTGCTGGGCCTGATAAAGTAAGTTGCCTTGGCGATACAACCTACATAGGAACGCCCGCAGAAGCAGGGTACAATTATGTGTGGAGCCCGGGCAGTTATTTAACAAGCAATACTAAACCCGAAACAAAATATTTTCCTGGCAATTTGTATATGCCTAACCCCAACCCTGCTTACATTAACCTTACAGCACAAAAGGGGTATTGTTATTTTGCCAGCCAGGTAGAAGTAGCATACATAGAATCAAGGGCAGGTATTGAAAATTGCGGCCCAAGAATTGTTGGCTTGCCCGACAGGACGCCCGGTATTAATGAAACCTACTCCTGGGCGTTAGTTTCCGGCCCCGGTGGGTTTACCGGGCGCACTGATTTGCCTGAGGTGCCGGTAAGCGCTTCGGTTGGCGGCACATCTGTATATGGGCTTACTGTAAGCTACAAAGGGCATAGTTGCTATAGTGAAGTGGCGGTGCCGCCCTGCGGCGGTGGCTGCCGTGTTTTATTTGATGTAAACGCCCAATACAATTGCCCGGGCTATGATGTAAATTTTGGCAATGTTAGTATTACTGCCAGAACTGCTATACGCAACCCAATATTTACATGGGAGCCACAGGAAGGCCTCTCAAATTATATTGGCAGTACTGTGCGGCTTACAGATAATATACCGAGAACATATTACGCAACAGCAACCAGTGC
>CAZBTD010000196.1:0-307 GCA_964494815.1 uncultured Ferruginibacter sp. | reverse complement strand
GCGGATAACTTATAATACACCCACAACATATCCCCAAACCCCACCCTGGGCTGACGATCCGATATTCCTTTCCAAATAATAAATAACCGTAAACGACCCTGCCTTTTCAAGGCCCGTGTTTGATGCACATGATACCGCTACTTGTGTAAACCAGCCTGTAACCATTGGCTCAGCAAATGTTGCGGGCTACACTTATGACTGGGATATTAATTCGCCTGGCTTGTCATTGTATAATGTAAGCAACCCTGTGGCAACAATCCCTTATTCTGCATCATTCCCTGTAATTGTTTCAGATGGCAATGGCTGT
>CAZBTD010000195.1:0-4070 GCA_964494815.1 uncultured Ferruginibacter sp. | reverse complement strand
CTTGGCGAGCCGCTGTTGCAGTTCCATATCATTTTCCAGTTTTCCTGGAAGCTTAGGTTACCTGTAGAAATAAAATTATCGTACAAGCCATTTGTATTGTAGCGTACAACAATAAAGCCTGTGCCCGGAGCAAAGCCCTGTCCCATATAAACATTGCCTGTAAGTTTATCTACCACCCACCCGCCATAATATCCCCCAAATGTCCATGCCGGTGTTGTAATAGAACCATTAAAAGTCCATTGCAAAACTCCGGCTGCATTGAACTTAGAAAGCTTATAAGCAAATCCATCGCCCCCGCCTGTTACATATACATTACCTGCATAATCAAAATCTATGTCTTTTGCTTTTGAGGCATTGGTGCCTGTGAGGTTATTACTATTGGTTACAAAAGGGTCAACACAAAGTGATTTTGTTTTGTCATACCCATCAGGAAATGTAAAGCCTACTGTATTGCCTGAAATAATAAAGCCAGACTTAACATGTGCCTGGCTTTGTTGTTTCCCTTCTCCTTTATAAAATGATACTGGTACAGATTGTTCTATCTTGTTCACATCGCTTCTTATTAAAAGAGAGCCATTATTCCTAAGCCGGATTTTTTTTACATCTCCGCCATAAGCAAGTTTTACAACGCTGATGTCAGCTCCGGGTCTTGCAACAATACTGTATTCAAATCCACTTCCTGCATCGGATGTGTTGTATATAACATCAATACCGGGATACATGTTTTTGCATATAATTTTTCTGAATGCCCTTGCCCTTTGCTGTAAACCAGGGTAAGTGTGCAAACCTTCCGATTGCTCTTCGGTAATAATTTCTGCATCAGGGTTTGCGCCAATCCATTCTGCCGATATCGTTTGATAAGTGATTTTTGTTTTAGCTGCAATTACTTCGGGAGGTAGTTGTTTTTTGTGCATCCGTTCCAATTGTTCCTCTGATGGGCCGGTTACTTTTTTCTGCAGAAAGATAATTCCCCTTGATGTGAAAAGGGTGGGCATATCAAATCCCTCGAAGCCGTATTGTATTTTTCCAAGCGACTCAAAGCCTGCCTGCGTTTCATTATACTGCCCGGCGTTTTCTACAAATGGACTGGATGAAAAATTAGTCTTTTGAAAATTGGATTCTCCTCCATTCATTTGTGCAAATGCTGCTTTGCCGCACAACAATAATGCTGTCAAAAGAAATGTATTCCTGAATACATTAAACATGCAGATACTCATAAGCAAAAGCTATTAAAACTGGGGCTGGCAAGATATTATTATGGGGTAGTAGCTGCCGGGAAACCGGTGACAACTGGCAAACCAAAACTTTGGAATAGCACAGTCGACAATAAATGTAATGAATGAAATTCTTTTAGTTCAACAAACTATACAGATTCGCAGATTTATTAATCAGGAATAACTAAATGCAGTTTGTTGCAATTAAATTTTGGAATACTAATTTAAAAAAAAGGAACTGTTTACCCATGTGAGTTAAAAATGATCTTCATTTAAAATATCCTTTTAATACCAGGCATATGAGATAAAGAAGCGGTCGTAAAATTTTCAATCAAAATTATACCTGGTTTTTTCCCTTTATCAAAACTGCCTAATTCATTATCTACCTGTAATGATCTAGCCCCATTAATGGTTGCCCACTGCAATAATTTTTCAACCGGTAATGAAGGAAAATGTTTTTGCAGGGTTTTCATTTCTTCCAAAATACTTAGGTGGTGATTAGATGCAAGACTGTCAGTACCCAAAACAATATTACAATCTTCATTCATTAAAAGGTTTATATCAGGCAATGTATTGGTGATATACAAATTGGCATTGGGGCAAAGACAGTAATAAGTTGAGAGTTGAGAGTTAAGAGTTGAAAGTTGCTTTTGAAGTTGAATATCATCTTGGTTTGTATAAACATTATGCACAAGAATGAGCGATTCATAATTTTTTAAATAAGGCAAATATGTTTGCAAACTTGTTTTGCCTGATGGTTTAAAAAAAGAAATATCAATATTCAATTTTTCATACAGTCTTAAAAAATCACCCCCGCCATTCTCAAACAATTGGTTTTCTGCTGCTGTTTCCTGGTTA
Source organism: uncultured Ferruginibacter sp. (assembly GCA_964494815.1). Classification (GTDB taxonomy): domain Bacteria; phylum Bacteroidota; class Bacteroidia; order Chitinophagales; family Chitinophagaceae; genus Ferruginibacter. Next base: position 1,998 of record CAZBTD010000195.1, on the reverse strand, counting down.
TGAATAGTAAGCACTTTATTACCTGCGAATTCATCAATCATTGCAAACAACTCTGGCGATACAGAATAAGGCGCATGTGGAACGATTGTACTTTCCGGAAATAGTTTTTTGTATTGATTGTAAAAATTAAGGCTGTGTTGAAAACGGCTTGTGGCAGCAGCAGGTGAAAAACCTGTAGCCTCAATAAAGTTGTGATACTGGATTTTGCTTTTTTGCTTTTGTGGAATGGTTAAAGCGTTATTGCAAATATCACCAACGGCAACAATACCGTTGTTATACATTTCCTCATCCGCTGCTTCTATTGCAGATAAAATTTCATCTTCGGCAAAGTGCCTTTCACTAATAACTTTAAAAACAAAATCAACCAGGCCAATATGTTCAGAAATATGCCCTTTCATGTGGCTTAACTCCAAATGGCAATGGGCATTGACAAAGCCGGGGCTTATTATTCCCTTAAAATATTGAACATCGCCACCTGCTTCGCCTGCCGGAACAATGTCAATAATTTTTCCTTCACCGTCTGTAATGAGAACATTGCCGCTATCCAACATTTGATAGCCCGTAAAAATGTTATCTGCACTGAATTTTCTGTACAAAATGATTGGTTGAGATACTGTAAATTTGCCGCCGCTATTAAACATAGCTTTGAGTATAGCAAAGATATAGCTGAAAGCAGGCTTTATTGCAAGTAAGCACCGCATCGAAGCCAGGATCAAATTATGATACAATTTTTGAAAAATAAGCTGAAGGGGTATTTTATCAATAATGCACAAATACCCGATGTTGGCAAATCACTGGAAAGGCTAAAAAGACTTGGCTTTTCGCCAACAACAATATTTGATATTGGAGCATACAAAGGTGATTTTGCAAAGCTTTGCCTTTCAACCTGGGGCAATGCAAATATTGTGTGTTTTGAACCATTAAAAGATAAGTTTGCAGCGCTCGAAAAATGGAGCAGTGCAGAAAAAAGAGTAAAAGTAATCCATGGTCTTTTGGGGGAGGAAAATAAAGACAAGGTAAAATTCAATATGAGTGAAACCGCATCCTCTGTACTTACCGAACACATAAGCACTGATTTTAAAAGTGATTATCTCCCTATGCGTACGCTGGATGCTGCTATAGATGAATTTAAGTTGGCTGCACCCAACCTTGTTAAGATAGATACGCAGGGATATGAATACCAAATCATCAAAGGCCTGGCGAAAAATCTGGATAAAGTGGACATCATTATTGCCGAACTGAACCATATTGATATTCATATCAATGTAAAGCTGGCTGAAGAAGTAATACAACTGCTTTATCAAAATGACTTTGTTATTTATGATATAGTGGAAATACACAGAAGGCCTTATGATAATGCCATTTGGCAAACGGATTTTATGTTCGTAAAGAAAAATTCATTTTTACGACAGCAAAAACAATGGTCATAACAAAAACTGCTAACTCAACCATAAGAATAATATATGCTTGATAAACTGGATGCAATAAAAGGAAAGTTTGACAACTTGGGTGTGGCATTAACCAATCCCGAAATTGTAGCTGACAATAAAAAGTTTGCTGCAATAAGTAAGGAATACCGCAGCCTTGAAAAGATTGTGCAGGCAAGAGAAGCGTACGTGAAATTGCTGGGTGATATAGAATTCAATAAAGAAGTATTGAACAGCGACGATACAGAAATGAGGGAAATGGCAAAGCTGGAATTACCGGAACTGGAGGCTAATAAAGAAGAGCTGGAAAAACATTTACGTAACCTGCTGATACCAAAAGATCCTTTTGATGAAAAGAATGCCATACTTGAAATAAGGGCAGGCACAGGTGGTGATGAAGCGTCCTTGTTTGCAGGTGATTTATTAAGAATGTATTTGAAGTATTGTGAAAAACGTGGCTGGAAAACTGCTTTGCTGAGTGAGAGCGAAGGAACGGTTGGCGGATACAAAGAAGTGCAGGTGGAAGTGGTAGGAGATGATGTGTATGGCACATTAAAATTTGAAAGTGGTG
>CAZBTD010000194.1:0-4147 GCA_964494815.1 uncultured Ferruginibacter sp. | reverse complement strand
TGGCGCGGCACGACCGCACCCGCATCGTCATGCGGTTGCAGGACATGGGGCTGGTCTAGCCGCGCTGCCCTGAGGGCAAGCGCTGACCAATCTCCGGACGAACAGCACGGGCGTGTTCAGTTGCTCCAGAGGTCGTCGCATGGCGTACGCCATGCGCCATGCGCCCGCCTGGAGCCCCGGTGCGCAAAGTCTCCCCTGTTCAAGGGACGCCGCTACCGGCCCGCGTGACGCTCGCGTGACGCCGGGCTGCGTACCGTGCGGTCAGACGGATCGATCCCTCGGAGGACCCGCAGGTGGCACATGATGGTGTCCAGCCAGGCTCCGATGGCGGTCCGGCCACACGCAGGCAGGAACTGGACGTGCCCGGTGCCGCACCTGCTGGATCACCAAGCGATGGGAGTACCAAGATGAAGTTGACCACGATGGCAGGGTTGGGGCTGGGGCTGGCAGCCTTGGTGGGTGGTGCGCAGGCATCTCTGGTCAACCGTGGCGGCGGCATGATCTACGACACCACGCGCAACATCACGTGGCTCGCGGACATGAATTACGCCGCGACGCAGTACGCCGCCACTGGCGGTGCCCAGGGCGACGCCGACGGGTACATGACCTGGGACGTGGCGTCTGCCTGGGCTGAAAGCCTGGTCTATGGCGGCTACAGCGACTGGCGGCTGCCGACACTGAACCCGCTGGACACCACCTGCAGCAGCAACCTCGACCCTGGTGGTGGCTTTCCGCTGCAGTACTTCGGGACCGGCTGCACGGGCGGTGAACTGAGTGGACTGTTTGTCACCGACCTGGGCAACAGGGCCGATGAGTCCGTGCTGGATCAGGCGGGCGACACGGACGAGCAGATTGCCAACCTGGCGCTGTTCAGCAACGTGCAGTCCAGCGTCTACTGGTCCGGTACGGTGTACGCACCCCGTCCGACCGTGGTGTGGGACTTCTACACCAACGCCGGCTTCCAGAGCGGCGCCGTCAAGCGCCTGGAGTTCCACGCCGTGGCCGTGCGCCCTGGCGATGTGACCGTGCCCGAGCCACAGACGCTGGCACTCACGCTGCTGGCCGTTTGGGCCGGTGCGTTGGTGCGCCGGCGCTGGCCGGGCTCACGCGGTTGAGGGCGCACGACCGCCAAGCCTGCACCCGGTGCACGGATCGCCCCGGTGGAAGGCCGGCCGGCTACAGCCGGTTGATCGGCAGATAGGTCCACCCGAAGAACTCTCGGAACCACGACCGCGGCTTGTCGCGGAGGACGCCGGTCTGGTGGTTCAGGCCCAGTGGGCCGCCCTTGAAGGTGCCAAACACCCGGTCCCAGAAGGTCAGCAGCTCGGCAAAGTTGTAGGTCGGCGTGTGCTCGTCGTTGTACGCGTGGTGGATCAGGTGATACCGGGGCAGCTGGAAGTACCTGGAAAACCGGGTTTCGGCGAAGTCGACATTCGAGTGAATGATCAGGGGCATGATCCAGATCACCGAGTACAGCCCCAGCACGATCTGGCGGTCAAAACCCAGTGTGAACAGGACGATGAGCTCCGGCGCATAGGTGACCACGTCGTCGAACGGATTGCCGCGGGCCGACGACATGGCGCCCAGCCTCTCGGGCATGTGGTGCATCGAATGCAGCCGCCACATCCAGGCAAACCGGTGCGAACACCGGTGGACCCAGTATCGGACCAGATCCACGATGAACACGGCGACAAGGCACTGCAGGACCCAGTGGATCGACACCTCGAAGGTCAGCCCCAGCAGGGATCGGAGATGGCCGGCTGTCCACACCGCCACGTAGTAGGTGGCGGCCGAGAGGACCAGGGTTTCCAGGATCAGGAAGAACACGTCGACCGACAACTCCCGGACCTTGACGCCGTCGGGGGTGATGTAGTTCCAGGACGCGTTCCGGGGCCTCACGAACTCATAGACGACCAGGAAGACCAGGACGACCGAATACGTGTATTCAACCCAGACGATCTGCGGCACCTTCAATTGCCACATCACGAGATCGCCAACGAGAACGACGAACACGATGACGAAGAACAGGTGGTCGTTGAACAAACGCTTCATCGGTTTCACTCTCATCCAGAACGAGATTTCCGGAACACACCGCCAGTGCCGTCGGGCCTGGCGAAGGGCATTCCTGGCTGCAGCGGATCTGCAGCCGTCGCACGGCCCGTGGCCATCAGGCGCTTCGTTGTATCCCCCAGCACCGTCGGCACGGTTCGACTCGTGCACGCTCGCCGAGGATACCCACTTGCCGTTCCAGCATCGAGGCTGCGCCAGCGGAACGGTCGGTCACTCCAGCGTGATTCCGCACACCTGGAGGGCTGCAGGGCGGGACCGGCCGTTCAAGTGCGGTGCCAGACCGGGTGCACCGGGCGTGCGAACATGCCCGCGTGACCCCACCGACCGACCGGCGCCGCATGGCGTGCGCGCACTGCCTGCGCCCGCAGACCACCTGCCTGTGCGCGCTGGCGCGGCCCACGGCCCACCGCACCGAGGTGCTGGTGCTGCAGCACCCGCAGGAGCAGCGCCAGGCGAAGAACAGCGTGGCGCTGTTGCGGCTGTCGCTGGCGCGCTGCGAGGTGGTGGTGGGCGAGCGCTTTGCCGATGCGGCGCTGCACGCCTTGCTGCATCGCCCTGGCAAGCAGACACGGCTGCTCTACCCGGACGTGCCCGCCGCCCCGGCGCCGGCGGCAGCCCCGATCGCTGCGGGCGCACCGGTGCGGCTGGTGGTGCTCGACGCCACCTGGCGCAAGAGCCTGCGCCTGCTGCTGGAGCACCCGGCGCTGGCGGCCTTGCCGCGGCTGTCGCTCGACGCGCCGGCGCCCACGCGCTACCGCGCCATCCGTGCGGCGCGCCGCGCCGACCAGGTGTCGACACTGGAAGCCACTGTGCAGGCCTTGGCCCAGCTGGAAGGGCCGGCCTTCGATGGGCAGCCGCTGCTCGACGCCTTCGGTGAGTTCGTCGCGACCGTCGCGGTGCGGCGGCAGCCGCGTGAGACCTGAATGGACGCTCAGGGGCGCGAGCGCCGCAGTTCGTCGTTCACCAGATCGAGCAACTGATCCAGCCCAAAGCTCGGCAACGGCCGGCCGTTGACGAAGAACTCGGGCGTCGCGGTCACGCCCAGCGTGCGCGCGTCGTCCATGTCCTGCGCCATGCGGCGGTCGATGTCCCCCGACGCCATGTCCAGCTTCAGGCGTTCCAGGTCCAGTCCGGCGACCGCGCCGCTGATCACCCGCCAGGCTTCGTCGGGCTGCGCCTGGTGGTGCACCGCCCAGCGGCCTTGCGCGGCGAACAGCGCCGTCAGGGCTTCGAGGTACTTGTCCTGGTTGCGCGCTGCTTCCAGCATGCGCACCACCTGGTCGGCGCCTTTGTGGAAGGGCACGTGGCGGACCGACAGGCGCACCTGGTCGGGGTTGTCCTGCAGGATCCGCTTCACGTGCGGAAAGAAGCTGGCGCAGGTTTCGCAGGCCGGGTCGAGGAACTCGACGATGTGCACCTTGGCGCGCAGGTTGCCGAACTTGGGCGAGTGCGCGCTGTCCAGCGCGGCCTGCGTGCGCGGGTCGGCCGGTCCGGACGAGCGAGATGCCTGGGTCGCGTAGTAGATCGCCCCGCCCAGCAGCAGCAGCGCCAGCAGCGCGATGGACGCGATGAGCCACGGGCGCCGCGCAGCGGTGGCCTTGGCCGCGGTGCTGGAGGGCGCCGCCGGTTGGGCCGGAGGCGAAGGTGGCGTGGAAGGGCGGGCGGCAGCGCCGCCGGTCGGGGTCTTGCGGTTCTTGCGGCTCATCGTTCGTGTCTCGCTGGCGGCTTCAACCCTGCCGCATCGACCGCGCTAGCTCGGCCTGGTGGCGACTGTCCAGCACGTCGGCCGCGTTCAGGCGGTCGCGCGCTTCCTTGTTCTGGCTGAGCTTGGCTTTGCCCACCAGCGACGTGACGGCGATCTCGATGCCGACGATGTTGCGCAGCAGGCCGTCGATGAACTCGGTCGCCGAGTCGCCCATCTTCCAGGGCACGGATTCGCCAGCTTCGTGTGCGCGCGTCAGTCGCGCCACCACGCCGCGGACGAACTTCTCGTCGTCGCGCACGGTGAGCGTGCCGTGCGCGTGCACCACCTCGTAGTTCCAGGTCGGCACCTGGCGGTGCGCCTCGTGCTTGCTCG
>CAZBTD010000193.1:0-4182 GCA_964494815.1 uncultured Ferruginibacter sp. | reverse complement strand
AATTAACGTAGATCTGATTAATGGCGATTCTGATGGTAGCAACGGGATCGACCTTGGAGACTTTGACAACCTCGTTTCTAGCTTTGGCAATTCCCATCCTTCGAGCCCGATGACCGACTTCAACAACGACAATGTCGTCGATCTCGGAGATTTCGACATCCTCGCAGCGAGCTTCGGGCAAGAGGGTGACTAGCAACAAGCAGGGCGTCAACGGCGTACAATAGGCACCGATGGCGTCCACTCTTTTCGACAAAGTCTGGGATCGGCACGTGGTTGCCGATCTTCCCGATGGCGGTTCGCTCCTTTACATCGACCGGCATCTGGTGCATGAAGTCACTTCGCCGCAGGCCTTTGATGGTCTCCGCGAGAAGCACCGGCCAGTACGCAGGCCCGACCTCACGTTCGCAACCGTTGATCACAACGTTCCGACGGACGGACGTCCCATCGACGAAGAATCCCTCAGCGGCAAACAGCTGATCGCCCTTAGCCGAAACTGCCAAGAATTCGGCGTACCTCTTTTTGGCTACGGCGACTCTCGGCAGGGCATCGTCCACATCATCGGACCGCAACTTGGAATCACGCTCCCGGGACTGACTATGGTATGCGGGGACAGCCACACCAGCACCCACGGAGCCTTTGGAGCGCTCGCATTTGGCATCGGCACGACCGAAGTCGAGCACGTTCTCGCCACCCAGACCCTGCGCACGCCAAAGAAGCCGAAAACGCTCGGAATTGAGATCAACGGGTCGTTGCCAAAGGGCGTTACCGCCAAGGATATCATCCTCGCCATCATCCGCAAGCTTGGAGCCGCCGGGGCTATCGGCTACGTTGCGGAGTACTACGGCGAGGCCATTCGCAGTCTGCCGATGAGTGGGCGGATGACGATCTGCAATATGTCAATCGAAATGGGCGCTCGGGCAGGAATGATCGCCCCCGACGAAACAACTTGGAGCTACATCACCGAACTGGATCGCCCTTTTGCGCCGCATGGGTCCGAACTACAGGCATTCCAAGAGCATTCGGTCGATTTGAAGACCGATGATGGCGCGACCTACGACCGCCACGAGACTCTGAATGCTAGTTCGCTGGTGCCGCAGGTCAGTTGGGGTACGACCCCAGCAATGACCATCGACATTGATGGGGTCATTCCCGAGGCCGCCGATGAGGCTGAAGCCCGGGCGCAACGGTACATGGGGCTGAAACCCGGCGATAAGATGTCCGAACAAAAAGTGGATACGGTTTTCATCGGTTCGTGCACGAACGCTCGAATCGAGGACCTGCGAGAGGCGGCTTCGATCGTGATCGGGCACCGAGTGGCGGATGGAGTACGCGCGATGGTGGTCCCAGGAAGTCAAGCGGTCAAGGATTTGGCCGAGCAAGAGGGGCTGGATCAGGTGTTCATTACGGCTGGATTTGAATGGCACCGGGCAGGTTGCTCGATGTGCTTGGGGATGAACGGCGACATCCTGCGCCCTCAACAGCGCAGCGCGAGCACCAGCAATCGACCCTACGAGGGTCGGCAGGGCCCGGGTTCGCGAACTCACTTGGTCAGCCCGATCACCGCCGCCGCAACCGCGATCCGAGGCACGTTCACCGACCCCCGTGAGTTTATGGGCTAGACTTTTCGTATTCTCTTTCTTCTTAATACGAGGAACCCAATCCCACCACCAACCAGCACCAGGGTCGACGGCTCGGGGACGGGGGTGAGATAGACGCCCCGAAACTCGTTGATTGATGGAAGGAAGGCCGAAGCAATTATCCTCCCTTGGTCGTCAATGCCAATCGTTGAAGTGACGTTGTATACTCCTTGAAATTCTGGTAAGAGGAGGGAGTTAAGCGTGGCAAATCCTTCGGCTTCCGAAAAATAGTATCCATCTGTTGAGCCTCCGTTGGCAACTCCGGTGAAGATACTCTGACCCTGAGAGTTAACCCTCAGATACCAATTACGCACTGAGATGCCCTGGGGAGCAACAATGCGTTTCGGTTGCGCGAGAATGCTGTCCCAAATCCAAATCTCGTTTTGCCCGGTTCCATAGAGTCGTCCCGCATTATCCTTGCCCACTGCCATTGTCCAAAGACCGAGGTTCGGATCACCTTGGATCGGAGCGGGAAGCGTGAAAAGACTCCCGTCGTTACGCCAAATTCCCGCTTTGCCATTGAACCGACCGTAAGCGGTGCCATCTGGATCAAAGGCAAAGACTTCGCCTTCACCGGGAAAGAACTGCGCAGTCCAAACACCGCCTACTTTTCGAAAACGAGTTGGCGTGTGGTTGTACGTGTTACCTGCATAGAACCAGAACGACCCACCGGCAACCGTACCATCATCGGTGCACGCGTTCATGTTGTAGGAATAACTTGGCCAAGGCGGAGAAGTAATGAGGTCGGGGAGAAACTCAAATCCACCGGATTCAGACCAGGATATTGGCTTCGATCTTTGGCCCGGGCTTACAACATACTTAAGGTCCGCAAAGACTCTGCCGTTCAAGGAAATTGCCTTCTGGGTAGAGTCAACAAAGTACGGCGAAGGCACTGCGTCAGAGATTTTGATTGCGGCTTCGGCTGTACGCAACAGTATTTTAGTCGAACTTTGGTAGTTTTTTACCGTTGCCCCAAACTTGTTAATACCGGTCATCGGCGCAGGGCCGGGAGCCAGTGAAGACTGCAAGTCGAGTCGGTACTGTGGGAAAGCAAAAGCCTTCCCACAGAGCAAACAGGTGAAGGCAACAATGAGATAACGTCTATTCACCGTCATCACCTTCACCAAATTGAGTTATTGCAGAAAGAAAGAGGGCATCTTTCATGTAATCCTTAATGGCTCCGTGATCTGCATGTGCATTCGGATCGCTGTCACTAAAGAGCTTCCCGTCGTATGCAGCAAACCCTCCTGTGTAATCAAATGTTGACCACCCATATTGGTCATTCTGCATTTTCTTTCGAGCATCGGAATACCAACTGAATCGCCAATCGCTTTCACCAATCGACCCCATCCCGGTCTGGTCAACACACTCTTTCAGCACTTCAACTCTCCCTACTTCCTGCGCCTTCTCCGTATTACGAACATCGCAATCCCACCACCAACCAGCACCAGGGTCGACGGCTCGGGGACTGGTCGCATGAGTAGCGGTGTCTGGTCACCGCCATAAGTAAAGCCCTCAACTTCACCGATATTATTAAAACTATAGGACCCAGTGATTGGATTAAACTGATTCCCATTTACTAGTAGAGATTGAAGATTGACTATACCACTGTTCAGCGACCACAGAGCCGTATATAGATTGCTGCCAGACTGCTGCGTCAACATCAACTCGCCAAAATCATTGACGAAAGAAAGGTGTGGACCAGCAGAAACACCGCTAATCAGTACCGACGGTTGACTGGTCCATGTATCCCAAGTAACAATTGAGCCACCAAGGCTTGAACTCCACGCACTACCATACACTCGGCCAGTTGCATCGGAGCCGAGCGGCCATACTTGGCCGTTAACATAAGCGCCCATCGAGAGCTGGACCACAGTTCCGTCTGCTTTCCATATAAAGGGCTTGACAATTTGCGATCCTCTTCCGTAGTAGGTGTTGCCTTCTCGATCCATGGAACAGATCTCTCCGTACCCATTCGTGCCAGGAATCGAATGCAATTGCCATCCGTCTTCATTCCGCTCGTATCGATATATTCGGCTCAAGGCGTGGTCTCTCGTCCCTTGCACCGCAATCATTTCAGTATTGCTATATCCCCAAAACTGCATCTCGATAACATCCGTATCCATTGTATAAGGAAGCACCTCCCAACCCCGAGTATGATTGTAAGAGAACAGATTCGAAGTGACAAGCCCGCCTGCCACTACCGCAGCATCGCCATTTTCGCTCAACGCTTGTTGAGAACCTTGAGAAACGCTTAAGCCAAAAGGCTTGCCAATCGTTTGCGTACCTCCTTGAGAACTCCATAGGGCCAAGTTGCCGCTTGAATCTGTGCCAGAGAATTGGCCCAATCGATTAAAAGCGTGACTCCCCCAGAAAGGAGCAACGGATCGAAACTCGCTTGCATGATATTGGGAGAACGCATGGCACGGCTGGCTAAGAGCCAGCAGTGCAAACCCAGAGATCAACGTGGTTTTCTTCATAATCATCTACCCTAATGTCCCAATTGCCCATAGTAAAGACCGAACAAGGCGTCTTTCATGTAGGT
>CAZBTD010000192.1:0-4220 GCA_964494815.1 uncultured Ferruginibacter sp. | reverse complement strand
TTATCCATGGTGTATTGTTCAGCAATTTTGAAAATGCAAAACCAAGATAAGAGCCAGTAAATAATGATGGCGCAAAATTGCCACCATTACCACCGCCACCAATTGTAACAGCCGCTGCAATGGGTTTAAACAAAACAATAAGTGCAGTAAAAGCAAACAAGCCCCAGTTGTCATTCAGCAACGAAAACAAACGGCTGTTATCTGTAAAAGTTTTCAATGTTCCGTTCGCCACTGCTTTTACACTGGTATATCCTTCACCAAATAATGGCGGAAATAAAAAACACATGGCCATTAATATTACGCCGGCAATAATTGCTTTTACGTATGCATTCATCTTTGAATGATGAAGTACGCCTTCAACCGTTTTAAAAATTTTTGCATAGTATAACGAAATGAAACCAGCTAATATTCCAAGCAAAATATAATAGGGTACATTTTTGTAGTTAAAGTTTTGCTTTAAAACGAAATTAAAAAGTACATTTTCCTGCAAAATAATTTTTGAGCAAAGCACGCCGGCAACAGATGAAATAATGAGTGGGATAAAATAACTCACTACTGTTTCGGTCAATAAAATTTCAACAGCAAATATCACTCCTGCAATGGGCGCATTAAAAACAGCAGAAATACCTGCTGCTGCACCACATGCAATAACCAATGTTCTTTCCTGGTAATTTAAATCGCTGATACGGCCAAGATTGGAACCAACTGCAGAACCAGTTGCTACAATCGGAGCTTCCAATCCTGCTGAACCACCTAAACCTACTGTTACTGAGCTTGTAACTACATGTAAATACGAATGGCTTAAAGGAATAAAAGAAGACTTACGGGCAATAGCTTTTAAAACCATTGCAATACCTTTTTCAATTTGCCCTCCGAAAAACTGGCGGGTAATGAATACACATAAAGCCAACCCAACAGCTGGGAAAAGTAAATAAGCAAAACGGGAAACTGGTATGCCTTCAATCCAATGCTGTAAGTAATGCACTAAAATTTTCAATAGTACTGCTGCAAGCCCCGATGCAAACCCCACCAATGTAGAAATCACCATCACAAACTGAACCCTGTTGAGTTTTGTTCGTAGGTAATTTATGATGGCTTGGTATATTTTTTTAATAGAAGACAAGAATATACTTCTTATAATGCGGCGGCAAAGATAGGTGATGGGATTATTGTATAATGTAAATAACAAAGCCGGCACAAGCCGGCTTGTAGTACTCGGGAACGGAATCGAACCGTCACTCCCGTTGCGGGGAACAGGATTTTAAGTCCTGCGTGTCTACCAGTTCCACCACCCGAGTGCAGATTGTTGAAAAAAAATCCCGCTGATAGCGGGATTGTTCCTGGAGCGGAAGACCGGGCTCGAACCGGCCACCCCGACCTTGGCAAGGTCGTGCTCTACCAAATGAGCTACTTCCGCATATTTGTTGAAGCTATACTTCAACTCTTAAAAGAACTATTTTATTTTTTGGGATTGCAAAAATAAGGGTGTTGCAATTACAATACAAAAAAAATTATGACTTGTAAGTAGGATTATATTGTGAGCTTTCAGGAACAGCCACGTCAGGCTTACCCTTGTAGCTGTGAGTGTATAGCCCATAACATCCACCTAAAACAAAAGCAAGCACTAAAAAAACCTGGCAGAAAAAAAGAAAACGTGATGATGATACCCAATTATGAGCAAAATCTTTATGTGTGTCATCTATAAATTCCTGTTGCATAATGTTTTATTTTACGACTGCAAAAATAAGGGTTGGTTTTAGAAAAATATTATTTAGTTGAAACTATTTCCGAAAACTTCGTTTTCTTTTTTACAAAATGCTGCCATACTGCAGACCCTTTATACAAACCATATACAACACCATCTTTTGAAGCCGGGAAAACAGATTTCTTTCTATCAAAAAGGCACCATTTAATAAATTGCAGGTGGGCACGGGCAATGGCAATAAAATAACCTCCGCTACCGCCAAGCAAGCCTTTCCAGGCAGCCACAGCATCCAGCAACATTCGTATTGGCAGACGCCACAAGCATTCGCTAAAAGGCAAATTTTTTGCCAGCATAATCAGGTTATTCCTGAAATTTAAAAATACTTTGAGGTTGTTGGCTTTGGGCAATGTGCCGCCGCCAATATGATATACTACCGACTTGGGCTCCACATACACTTTATACCCTGCCAGTTGCAATCGCCAGCAAAAATCAATTTCTTCCTGGTGAGCAAAAAAATATTCATCAAGCCCACCAAGCTGGTGGTATAGTTTTGAACGCACAAACAATGCGGCACCACTTGCCCAAAAGCATGGCGCTGCATCTTCATACTGCCCGGTATCTTCTTCTGTAAAATCAAAAACTCTTCCCCGTGAAAAAGGGTAACCAAACTCATCGAGCCAGCCACCGCAGGCTCCGGCATATTCAAACTGATTTCTTTCGTTGTATGATCTTAGTTTTGGCTGGCAGGCGCCAATTGTGTTATCAACTTCCATTAAATTGATAACAGGCTCTATCCAGTTTGCAGTTACTTCCACATCACTATTAAGTAAAACATAATAATCTGCCTTTACTTTTTTTAATACGGTATTATATCCTTTTGCAAATCCTTCATTAACCGTATTACATATAATTTCTACTGAAGGAAAGTGGGCACATAAGTAATTTACAGAATCATCTGTACTGGCATTATCTGCCACAATTATTCTTTTATTGGGATAAGATGAAGCCAGCAGTACAGGTAAAAATTTTTCCAGGTATTTTTTGCCATTCCAGTTTAAAATAACAACTGCCACCAAAGGCACCGAATAATTTTTACTACTATCTGAATGTGATACCTGCTCCATTAATTTTTTGAGCTGCTGATTTTTACAAACATAAATCATTTATTAGTTTGGCAAGAATATCAGCATTCTGCTTTTGTATTAATTCTTATTTTAGCAAATGTTCTCACAGCTATTAAACTGGCGCACCGCATTGGCAATAGTAGCTATTGCTATTGTTACCGGCACTATTTTTTACTCTAATTATCTTGCAAACAAAATTGCATACGATGAAAGGGAAAAAGTGGATGTGTGGGTACAATCGCTGCAAACAAGAGCTGTGGTGAATGAACAGGCTGCCATCGATCTTACAAATACCATTGCGTCTCACAACACAGATATTCCTATTATTGAAACAGATGAAAGAGACAACCCATCTGGCCAGGGACTTAACCTTGATACGACTGAGATAAAAAAAGATACCAGTTTTCTTCGAAAATTGGTACAGGAGTTTAAAGAACTACATGAACCTATTGTGCTTGAAATAAGCAAAGAGCCACTGCTTATAAATAAATATTATTATGGCGACTCCAAGTTGCTGAAAGAAGTACGCTATTATCCTATGGTGCAATTATTTATTGTGGCGTTGTTTATCATTATCATGCTTATCTCAATCAACATTAGAAATAAGTCCACACAAAACCAGGTATGGGCCGGCATGGCAAAAGAAACGGCACACCAATTAGGAACGCCGCTTTCTTCTTTGCAGGGATGGGTAGAGCTGTTGAGAGAGGATAAAAACAATAACAAGATTGTAAACGAGATGAGCAAAGATGTGGACAGGCTAAAATTAGTAAGCGACCGCTTTGGCAAGATTGGCAGCACACCACAATTAGAAGAAAAAAATATTGTGGAGCAGGTAACTGAAATGGTGAATTATGTAAGAAGAAGGGCGTCCGAAAAAGTAACTTTTAGCATTGATACAAATGGAGAAAAAGAAATTACAGCACTCATCAACGGGCCATTATTTGATTGGGTGGTTGAAAATATTTTAAAAAATGCATTAGATGCCATGGAAGGAAAAGGCAGCATCAACATCAATATCAAAAATGAAACCACCCAGGTTATCACTGATATTACTGATACTGGCAAAGGGATCAGCAAACAAAATATTGCCAAAGTTTTTAAACCGGGCTTTACTACTAAAAAGCGTGGCTGGGGTCTTGGGCTAAGTTTAGCAAAACGTATTATGGAGCAATACCACAAGGGAGAATTATTTGTAAAGAATTCTGAAGCTGGCAAAGGCACTACTTTCAGGATTGTGTTGAATAAATAGCATTCTTTTTTTACCAGCTTATCTTTTTCTGTTTTCATTCATTCAATTATATTTGCGCCCTCAATCCCATCTGCCGGGATTAGATGCCCAGGTGGCGAAATTGGTAGACGCACCACTTTGAGGTGGTGGCGCCCGAAAG
>CAZBTD010000191.1:0-4226 GCA_964494815.1 uncultured Ferruginibacter sp. | reverse complement strand
CTTGGCCCGAGACCGAAGAGGTACGCCGCTTCCAGGAGGCCCGGTCGGTGTACTTCGCGGCGGTACTCCAAGGTGAGCAGCGGTTCGTGACACAGGCCGTGGATTTGACGGGGCTTCGCGAACAGGCCGCCGCCTATGGTGGCGCCTATTTGGACTGGCTCAACGCAGTGTTGGCCAGGGCGGGCTCCGGCGATGAGGCAGTGGCCCGTGGTGCCTTTGACGAATTGCGCTTGTTGTTGAGCATAGACACGGTCTCGCTGCTGATCCGCGACCATCGCGGGAAGCAACGCGATGCCATCCTCTTGGGGCCCACGCATCCGATGCGGGTTCTCTGGCACGCGACGTGGGCGGCGACAGCCGGCGACTGGTTGGAACGCGCAAGACTGAGCGACAAGGAGTTCGTGATTCCAACCAGGGATGCTTTGCTGAGTCAGTTGGCGCCCGTCGGCATGCCGCTGGTTGTGATGGCCCACGACCTGGGCCGCAGCTACATTAGCGTGGACAACATCAACCCATTTTGGTCGGTGTACGGGTCCAATGACGAACGCGATCCGCGGGGTCTGCTTGGGGACATTTGTCAGGCGTTAGGCGTGGCGGAACCTCCTATCGGTGGCTCCGGGATCAACGCCCGCTACATCGCCACGCGCCTGCAGCGCTACCTGATCCAGCACCCGTACGTGAAGACGTTGACGATCAACGCCTTCAATGCTGGTCGGGCGACCGCGCTGGCCGATGTTCTGCTGGAAATGCAAGGTGAGCCTGCATTCGAGGACCTGCGCTACGACGTTCGGTTGTTTGCCATCGACGCAGGAGCACCCGGGACTGGCGAGGCCTTGGTGGCACTCCTGTCGCCAGATTCATCGGTCACGGCGAGGGAGGCCGACGCCTTCTCAACACCCACCGAGAGCCATCTGCATCCGAAGCTGCGACTGGCGATCCGCGCGGTGGAGGACTTCCGACAGGCCCCGGAAGCGCATCCGGCGCACCTGACGTTCTTGTTCGATCAGTTTCCTACGGAGGAGATTCGAGCCGAGGACGCGGGGCCGCTGGACGAGTGTTCGTTCGTGCATGGGCTGGTTCAGCCCAGTGTCGTGGACTATCGGGAGCTGGATGACCTGATCCTATGGTCTCGCCGGCCTCTGCACGGCGATGCTAGGCCGGTGCCGAACTCCGAAGAGCTATCCGACCTGCTCTCGAACGCCGCGCGGCTGATGTCGGTGGCCGCAGCTTCGGCAGCTCGGAACCGCTACCTTCCGAATGCACGCCCCGTAGTGTTGCTGAGCCTGAAGGCCGATGACCGCGCCCTGCTGCACCAGGTCCACGAATTCAGCGACTGGGTGCTGACCATCGACCGGAACTTGGGCATCGAATTCTTCGACCATAGGCGGCACCCGACGCGACCCGACTACCTGATCGATCACTCGCCAGACATGGCCAACGCCTTGGGGCATCGCTTGGCCATCACTTCGAGGTCGGTGACGGAGCTGGAGGCGCTGTTGGCGCCGATCTTGAAGGACTACGAGCTGCCGGCAGGCCCAAAGCACGCCGTGATCCTGCTCGAACAGCTGCGGTCGCTTTCCGGTCGTCTGGCGCTGAAGCTGCTCTCTTCTCCGAACCAGCGCGCCGAAGCGCTGGGGCTGGCGCTGAGCCGGCTGTACTTGGAGCACCAGCAGGTGTTCGAGAACCAGATCGTCGTGCCGCTCGACGCGCATCTGGACCTCTATGCGGCACTGAAAAAGAACGCAGACGAACTAGGCGACGAGGTCAGCTTCCGGCGTACCGATCTGGCCCTGTTCGATCTGGACCCGCAGCGCCGGCAAGTGGTCTGCCGCTTGGTGGAGGTCAAGTGCTACAAATCAGCAGGAGAGCTGTCCGCGTATCAGCAACTGAAGGCCGACATCACTGAGCAGATCCAGCAAAGCGAGTTCGTTCTGGCACACCACTTTGACCCGCATCGGCAGGCAGTGGATCGGCCAGATCGTTCGATGAAGAGCCGCGACTTTGCGGCGCTGCTGGAGTTCTATCTCGATCGGTCCGTGCGCTACGGCCTGGTCGCCCTGGATGCAGCGGACGAGGCAAGGTACTTCCTGCGTACGCTGGACAATCAGGACTACCACCTCCAATTCACGCGCAGCGCACTGGTCTTTGACTTCAGCAAGGCGGGCACCGGTGCGCCGGACTCGGAAGGCGGCATCGAGTTCCACCGCATCGGCTACGACCTGATTGCGCAGTTGGTGGAGTCTGCGGTGCGTGACACGGAGTCGGTGGCTGCGACCTACGCGGCTGCACCAGTCGAGGCGCACGCCGAGATGACACAGGAATTGGCGCGCCGACGGGCCGCGGCCAGCGGTGTCCCGACTCTTCAGAGCGCGGCATTCATCAGCCCCCGCCGCGAACGCACATGGGTGTGGGAGACGCTTCATAGTGCCACTGGAACGAGTGCTCCGCGGCCTGCGCACCCTCCGGCACTGGCAATCAGTGCACGTGAGCCAGATCCGCCATTGATTGCAGCCGTCACGCCCCTTGCGCCGCCGCCCGAGCCGAAGTCGGTTCAAGCTGGGACAGAGGCCGCACCGCCGTCGCCACCCGTATCAACAGCAGAGGACGCCTCGGCCCTGCCTGAGGAGCCATCGACACAACAGGCTGGTTCTGATGTTGTTGCGGCACCTGCTGCGGTCAGTGTCAAGTCGTCGACATCAGAGGGTGTCTCGTTTGACGTAATGCTCGGAGCGACTGGCGATTCGCCACAGTACGGACTGCTGGGCGAGTTCAATGGGCGGAAGATCGCGCTCGATCTCAACCAGACTCATACGATCAGCTTGTTCGGCGTCCAAGGCGGCGGCAAGAGCTACACCCTGGGTACGGTTGCCGAGATGGCGTCGCTGCCGATACCAAATGTCAACGTGCTGCCGCATCCGCTGGCGACGGTGATCTTCCACTACAGCCCGACGATGGACTACAAACCGGAGTTCACGTCGATGGTAGATCCGAACTCGGATGAGGCGCAGGTCAAGGCGCTGCGCGAGCAGTACGGGGCTGAGCCGACTGCGCTCAGTGATGTTCTGCTTCTTGTTCCCGTCGACAAGCTGGAAGAGCGCCAGGCTGAGTACCCCTTGAAGACCAAGGCGACTGTGTAAGCGCATCCGTACGCCCAACGGCGGGCGGAACACCTGCAAGGGTTACAGCCAAGTTCCTCGTTGGCGCAGACGGTGCGCGAAGCCTCGTGAGGAACCAACTGGGCATCCCCTGGGGAGGAGAAACCGGGATCCAGAGGGAGTTCATGGGCGGGAAAATGTTCGCGTTGTATTTGCGCGCGCCCCAGTTCCTGTCCTTGCTACGTTACCCTAAAGCCTGGATGTACGTCGCGGTCAACTACCAACGACGCTCGTTCATGGCGTCGGTGGACGGCGTGGCCGAATATGCGTTCCATGCAGCAATCAAACCGGGAGAAGACGCAGACACATGGACGGAAAAGGATGCGAAACGGGTATTCTCAGAAGCAATGGGCGCTGACATTCCGATCGAAATTCTGTCCATGGGCACTTGGCTGGCAGGGCATGCCTTGGTTGCAGAAAAATTCCAGCGCGGACGAGTGTTCATTGCCGGTGATGCAGCCCATTTGTTCACGCCCACAGGGGGCTTGGGCTACAACACAGCGGTGGAAGACGCGGTCAATCTCGCCTGGAAGCTGGCCAGCGTAATCCGGGGGCATGCAACGCTGACGCTACTAGACACTTATGAGGCAGAGCGTCGACCGCTCGCGCAGCGCAACACAGGCTACGCCCGGCACTTTGCTGACTCCGTCGGTCTTTTCTCTGCGAAGCCTGAGCTGGACGATGACTCCGCACAAGGTAACGAAGAGCGAGCCAAGGCCTCTGAGTACCTCAACCGCCATGCCCGGCTTGAATTCAACATCCCCGGCGTGACTTTTGGAGGTCGCTACGGCGACTCGCCCATCATCGCGCAGGACGGTGTGGACCTACCTCCCGACGAACCCAATGACTACGTGCCCACCGCCAGTCCTGGGGGGCGCCCGCCCCATGCATGGCTGGAAGATGGCCGTTCCCTGTACGACACATTCCACACCGAGTGGACATTGCTCGCCCTCGGTGCAACCGACCCGGCAACCGATGGCTTCAAGAACGCGGCCCAGTCTATGGGCATCGACCTGAAGGTGGTCCGTTTGCCCGCCCAGCAGTTACTGGAGCTATACGAATCACCACTGG
>CAZBTD010000190.1:0-4229 GCA_964494815.1 uncultured Ferruginibacter sp. | reverse complement strand
GCCGACATCGCGCGGCTGACGCACCTCACCGCGCAGACGGTGTCGCTCATCAGCAAGCGGCTGCTCGACGACGGCCTGCTGGTGAAAGGCGAGCCGCTGCGCGGCAAGGTGGGCCAGCCGTCGGTGCCGCTGTCGCTGGCCGGCGACGGCGCCTATTCGGTCGGCATCAAGGTGGGCCGGCGCAGCATGGACGTGCTGCTGGTCGACTTCACCGGCGCGGTGCGCGAGCGCAGCTCGCTCGACTACCGCTTTCCCGATCCCGACACGCTGCTGCCCGGGCTCGGCCGCCGCCTGGCCGCGCTGCGGCGCTCGCTGGGCCCGGCGCGGCGCGACCGCGTGCAAGGCGTGGGCGTGGCCGCACCACTGGCCATCGGCGGCTGGCAGCAGCTGCTGGGCTTTCCGGCCGCGCTGGCCGCGCGCTGGGAGCAGGTGGACCTGCAGCGCGCCGTGCAGGACACCAGCCCCTGGCCGGTGCTGCTGATGAAAGACACCGCGGCGGCCTGCGTAGCCGAGCTGGTGGCGGGCCAGGGCCGCAGCGTCAGCAGCTTCCTGTACGTGTTCGTCGACACCTTCGTCGGCGGCGCGCTGGTGCTGGACAGCCAGCTGCGCCCGGGCACACACGGCAACGCCGGTGCCCTGGGCTCGCTGCCGCTGTGGCTGAGCCGCGGCGCGCACGAGGCGCCGCCGGCGCAGCTGCTGTCGGTGGCGTCGCTGCTGAACCTGGAACAGGGGTGGGCCGCCGCGGGCCTGGACACCCGAGCCGACGCGCGCGGCCAGGCGCTGCACGGCGCCTGGGAACCGCTGACGCGCCGCTGGCTCGACGCCGCCGGCAGCGCGCTGGCGCAAGCCATCAACACCGCCGCCTGCCTGCTCGACGTCGACGGCGTGATCGTCGACGGCTCGTGCAGCCGCGAACTGCTGGGCGAGCTGATGAACGCGCTGCACGCCGCGCTGCCGCGCTACAGCTGGGAAGGCGTGACCGCGCCGGCGCTGCTGCCCGGCAGCATCGGCTCGGACGCGCGCGCGCTGGGCGGCGCGCTGCTGCCGCTGTACGCCGCCTTCGCCCCCGACCGCGAGCTGTTCCTCAAGGTCGCGCGCTGACCGCATCGCGACCGGGTGCGCGCCGACCGGCGCCGCCGCCGCGCAAGACGTGACCATCGGGGCGAGTGCGGGTATCCGCGCCCTGGCCCCGCCCGGATACTGCCGGCGTCCCAGCTGTTCCGGACCGCTCATGTCATCCGTTGCCCCTGCCGCCCCCTTGGCCCGCGCCGGCCGCGACCTCGTCGCCGCCCTCGTGGTGAGCCTGGCCGCGGTGTCGTTCTACATCTCCTCGGCCACGCTGCTGTTCCAGGGCGCGCTGGCGCCGCAGCTGCCGGCGGCCATCGGTGCCACGCTGCTGGGCGCCGTGGTGCTGGGGCTGGCGGCGGCCTGGCGTGGCGCGCTGCCGCTGGCCAGTGTGGGGGCCGAGCCGGCCACGGTGCCGGTGCTGGCGGCCATCACCGCCGCGGTGGCGGCGCAGGCTTCGCCGCAGGCCGCTTTCGCCACCGCGGTGGTGGCGCTGGCGCTCACCGCCGCGCTGGTGGGCGGCGCCTGGTGGTGGATGGGCCGAAAGGGGTGGGGCGACCTCATCCGCTACATCCCCTACCCGGTGATCGGCGGCTTCCTGGGCAGCGTGGGCTGGCTCATGCTGACCGGCGGGCTGGGCGTGTCCACGGCCACCAGCTTCAGCCTGGCGCGCGCCTGGGGCTGGCTGAGCGGTGGCGCCGACTTGCGGCTGCTGGTAGGGCTGGGCCTGGGCGTGCTGCTGTGGCAGGGCTCGCTGCGCATCCGGCACGTGCTGGCGCTGCCGGCGCTCATCATCGCCTCGGGCGTGGCGGTGCATGCCGCGCTGCGCGCCGCGGGGCTGGACCTGGCCGCCGCGCGCGAAGCCAGCTGGCTGTTGCAGCCCTTTGCGCGCAACCTGCCCGCGTGGCCGGCTGACACGCAGCTGCTGGCCGCGGTGGACGGGGCGCTGGTGGCGCAGCAGGCGGGCTTGATGGTGTCGGCCGTGATCGTGGCCACCATCGCGCTGCTGCTGTCGGACACCAGCCTCGAAGTGGCCTGGGACCAGCGCGCCGACATCAACCAGGACCTGCGCGTGCTGGGCCTGGGCAACCTGGTGTCGGCCGCCGCCGGCGGGCTGGTGGGCGGCGTGTCGATCAGCCGCTCGGTGCTGAACCGCAGCGCCGGTGCCACCGGGCGCGGCAGCAACCTGGCGCTGGCGCTGCTGTGCGCGGCCTGCCTGCTGGGCGGCGGCGCGGCCATGGCGCTGGTGCCGCGCCCGTTGCTGGGTGGCCTGCTGGCGTCGATGGGCCTGGGCATGCTGAAGACCTGGCTGCTCGACAGCCGGCTGCGCCTGCCGCGGCGCGACCACCTCACCGTCATCGGCATGGTGGCGGTCACGGCCACGCTCGGCTTCCTGCCGGCGGTGTGCGTGGGCGTGCTGGCCTGCTGCCTCGACTTCGCGCTGGCCTCGGCCCAGTTGCCGCCGGTGCGCCGCCTGCTGCCGCGCCGCAGCTGGCCCGACGCGGTGGAGCGCAGCCCCGAGCAAGCCCGGCAGCTGCAGGCCCGCGGCGACGCGCTGCAGATCGTCGAGCTGCAAGGCATGCTGTTCTTCGGCTCGGCCACGCGGCTGGGCGTGCAGCTGCAGCCGCTGCTCGACGCGGCCACACCACCGGAGCAGCTGCTGCTCGACTTCCGCCACGTGCACGGCATCGACAGCTCGGCGGCGCAGGCACTGGCGCGCGTGTTCCGGCAGCTGCGCGGGGCCGGCGTGCAGGTGCAGCTGAGCCGGCTGTCGGCCGAGCACGAACGGCTGCTGCGCGGCGCCGGCTGCTTCGACTCGAAAGGCCCGGCGCTGCACGCCGACGTCGACGCCGCCGTGGCGGCCTGGGACGATGCGCAGCTGGACGAGACCCAGGCCACCGAGGTCGACCCGATGCTGACGCTGGGCCTGGACGCCGACCGCGACCTGCTGAGCGTGCACGCGGTGCTCGAAGAGGTGCGGCTCGACGCCGGACAGGCGCTGTTCGTGCAAGGCGACGTGTCCGACGCGCTGTACGTCGTGCAGTCGGGCCGGCTGTCGGCGCTGCTGCGCGTGGACGGCCGCGAGCGCGCGGTGCGCAGCATCCGCAGCGGCGGCGCCATCGGCGAGATGGGCCTGTTCCGCGAGCTGCCGCGCAGCGCCACCGTGGTGGCCGAGGTGCCCAGCGTGGTGCTGCGGCTGTCGCGCGAACGGCTGCGCGAGATCGAGGCCACGCGCCCGGCCGCCGCGCTGGCGCTGCAGCGGCTGTTCCTGGGGCAGCTCGCCGGTCGGCTGGAGCAGGCCAACGCGCAGGCACACGCGCTGTCGCACTGAGCGGCGGCCCGTCCGCCGGTCGGATACGTCTGCTCACGACGTGAGCCAACGTAAAGGCCGATTGCGGAGCGGAAAAGTCACCCCCGCCGGCGGCGCGCCATCCGCAGAATGGCGCCCGGATTTGGGAGGGAACGGACCATGGCGACCGACACGGCCGACCGGCCGGCAGGGCCGGCACAGCAAGCGGCCAACGCTTCACATCAGACGACCGGCGAGCACGCCGCGGTGCTGGGCCGGCTCGCCGCCGCCAGCGGCGTGCTGGCTTCGCTGGCGGCTTGCGGCGGGGGCGGCAGCGGCGCCGGACCGTCGCCATCACCCTCGCCATCACCATCACCCGCCCCGACGCCTTCACCGGCGCCGGCGCCCGCCCCCGCCCCACCCACCGACACCCAGGCCGCACGATTCCTGCTGCAGGCCACGCTGGGCGTGACCGATGCCGACCTGGCCGCCGTCAAGTCGCAGGGCTACGCCGCCTGGCTCGACGCGCAGTTCGCACTGCCCGTGTCCAGCAGCAACTGGGACTGGCTGGTGGGCAAAGGCATCGACCAGAACCCCGATGCGCGCACCGCCGCCATCGGCGTGGACGCACAGGTGTGGCAGCGGCTCATCGCCGCACCCGACAGCCTGCGACAGCGCGCCGCCTGGGCCTGGTCGCAGATCCTCGTGGTGGGCTTCGACGGCCTCACCGGCAACTACAAGCAGTTCAAGCTGGCGGCCTGGTGGGACCTGCTGGCCAGCAAGGCTTTCGGCAACTTCCGCGACCTGCTGGACGCAGTGACGCTGAGCCCGGCGATGGGCAACTACCTGAACACCGCCGGCAACCAGAAGGAAG
>CAZBTD010000189.1:0-4249 GCA_964494815.1 uncultured Ferruginibacter sp. | reverse complement strand
AAATAAGAAGATGAAGATTTGTGGAGTTTAATTTTGTGCATTACCGGGGGACTATATTTGGCTTAAAAACACACGGCCGTATTGAAAGTATTTTGATGAGCCTCCCGCCAACAGTGCGGTTTGAATATAATTATACTCCAGCTTACGGAACAGAGGAATATAAATTGCAGGAGGTTTGTTTGCACCCAAGGGATTGGTTGAATGAAATAACAGAGGAAGAAAGGATTGCATGGGCACAGCGCTCTAATACTTGTTGAATAAATGTTTTTAGTTCCGTAGGAACGATATATTGGTAGAAACAAATGGAATTTTAGTTAAGCCCCGTAGGGGCGGCAGGTTAAAAAGACAAAACATTATTTATGTACTTGCAAAGAAGGAACAGAATATTAAGAGCAACGCCAGCCATAAGAAGCATGGTTGCAGAAACTATTCTTGCTCCCAATGATTTTATAGCCCCATTATTTATTGATGAAGGAACAAATATCAAAACAGAAATCCCGTCAATGCCAAAGTATTACCGTAATAGTTTGGATGTAACCGTTAAAGAAGTAAAAGAGTTATGGTCAATGGGATTGAAAAGCGTTTTGCTGTTTGTAAAGTCAAAAGACGAACTAAAAGACAATACGGGCAAAGAAGCATGGAATAAAGATGGGCTGATGCAACGCAGCATTAGAGCAATAAAAGATGCGGTGCCGGAAATGTATGTGATGACGGACGTGGCACTTGACCCATATTCATCGTATGGGCATGACGGCATTGTGCAAGATGGAGAGATTGTGAATGATGCAACAGTGGAAGCGCTGGTAAAGATGAGTATCAGCCATGCCCAGGCTGGCGCAGATATGGTGGCGCCAAGCGATATGATGGATGGCCGCATTGGGGCAATACGAAAAGGGCTGGAAGAAAGCGGGTTTACAAAAACAGGTATCATGGCTTACAGTGCTAAATATGCTTCTTGTTTTTATGGGCCGTTCCGTGATGCATTGGATAGTGCCCCTGGCTTCGGCGATAAAAAAACTTACCAGATGGATTATGCCAACCGTATTGAAGCAGTAAAGGAAGCATTGATGGATGTGGAAGAAGGCGCTGATATTGTGATGGTGAAACCCGGATTGCCTTATCTGGATATTGTTAGGGAAGTGAAGAATGCTGTTACTGTCCCTGTAAGTGTTTATAATATCAGTGGGGAATATGCAATGATAAAAGCTGCTGCTGAAAAAGGATGGATAAATGAAGACAAAGCAATTCTTGAAACATTAACTTCCATAAAAAGGGCAGGGGCAGATTTGATTGCAACATATTTTGCAAAAGAGGCAGTGAAATTATTGCACCACTAAGAACACAAAGTGCTGCACAAGGAACACAAAGATTTTATCGTGGCCTTGGTGTTTTTTCCTTTGTGAGCTTTGTGGTTAAAAAGTAAACCGATGTACAACAAGAGCATAGAACTTTTTGAAAGGGCCCAACAATCAATCCCGGGCGGTGTAAACTCACCAGTAAGGGCATTTAAAAGTGTAGGCGGAACGCCTGTGTTTATAAAAAGTGCCAAAGGCGCATATCTGTACGATGTTGATGGGAATAAATACATTGACTACATCGCTTCATGGGGCCCAATGATTCTAGGCCATGCTTACGAACCGGCCGTAAAAGCAATTCAGGAAAAAGCTGTAGGTTCTACATCATTTGGAGCGCCCACAGAACTGGAAATTGCAATGGCAGAGCTTATCATCAGCATGGTGCCAAATGTTGATTTGATAAGAATGGTAAGCAGCGGCACGGAAGCTTGCATGAGCGCCATAAGATTGGCAAGAGGCTATACAAAGAGAAACAAAATCATAAAATTTGAAGGGCATTACCACGGGCATGCAGATTCTTTTTTAGTAAAAGCAGGAAGCGGTGTTGCTACATTCAATATACAAACAGTTCCCGGTGTTACAGCAGGTGTTTCTAATGACACACTAACGGCGGCGTACAACGATTTGGAAGCAGTGCAACAATTGGCCGCTGAACATAAAGGCGAAATCGCTGCTATCATAGTTGAGCCCGTTGCAGGCAATATGGGTTGTATTTTACCAGAGCCCGGCTTTCTTGAAGGCCTGCGAAAGTTATGTGATGGCGAAGGTATCGTTTTCATTTTTGATGAAGTGATGACAGGCTTCCGTTTATGTGCCGGCGGCGCACAGGAAAAACTAAATATCAAAGCTGATTTAGTAACCTACGGAAAGGTAATTGGGGGTGGCATGCCTGTTGGTGCGTTTGGCGGCAAAAAGGAGATCATGGAGCACATTGCACCACTTGGGAATGTGTACCAGGCCGGCACATTAAGCGGCAACCCAATCGCCATGATTGCCGGGTTCACCGTGTTGACAGAATTAAAAAATAACCCATCTATATATAAGGAGCTTGCCGATAAAACCGAATACCTGCACAAAGGTTTGCAGGATGTGCTTACCGAATGGGAAAAAGAGCCTTTCAGGATTAACCGCTTTGGCTCAATGATAAGCGTGCACTTCAGCGATTTCCCTGTTATTGATTTTGCAAGTGCTGCTGCAGCTAATAACCAGCTATTCAATAAATATTTCCACGCCATGCTTAGAAAGGGTGTTTACCTGCCACCATCTGCTTTTGAAAGCTGGTTCCTTAATAATGCCCTCACCTATGCCGACCTTGACGAGACCATCTGCAAAACCAGGGAAAGTTTATACGAAATAGCCTGATTTTGCGTTAATAATTATTAGTCTACTAAAACAGTAGAAAAATATTTTTACATTAGTCTACTATTTTAGTAGGAAATCCCTATTTTTGTTTTTCAAAGGCAAACAGCCCTTGTTTTTTATGAGGAAAAAAAAGGAAATAATAGTTGATTCTAAAGCTTTGCACCCGTTGCCGGCGGATGGGAACCAGCTATTCCCCATATTCCTCAAACTCGAAGAATTATCTGTTTTAATAGTAGGCGGGGGTTACGTGGGCAATGAAAAGTTGACAGCGCTGCTGCAAAACTCACAGGCTGCCACTGTTAAGCTAGTTGCTGCAGAAATCAGCAGCCAGATAAAAGAATACTCAAAAAAATATAATGTTGAATTAATTGAACGCCCATATCAATCTTCTGACATTGACGATGCAGATATTGTAATTGCAGCATTAAATGACAGGAAAGTGAGCGAGCAGGTAGCAGCTGATGCGAAAGCAAAAGGCAAGCTTGTGAACGTAGCAGACAAGCCAGAGCTTTGCGATTTTTATTTATCATCTGTAGTGCAAAAAGGGAGTATTAAAATTGCTATTTCAACAAATGGGAAATCGCCAACTATTGCCAAGCGGCTGAAAGAAGTTTTTTCCACAATGATACCAGATGAAATGGAGAATGTGCTGGATAATATTTATGAGGCAAGAAAAAAAATGAATGGCAGCTTTGATGAGAAAGTAAAAAAGCTGAATAAGATTACCGCAGTGCTGGTAAGCAAAGAAGAGGAGGAGAAACCTGCACAAAAGCACTGGAGGAGAATTGCCACCTGGTCTGTAATTGGCTTTGCCCTGATGTTGATTGGCCATTGGCTGTTTTCTTATTTGCCCTTTGAAAGCGTTTCTGCAACAGTGGTAAATATTTATCATTCAGTAGATAGAAATTTTCACTGGATGGTGCTGGCAGGTTTTCTTGCACAAATGGTTGACGGCGCTTTGGGAATGGGATATGGTGTTACGAGTGCATCAATATTATTATCAACAGGCGTAAACCCTGCTGCTATCAGCGGCAGCATACACACTGCTGAAATGTTTGCAAGCGGTGCATCTGGCTACAGCCATTACAAATTCGGCAACGTAAATAAAAAATTATTTAAAAAACTGGTAATACCCGGCGTAATTGGCGCAATTGCAGGGGCATTTTTATTAGTTTTTCTTGGCGATAAGTTTTCTAATTACATACGCCCGGTAATGGCTTGTTACACTTTATTCCTTGGCGTAAAAATCCTGCTGAATGCTTTCAGGCAAATGAACCCACAAAAGAAGTTCAGGAAGTTTATACCATTGGCAGCCGCTGGCGGTTTTCTTGATTCATTTGGCGGTGGCGGCTGGGGGCCGATTGTAACAACCACATTAATTACCAATGGGAGAAGCCCACGCTTTGTAATTGGGACTGTAAGCCTTACTGAGTTTTTTGTAACACTGGCAAGTGCCTTTTCGTTTTTCATTTTGTTGGGTGTTACGCACTTGCAAACCATCATCGCATTAATTGTGGGCGGGTTTATTGCAG
>CAZBTD010000188.1:0-4259 GCA_964494815.1 uncultured Ferruginibacter sp. | reverse complement strand
TTAACGCCGCATGGGTGTTTGATTATAAATGGAAACCCGGCGATGAAAAAAATGAAACCAAAACCGATGAAGCAATTGAAACAAAAAGCAGTTATGATACAATTGCAGAAAACATGCTGCTCTATCAAAGAAAAAATGGCGGATGGGCAAAACAGTTTAATAAAAAGAAAGTTGATTATAAGCATACGCTGACACCAGAAGAACTGACTGAATTAAAGAGTGGATATGAAAGCAGTATTGATGCAACTATAGATAATAATGCAACCACCAAAGAGATAAGGTATTTGGTAAAAGCATACAAGAAGAGTAACGACAAAAGATTTTTGACAGCAGCAGACAAAGGAGTTGAGTATTTATTAGATGCTCAATATCCCAACGGAGGTTGGCCGCAGTACTACCCTGATTTCAGCAGTTATCGTAGTGAGATCACTTACAATGATAATGCAATGATAAATGCATTGAATGTGTTGCTGGATGTGCTGGAAAAGGATAATGATATGGATGTGATAAGCAGTTCTTATAATAAGGCATGTGCGTTGGCAATAAAGCGTGGCACCAGTTGTATTTTAAAAACACAAATAAAACAAAGGAAAAAATTAACAGTATGGTGTGCACAATATGACGCAAAAACTTTGAAGCCTGCAAAAGCAAGGGCGTATGAATTGCCATCGTTAAGTGGAGGTGAATCAGTAGGCATACTTCGTTTCCTGATGCGTTTGCCTGCAGATAAAAAAATAATTGCTGCAGTAAAAGGAGGAATAGAATGGTTTAAGAATGTGAAGATTGAGGGATACAAGTTTGAAGAAATAAAAACAGCAGAAGGAAGAGATAGGGTAATAACACCGCAGGCAGGAAGTGTGATATGGGCAAGGTTTTATGATTTGAAAACAAATGAACCTTTTTTCACCGGTCGTGATGGGCAACCAAAAAAAACATTGGCAGAAGTAGAGCTGGAAAGAAGAATTGGATATGCATGGTATGTGGATGCACCAAAAAAATTAATTGAAGAAGAATACCCAAAATGGGCAGGTAGATGGATAAAAAATAATTAGCACTGTCATAATAAAATAATAAACCTAATAAACCAAAGCAAAAAATAAAATTATGTTCCTTTCAAAATATCATTTAAAGAACATCGAAACCACTAAGGTTGAGTTGCCTGGAGATGACATGTTTCATCTTCCGGAAAGAGTATTGCAGTTTGGTACCGGAATATTGCTGAGAGGCTTGCCCGATTATTTTATTGATAAGGCGAACCGGCAAGGGATTTTCAATGGAAGAATTGTTGTGGTTAAATCAACTAATAAAGGAGACTCCGATGCTTTTGAAAAGCAGGACGGTTTGTACACACTTTGTGTACGTGGTATTGAAGAAGGGAAAAAAGTGGAAGAGAATATCGTATGCTCCGCCATCAGCCGTGTACTGTCTGCAAGGCATGAATGGCAGGCTGTATTGGAGTGTGCACACAATCCACAAATGCAGATTATCATCAGCAATACAACGGAAGTTGGGATTCAATTAGTGAATGAGGACATACGCAACCAGCCACCAGTTTCTTTCCCGGCAAAACTGCTGGCTTTTTTATATGAACGCTATGTTGCATTCGATGGCAGTAAGCAAAGTGGTATGGTGATAGTACCAACAGAGTTAATAAACAACAACGGAAAAAAATTAGAATCCATTGTACTCGACCTTGCTCACCTCAATGGCCTCGATGAAAATTTTATTGAATGGCTGGAGAACTGCAATCATTTCTGCAATTCACTTGTTGACAGGATTGTACCCGGTCCAGATAAAAAAGTGCAAAAAGAAATTGAAGAAGAGTTGGGTGTAACTGATGAGTTGCTTATTGTATCAGAAGTATATCGTTTATGGGCTATTGAAGGAAACGAAACTGTTGCCAATATTTTATCTTTTGCAAAAGCAGATAAAGGGGTTGTAATTACAGAAGATATCACACTTTTTAAAGAGCTTAAATTAAGGTTGTTGAATGCCACACACACATTAAGTTGCGGCGTGGCATTTCTTTCTGGTATTGATACGGTAAGGGAAGCAATGGAAGATAAAGTAATGGAGCGTTTTATTTCTGAAATAATGATGCTTGAAATTGCACCCGCCATCCCATATGATGTAACGATAATGCAGGCAGAAGAATTTGGCAATAAAGTACTCGATCGTTTTCGCAATGCATTTATTCAGCATCCATGGATTAATATCACTATGAACTATACACAGAAATTGCATGCAAGAGCAGTGCCTGTGTTATTGAAATATTATGAAAAATTTCGGTCAGTGCCGGAAAATTTTTCTACAGCCTTTGCTGCCTACTTATTGTTTATGAAAGCAATAAAATCGGAAGGAGAAAATTATTATGGTTACGCTAATGGGAAAGAATATTTAATAAATGATGCAAAAGCTTCTTATTATTATAATCTCTGGAAAAAATATGATGTTGCAGAACTGGTGAATATAGTATTGCAGGATGTTGATTTGTGGGATACTGACTTAACTAAACTTATTGGATTTGAACAGGAAGTAACAGAGAAATTAAAAATGATGATGGCAGAGGGCTTGCCAGTTACTCTACAAACAAAAAAGGTATTACAGGAAAAATAAAATGAAACGAAAGGTTTTAAAAGTTAACGAAGAAGACAATGTGCTGGTGGCGCTGACGGATTTGCCCAAAGGCGAAACTATCTCTTATAATGGTAGTGATTATTTATTGCAGGATGATATAAAAGCCAAGCATAAATTCTTTACACAGGACATGAATCCTGGCGATGAAGTAATCATGTACGGCGTTTTAGTAGGCAAAGCACAACAATTTATTCCCAAAGGCGGCTGGATGAATACAGGCAATGTAAAACATGCCGCAGCGCCATACAAATACCGTAAGGTTGACTATAAATGGGCAGCACCCGATGTTTCCAAATTCAAAGGAAGGACGTTTAATGGTTATCATCGCAAAGATGGAAGTGTTGGCACTGCCAACTATTGGCTTTTTATACCAACAGTGTTTTGTGAAAACAGGAACCTGGATGTGATAAGAGAAGCATTACACAATGAATTGGGTTATGCAGTTACAGATAAATATAAACAGTTTGCACATCATTTATTAGAGGCGTATCAAAATGGGCAAAGCATTGATGAGGTGGATATTTTTTCTTTACAGTCGTCACCAAAACACAATCGCCCTTTTAAAAATGTTGATGGGATAAAATTTCTCAATCACCAGGGAGGATGCGGTGGCATAAGACAGGACGCTGCTGTATTAAGTAAGTTGCTTGCAGCTTATGCAAATCATCCAAATGTAGCCGGTGTAACTGTATTGAGTCTCGGCTGCCAGAATTTACAAGTGCATGATTTTAAAAACGATCTAAAAGCAGTAGCGCCAAATTTTGATAAGCCGTTATTAATTTTTGAACAGCAACAATCACAAAGCGAAGAGCAATTGATTGCTGATGCAATTAAAGACACGTACAAAGGATTAATTGAAATAAATAAAATAGAACGCAAGCCTGCATCACTGGATAAACTAACGGTTGGTGTAAAGTGCGGTGGCAGCGATGGCTTTAGCGGTATCTCTGCCAATCCGGCTGTGGGCTATTGTAGTGATTTATTGGTGGCGCTGGGAGCTAAAGTTTTGTTAGCAGAATTCCCTGAACTCTGTGGTGCAGAACAAAATTTAATTGACCGGACTAAAGATGAAGCAGCTGCAAGAAAATTCATTCGGTTGATGAAAGCATACAGCGATGCTGCCGAGGCGGCTGGCTCTGGTTTTCACATGAACCCTTCTCCGGGAAATATTAAAGATGGCTTAATTACCGATGCTATTAAAAGCAGTGGAGCTGCAAAGAAAGGCGGCACATCTCCTGTAGTGGATGTATTGGATTATACAGAGCCGGCAACAAAACCAGGTTTGAATTTGGTTTGTACACCAGGGAATGATGTGGAAGCAACAACTGGCAAAGCGGCAAGTGGCGCCACGTTGATATTGTTTACAACAGGTTTAGGTACCCCAACAGGCAACCCTGTTTGCCCCACTATCAAAGTATCAAGCAACAGCAACCTGACAAAGCGGATGAATGATATAATTGATATTGATACAGGGCCGGTGATTGAGGGAGAAAAAACCATTGAACAAATGGGAGAAGATATTTTAGAGTATTGTATAAAAGCAGCCAGCGGTGAAGTAACCCCCAAGGCAGTTTTACTGAACCAGGATGATTTTATACCTTGGAAGAGAGGGGTGAGTTTAT
>CAZBTD010000187.1:0-4274 GCA_964494815.1 uncultured Ferruginibacter sp. | reverse complement strand
TGTGTAAGGAATTAATGCTGATCGTTGAAGTGGATGGAAGTATTCATGAACTGGAGGAGGTTAGGAAGAATGATGAGCAAAGACAAAGGGCGTTGGAGGAAGCGGGGTTTACAGTGCTGCGGTTTACGAATCATGAAGTGCTGACGAATATACAATGGGTGCAAAGCTGCCTGGAAGAATGGATTGAGAAAAAGTTGGGTTCGCAGGTTTAATGGTTTACGAAGTGCAGGATCTCTGCTCTCCCCCGCAGGCGGGGGAAGTGTTAGGATTACAGTGAGTCTCCGAACAGGGGTGGAGATAACGCTGCCCATGGTTTCTTATCCACCCCAGTTTGGAGATGCAAAAACTTTGACGATCCGGCCCCCGCCTGCGGGGGACAGGCAAGACACTGCTATGCGGGGATAAGCGACAGAATGCGAAAAGGAGGAATATGTTGACGGCTTTTAGCAGGCTGGTACTGAGACGCAGTATCGGCACAACTATCCTAAAATTTATATTTATTATTGAAGCGAAGACTACGGACAATTGGGTAAAAGGACAACTATGAGTTAATAGGCAATTACTAAATCGAGAACTTTTAACAGCTCTTGATAATCCAAAGTATTTATGGTTACGTTTTCGAGTAAGTACACTTTAATTTCAGGATTTGTTTCCTTTAGTATCATTAGCTTATGAGTTGTTATTGTACTAGGATCTTCATGCTGTGAGTATGAAATTAACAGATTAATAAATATTGAGCTGTTAGTTGGAATAAGCCAAATATTAGTTCTTCCTAATTTTAGGTAGTATCGAATCAACAAGTTTTTCGCCATTAAATACCTGTAGTAAAATATTTTTATTTGTCTAGGGGAAATTGTTTTATGTTTTTCCAAACAGGAACGTAAGATTTTAACTTCATCATCTGACAATTTATAGGTCGCATTTAAACTTTCTGATTCATCTTTTCCTAATTTTTGGAAAGGTCTAAGAAGCTTCCAATTTCTGAATCTGAGAAGTTTTGATATTCTATCATATTGCGATTGATCTATTTTTTCCTGATTTGATTCCTGAGTTGTTTCAATTTCTGCTCTTTGCTTCTGTAATTCTGTTTGATTGTGATCAATAGGTAAAGGGTTGTTTTCCTTTACCGGCAAAAATTTTCTTTTGAATGCTGGAATATCTTTTGTAATACGGTCGTTTTTTGTTAGTTCAATAAAAAAATCATCTCTTTCTTCGTCTGATAAATCTCCAAGTTTTATGCTTGCAATAAATAACTTGTCTATATACTCATTTACTAAGTTTGATAATATAGAAGATTCATTAATCACAAGCTCTCTATATTTGGCATTAATTGCTCTTTTTAAAATTGATTCATCAATCGCTACAACTACGACTATTCTTTTTGATATTTCTTCATCATCTACCATGACTCTAAGCGAATCGATGATTTTTATTATTACTTCTTCAGAGCATCTATCAATATCCTCAACAAATAAATAAACTCTATCATTTTTAATATATTTCTTCCACACGCCTAAAAGACATTTAAGTTCTTTTTGAACTTCAGCTTGTATTCCCAATAATTTGGCAAACGAAATTCTAGTATAATACTTATTGAATAGGCTTTTTGCAGTTTTTCCAAATCTGAAATAAATTATCAAGATGTTAAGCATAGCGCCTAACGTGATTGAGCCAAGTATCTTTTGTAAAATGTTTAGTTTTTCAGTAATAGAAATACCAAAAGCTATATAGATTGAAATGCTAAAAGAAAAAACAAACCAAATAATTTCACCCATTCCGAGACGTGCAAAATTTAAATGGATTCTTCGCCAGAAGGAGTGCCACTTGTATCTGGCGGAAGAGTAAAAAGTTGTTGCAAACTGCTCATATAAATACGCCCAAACTGCCGGAGTATCTTGATATTTCCAAGCATGGAAATCCACTCTTTTTTTATTTGGTTCTTTTCCTAGAATATCCCAGATTTCGTTGATTAAAAATGTCTTTCCTCGGCCCCATTTACCAAAAATTCCAAGCATTGCGCCTGGTTCTGCCGGCATGTGGTTTAATAATTCCGAAACTTCAGCCGCTATATCTTTTACACCCAATACTCCTTCTATTTCATTTCTACCTCTGAAATAAATTTGTGCTTTTGTAAATGGTTTAATCTTTTCGTCAGTCGTTTCATTATTCTTGAAATAAGATTCTATTTTTTCAAAATTTTCATTAGTAAAAACGCTTATTATAAAGATTAAATTATTAGACTTTTTATTTAATAATTGATTATATATATCTGCAATTTCAACAGGACTTAAACTCCCAGCTCCTGTTCCCAACAAAGGCAAGCTGATGGTTGTTTTGTTTGTATTAGAAAACTCAGTTACTATATTATTGCATATAGCTTCTATTATATTTTTAGTAGACCCTTTTGATCCTTCAACAGAGTAAGCCCAGACTATTTTTTTCCCATTATTTATTGTGTTGACTTCAATAGCTCCTGCTGGTCTCCTCCGCGGAGGAGGAATATTAAATTCATTAATTTTTGAGCGAACTGTAGGCTGCATGCTTCCATTGCTTGAAGTTGGCAGCACAATTACATCTGAATTATTTAGAATTTTATAATCAAACAAATCTCCCAAACGAAAAGTAATATTATTCAATGTAAAAGAGGGGGTATTTTGATTGCTAGCAGATTGATGTGGACTCAAGTCAACAATATTAAAATTGCAACTAAGTTTAAATGCAAT
Source organism: uncultured Ferruginibacter sp. (assembly GCA_964494815.1). Classification (GTDB taxonomy): domain Bacteria; phylum Bacteroidota; class Bacteroidia; order Chitinophagales; family Chitinophagaceae; genus Ferruginibacter. Next base: position 1,551 of record CAZBTD010000187.1, on the reverse strand, counting down.
TTTATCTGCCCAAGCAAATACTTTAAAATATTTATATTCATTTGGTATTTTTATTTCTTGAAGAAATGGATTACATCCAGCTGCTGTACAGCGAGCTATGAATAAAGATTGATCTTGGTTGTAATCTAAATCCCACTCTACTTCACCAAGTTGGACATATGATTCTTGCGTATTAAATTCAGGTAGATGTTCTTGCAAATGATACTGAACGAATTGAATTCTATTAGGAGTTCTCCATTCCCAATTTTCATGCGGATGTCCGACGCCAAAATGGATTACTGGGAAATTTTTATCCGAATGCCTGGAACTGTCATCGAAAACATCTTCTTGTGATTTATAGAGACGTATCCCGAATCTCCAAAATGCTGTTTTTGGAATAATCTTAAAATTGTATTGGAAATTGGATATTTGATATTTGAAAAAAATCAGGGTAATATTTATCATTTAATTCTTTTTCTCCTGAATTTTCGAATGTGTAAGTAAAGGATGGCATTTGTAGAGTTTTGTGACTTGTAGATAATGCTTATTGGAAGGTACTAATTTTAGGATTTGTATCAGAAATGCTAAATAGAAGTGCAGAACGTACAAGTGTGCGACGCAACAGACGATGCCATGAAATACTGAAGCCGGCTCAATGATCATTCAACGGCAACCCTCTTTTCTGCCACTCAATCCAGTTTACATACTCCGGTGCCACCCGGTGTTCTTCCATGGTAATACAATCATCCACCGGGCAAACCAGCTGGCAGAGATTACAACCCACACATTCTTCTTCTTTTATCGTGTAGGTATTGTAAGGTTTGCCATAGGTAAGATTAATGGACTGGTGCGAGGTATCCTCGCAGGCAATATAGCAGAGGCCGCAATGAATACATTTGTCCTGGTTGATCCTGGCGATGTGGTGATAGTTGATATCGAGGTCTTCCCAATGCGTAATGGTTGGCACCGACTTGCCGATAAAATCATCGAGGGTGGCAAAGCCTTTTTCGTCCATCCAGTTGTTTAATCCTTCGCAGAGGTCTTCAATGATGCGGAACCCATGTTTCATGGCCGCCGTGCATACCTGTACGTTAGATGCACCAAGCAGCATAAACTCCACCGCATCTTTCCAGGTACTAATGCCGCCAATGCCGCTGATAGGTACTTTTTTGGTGAGCTCATCCTGTGCAATAGTGGTGAGCATTTTTAAGGCAATGGGTTTTACGGCCGGGCCACAATAACCACCAAACACAGACTTGCCCGCCACATAGGGATTGGGAACGAATGTATCGAGGTCGATACCGGTTACCGATTGTATGGTATTAATTAATGACAGCCCATTGGTGCCTGCCTTTACCACACTGCGGCCGGTGGGCACCACAGAATGTACGTTAGGAGTAAGCTTGGTTATAACGGGGATCGTTGCGGCTTCCATCACCCATTCCACCACCATGCAGGCGATCTCGGGATCTTGTCCCACGGCGGCACCCATACCTCTTTCCGTCATGCCATGGGGACAACCGAAGTTGAGTTCGAGTCCGTGGGCACCGGTGTCTTCCACTTTTTTGATGA
>CAZBTD010000186.1:0-4352 GCA_964494815.1 uncultured Ferruginibacter sp. | reverse complement strand
ATATTATAGGTAAGAGTCAGAAAAATAATTTTGAAATTTCATTGGCTGGTATTGGGTATTCTATAAAAGTTAAGTTACCACAAGAGGTTCTCGAAGTTGTATAAAATATATGATAGTAATCATTGATTACGGAGTTGGAAATTTAGCTTCAGTGCTGAATATGTTTAAAAAAATTGGTATAAATGAAGTGTGTATTTCAAATAACGAAAATGATATAATAAATGCTAAAAAATTGTTGCTGCCCGGTGTTGGAGCATTTGATGCGGGTATGGTTAATTTAGAGAGATCGGGATTGATTGCGGTACTTAATAAAAAGGTTTTAGAAGAAAAAATACCTATACTAGGTATTTGTTTGGGTATGCAGCTTTTGGGAAACAGTAGCGAAGAGGGGATAAAAAAAGGATTGGGATGGGTTGATGCTAAGGCAGTTAAGTTTAATTTCCCTGTTGAAATGAAACTGAAAATACCTCATATGGGATGGAATTATATTGATATTAAACATGCTAATCTGCTTATTGATAGAGAAGAGAAAAATAGATTTTATTTTGTTCATTCTTATTATGTTAAATGTGCAGATGAAAAAAATATTTTGGCTACATGTAATTACGGAATTGATTTTGCGTGTATGGTAAATAAAGATAATATTTATGGTGCTCAATTCCATCCTGAAAAGAGTTTGAAATTCGGAATGAAAATGTTGGCAAACTTTGCTAAGCTATAATGCTTTTAAAACGAATTATACCTTGCTTGCTGTATAATGGAGTAGGATTGGTGAAAACTGTAAATTTTAAAAATCCATCATATATAGGAGACCCTATTAATGCAATTAAGATATTTAATGAGAAGGAAGTAGATGAATTAATACTTATAGACATTTATGCTTCTAAAGAAAAACGGAAACCAAACTTTAATAAAATTGCTGATATGGCAAGTGAGGCTTTTATGCCTTTTGCTTATGGAGGGGGAGTGAAAACACTGGATGATTTTAAAAAGCTTTATAAAATAGGTATTGAGAAAGTAATTGTGAATTCACTTATTCAAGAAGATCCGGAAGTGATAATAAAAGTGATTAAAACATATGGTGCCCAAGCAATTGTAGCATGTGTTGATTTTCGGAAACCATTGATTGGGTCGAAAGTACCCTATTCTTATTTAGGGAATAAAATCAAATATTCCCTGATTGATTATGTACGTTACCTGGCAAATGAAATCGGTGTAGGTGAGTTAATGTTATATAGTGTGGATAAAGATGGAACATGGGAAGGATATGATAATGAAGTTGTAAAACAAGTAATTAATATGGTGAATGTTCCGGTTATCGCATGTGGAGGTTGCGGAAGTATTGATCATTTAAAAACCGTGCTGTATCAAACAAATGCAGATGCAGCAGCAATTGGAAGTATGGCTGTTTATAGTAAAAAAGGAATGGGCGTGTTAATAAATTTCCCCGAAAGAGGAAGGGTGATAGAAGAATTGAGGGATTAATTTTTTTCTAATTTACATAAGACTATTGAATAAGTACTAATGAAAGAAGTTGATCAAAACTGGGATTTAACCATACGACCTAAGCGCTCTTTGTTAGATGTAGACTTAAAAGCTCTTTGGCATTATCGCGATTTACTCATGCTTTTTGTAAGAAGAGATATTGTGGCGGTATATCAGCAAACCATTTTAGGACCTATTTGGTTTTTCCTTCAACCTATACTTACCACTATTACTTTTGTAGTCATCTTTGGCAACGTTGCTAAACTATCCACCGATGGTATTCCTTCCGTTTTGTTTTATCTCTCAGGAATTGTACTATGGAATTATTTTGCCGACTGCCTCAATAAAACTTCTGAAACTTTCATAGCCAATGCTGCGATTTTCGGTAAGGTATATTTTCCTCGTTTAATTATTCCTCTCTCTGTAATTGTTTCTAATCTTATTAAGATGGGAATTCAGTTTGTTTTGTTTTTTGGTTTTTGGCTTTATTTTCTTTTTAAAGAAGGAAGTGTAGTGCATGTGAACAAAATTGCTTTGCTATTTCCTTTTCTCTTATTACTCATGGCTGGCTACGGGCTTTCTTTCGGAATAATTATTTCATCGCTCACAACCAAGTACCGTGACTTAAAATTTTTAATAGGATTCGGAGTGCAGCTACTCATGTACGCTTCGCCGGTTGTGTATCCACTATCTACAGTCCCTGAAAAATACCAATGGATATTATTACTTAATCCTATGACAAGCATTATAGAAACCTTCAAGTATGGATTTTTGGGAGAAGGCATTTATAATCCTCTTTGGCTTTTGTATAACTTCTTAGGAATGATTTTCTTTTTGGTAATTGGCGTATTAGTGTTTAATAAGGTGGAGAAAAGTTTTATGGATACGGTGTAGAAATGGAGTATTATAAAGGCTGAATGAACCGCCGAGTATGAAAATGTACAAATCAAGTACCGTCCATCATTAAATACTAATTGTATTACCATCTCAATTTTCTTAACTATTTCAACTAATGTCCGACATGGTTATTAAAGTAGAAAACCTCGGCAAGCAGTATAGACTCGGACGTGTGGGTACGGGTACTCTCTCGCACGATTTGAATCGTTTTTGGCATAGCATAAGAGGTAAGGAAGATCCTTACTTGAAAATTGGTGACGTAAATAAAAGAGATGAGATTGGAAGCGGTGATTTAGTTTGGGCATTAAAAGACATAAGCTTTGAAGTGAAGCAAGGTGAGGTACTGGGCATTATTGGAAAGAACGGGGCCGGAAAATCTACTCTGCTGAAAATACTTTCTCAGATAACTTCTCCAACTACAGGCTCAATAAATATAAAAGGAAGAGTAGCCTCTCTGCTTGAAGTAGGCACGGGCTTTCACCCCGAACTTACGGGGCGAGAAAATATTTTCCTGAATGGAGCAATATTGGGTATGAAGAAACAGGAGATAAAAAATAAGTTTGATGAGATTGTTTCCTTTAGCGGAATAGAAAAATACATAGACACTCCTGTAAAAAGATATTCCTCCGGCATGTACGTGCGCCTTGCCTTTGCCGTAGCCGCCCATCTTGAACCAGAAATATTAATCATAGACGAAGTACTTGCCGTAGGCGATGCGGAATTTCAAAAAAAATGTCTTGGCAAAATGAAAGATGTTAGCGGGCAGGGCAGGACCGTATTGTTTGTGAGTCATAATATGACAGCAGTAAAATCACTTTGTTCAGTAGGAATGTATCTACATAATGGTATGGTTAAGAAATCTGGAGAAGTTAGTTCTATTGTGGATGAGTATTTGAATCAAAATAATAAATTACTTAGGTCGCAAATTGAAATAAATAAAGTGTCGGATGGTTTTACTCTACACTCTGTAAGTACTTCAAATAATGGAGTTGATGGTAATTTTAACATATCTGAAGAATTGGTGTTCGATATAAATATATCTACAGAAAATTTTATGCATTCATTTCATATTAATATATTTTTTAATACGGTAGATGGAATCTGTGTTTTTGCAACCTGTTCTTCTGTTTATTCAATGAATCGGGGAACTGCTTGTTTTCAATGTACAGTACCAGCAAATATATTGAATGATAATATTTACAGTATTAGCCTAATGGTTGTAAAAGATGAATCCAAGGTAATTCATAATTTGACGGATATAATGTTAATAGAAGGGGTTGAAGACAAAAGAGAAGGATCTTGGATGGGTAAATTTCCAGGATATATAAGGCCTACCTATTTTAAATGGAATAAACGGATATGAATGATTTTAAAAAAGCATTGGAAGAGAAAATAGTCTCTTCCTTGAATAATAAATACGGGATTGAGAATTATGATGAATTGAGATTTGGAAAATATATTCCTCACGTACAACACAAGAAAAAATTGCCTAACCTATTTTGGGGTTTATTCAAAAAAAATATAAAAAGAATTATCGGGTACAAGAGTAAAGTTATTAGCGTAATGCCCCCTGAAAATATTGATGGGTGGTTGAGTAAGAAGTATCAAACAGGATTACAGAAATTGTATGAAAATCTGAATACTCAAGGGCGATGTCTGCTTGTGGACTTGATAGCATATCGGAAACTGGGGTATAAAAATATATGGTTGAAAAGAAATAATGAGGAATATAGCAATGCAATTAATATTGGTAATTCCTTAGCAGACACTAAGGACACCTACGACCCTCATTTCATGCATTTTATTTTGGATAAAGTAGATCTTAATCCCATTGGGATAGATGTGAAACTATATTTTACAGGAGCAGGTGTTGCAATAGATTTTATTATTGAACAGTATGCGTATAAATCCGAAGGAAAAGCTATTATTGAAGCCCAGAAGGGAGATGTGGTTATAGATGCCGGAGCATG
>CAZBTD010000185.1:2016-4485 GCA_964494815.1 uncultured Ferruginibacter sp. | reverse complement strand
CTGATGATGATAAATATATTGCCACCGCTTTTCACCGCAACAGTTTAACCAATGACGAAGGGGGCACCGATAATGAAGAATTCAGAACAGCAGCAGTAATTGACAGGGTGAATACGACATGGAGCGCCTTAATGGGCACCACATTTAATTGTGTACAATGCCATAGCCATCCATACGACCCTTTTAAGAATGAAGAGTATTATAAGTTTCTTGCTTTTTTTAACAATACCCGGGATGAAGACACAGAGATGGATTACCCTTTGATGCGTATTTATAATGGAGCAGATAGTTTGAAATGGGCAACACTTCATAATTGGTTTGCACAAAATGCAAATACAAACGACAGTAAATGGTATCAACAGTTTATGAGAACTATGCAGCCTGCAGTTAATTCCCTGAAATGCGATGAATATAAAAATGGAATCCTCTTTGTAAACCTGTATGCTTCGCTTGATAACAATGGCACCTGCAGGTTGCCAAACATTATACTGGATAATAAAAAACAAATTGTATTCAGGTATTTTAATCAACAGGCAGATGCTAAATGGTATATCTATCTCGACAGCCTGAATGGGCAATTGATTAAAACAATTCCAATGCAGAAATGTGGGGAACGATGGAAAGTGCAAATGGAAGATTTACCTGCGCTAACAGGAAAACATAACCTGTATTTTAAATACTACAGCCCAACACTTAAAGGTACTATGCCCGGCATATTGTTCGACTGGTTTGCATTTGCACCTTCATTTCCTGGCGAAGGCACAAAAGAATATTCTTTGTGCAAAAAACAATTCACTGAATTGTTATTTACCGAGCCTGAAACAATTCCGGTAATGGTGGAGAGTAACAATGAACAACACCGGCAGTCATACATATTTGAAAGAGGCAACTGGATGGTGAAAACAAAAATGGTGGAGCCCGGTGTGCCGCATATTATGAATGCAATGCCGGCCAATGCTCCGGCTAACCGCTTTGGTTTGGCCATGTGGCTTACTGATAAAAAGAATCCACTCACTGCAAGAACAATAGTAAATCGTTTGTGGGAACAGCTCTTTGGCGCAGGCCTTGCAGAAACATTGGAAGATTTAGGAACACAAGGCATACCACCAGTGCATAAAGAACTGCTTGATTATCTTTCATACAAGTTTATGTATGAATACAACTGGAGTATAAAAAAGTTATTGAAAGAAATTGTTTCCTCAGCTACTTACCGTCAATCAAGTAAAACAACAGCAGCATTAATTCAAAAAGACCCAAACAATATTTTATTGGCAAAACAATCAAGAGTAAGGTTAAGTGGTGAAGTGTTGAGAGACCAGGCGCTGACAGTAAGCGGTTTGCTTAATAAAACAATGTATGGTAAAAGTGTAATGCCATGGCAGCCCGAGGGTATTTGGTTGTCTCCATACAATGATGCCAAATGGGAAACAGCGAAAGACAGTAATCAATCCCGCCGTGCTGTTTATACTTACTGGAAACGCACTGCACCTTATCCATCAATGATGAATTTTGATGGAGGCAGCAGGGAGGTTTGTATAACAAGACGAATAAGAACAAACACACCATTACAGGCACTTAACAGTTTAAACGACTCTGCTTTTTTGATATTGGCAAAACAGTTTGCTGTTAATATGCAAAGGGCAGATGATAAAAATGCAATGAACCAAATTAAGAAAGGATATGAAACAATGTTTTATAAAACTATTGATGAAACAAGACTGAAGATATTAATGAGTTTGTATAATACAGCACTGAAACAATACAGCAACGATAAATCAGCAGCAACAAAAATGATTGGTGTAAAAGAAAGCGAGGCATCAGCAGAAACAGCAGCAATGATACTAGTCGCCAATGCGATGATGAATTTAGATGAATGGGTGAATCGAAATTGATATTCACCACATAGGAACATAGGATGATAGAAACACATAGCTATGTGAAACTATGTTACTATGATTCTATGTGGTGAGAAAAAGACCAATAAAGAATAAACAGTACAAGTGAGTGACACAACGATGCTGCACAATGATTAAATGCTTGTCGCAAAAAAATGACACAAAAAGAATTACATAACTGGCGCTTGCAGCATGAAGCAAAAAACAAAATGCTGGAGCACTATACACGCCGGCACTTCATTAAAGAAAGTGCGATGGGGTTGGGTGCATTGGCATTGGGTAGTTTATTGGGCTGTGGGAGCAACAGCTCATCGTCACCGTTAGCAGATAATTTTTTTGATGCTGCTAATCCCCTGTCACCAAGACCACCTATGTTCCCCGGCAAGGCAAGAGCAGTGATATTTATACATATGGCCGGAGCTCCATCGCAGTTTGAATTGTTTAGTTACAAACCTGACTTAGCAAAACTCGATGGACAGGATTGCCCACAATCCTTATTAGAAGGAAAACGATTTGCATTTATAAGAGGTGTTCCAAAAATGCTGGGGCCGCAGGCAAATTTTAAACAACACGG
>CAZBTD010000185.1:0-1916 GCA_964494815.1 uncultured Ferruginibacter sp. | reverse complement strand
CGCAGCAAAGGTGACCCTGTATTGTTCATCAAAGACCCTGATGGCATGAGCAGGGATTTGCGTAAAGCATCTATTGATGCTATCAATAACATCAACAAAGAGCAATACGAAGAATATAAAGACCCCGAAATTTTATCACGTATTGCACAGTATGAGATGGCGTATAAAATGCAGGTATCCGTTCCCGGGGTGATGAACATAAATGACGAACCACAGCATATACTGGATATGTATGGAGCTAAACCAGGCGAAGGTGTTTTTGCAAACAATGTATTGCTGGCAAGAAAACTGGTGGAGAAAGGAGTTCGTTTTGTTCAATTGTTTGATTGGGGCTGGGATACACATGGCGACAGCGCCAATGCTGCTATTGAAGTCGGATTGATAAACAAATGCAGGAGTGTTGATAAACCAATCACTGCATTGCTGCTTGATTTAAAACAAAGAGGGTTATTGGATGAAACGCTGGTAGTGTGGGGAGCTGAGTTTGGCCGTACGCCCATGCTGGAAAACCGGGAAGGTAAAGTGATGCCGTTTAAAGGACGTGACCATCATGGCGAAGCATTTAGTATGTGGATGGCAGGTGGCGGCATTAAAGGTGGCACTACTTATGGCGCAACAGATGAAATTGGTTACAGTATTGTAAATGGCAAAACAGAAGTGTTCGATATTCAGGCTACCATTTTAAACCAGCTTGGATTTGACCATGAGAAGTTTACTTACTATTCACAAGGAAGGCCATTTAGATTGACAGATGTAAGTGGGAAAGTGATACATGATATTTTGGTGTAGCGCTTTACCACATAGGCAGATAGGAACATAGAAACACATAGAATGAGGATAACACAAAAATATATTGATGAATTAACCTACCAGATTATTGGTTGTGCTATTGAAGTACATAAACAATTGGGACCGGGTTTAATTGAAAGTGTTTATGAAAAATGTTTTAACAGGGAACTTTTTTTGAAAGGAATAAATTTTAAAACGCAATTGTGGGTGCCAATAGAATATAAGGGCTTGAATCTTGAAGCAGATTTACGACTGGATGTGCTGGTAGAAGATTTAATACTTGTTGAATTAAAAGCTATAGAGGGTATTTTACCAGTACATCATACACAGGTATTAACGTATATGAAACTGCTTCAAAAACCAAAAGGAGTTTTAATCAACTTTAATTGCACTAACATTTTCAAAGAGGGTCAAAAAACTTTTGTCAATGAATATTATGCTGCCTTACCTAAAGAATAAACAATGTGTTTTAAATTTTACCACATAGTCGCAATAGAACCATAGGTACACATAGGACTATGTGAAACTATGTTCCTATGATGCTATGTGGTGAAGAAAAATTAAATCAACTAAATGAACAGGAAAAAATTTTTATCTATTGGCTCAGCAGGATTAATGTTATCCTCACTGGAAAGTTTTGCATCGCCATCACAACCATTCGGCAAATCCAATGCCGGCTATGAATTAAAAATAATGGCAACCAACTGGGGCTTTGATGGAAGTATAGATACATTTTGTGCCAAAGCAAAAAAAGAAGGCTATGATGGAATTGAAAACTGGTGGCCCGGCACAGAGCAGGAACAAAAAGAAATGTTTGATGCAGTAAAAAAACATGGATTGGATTTAGCAATCATCTGGGGCGCTGATGAAGGAACTTACAACGAACATGCAGCCACATTTAAAAAAACAACAGAAGCGTTTGCCAGGCAAACCATTCAAAAGCCTATTTATATTAATCTGCATTCAGGCAGAGATTATTTCCCTTTTGATGATAATAGAAAATTGGTGGAACATGCTGCTGCATTATCAAAGGAAACAGGCATACCTATTTACCATGAAACACACCGGGGCAGGATGATGTTTGCAGCACATATAACAAATGAGTTCATTAAAAAATATCCTGAATT
>CAZBTD010000184.1:0-4509 GCA_964494815.1 uncultured Ferruginibacter sp. | reverse complement strand
GCACGGCCACGTCGCCCGGCACGCCCGCAGGACAGGGTCGGCCGGACTCGTCGATCACGGCCACGCGGTGCCCGGGATAGGCCCGCCCCATGCTGCCGGGCCGGGCGGCCCAGCCGGGGTGCGCGCGCCCTCGCCCGTCGCACCACTGCCCGCAGTTGCCGACCACGTAATTGATCTCCGTCTGACCGAACATCTCGTTGACGCCGGTGCCGAGCTCGCGGCGGCACCAGTCGAACACGGTCTCGCCTACCGCCTCGCCGGCGCTCATCACGGCGCGAAGCCTGAGCCGGTAGCGAACGCGCGGTTCCGGCACCGCCTTCATCATCGCCTTCAAGGCCGTCGGGAACAGGAAGCTGTGGGTGACGCCATGCGCCTGCATCAGCTCGAACGCGCGCTCGGCCGAGAACCGCCCCTGAAAGGCCACGATTTCCCGTCCGAAGTACAGCGTCGGCAGCAGGGCATCCATCAGGCCACCGGTCCAGGCCCAGTCGGCGGGGCTCCAGAACACTTCGTCCGCTGCGCTGCCGAACCAGTTCTGGCTGCACACGAAGCCCGTGAGGTTGCCGATCAGCGCCCGGTGCGGAATGCTCGCTCCCTTGGGCGGCCCCGTCGTGCCACTGGTGTAGATGAGCAGGGCTGCATCGTCGGCGGCCGTGGTGACCTGGACGTCCGCCGCGCTGGCGCCCTGCAGCAATGCGTCCCAGTCCAGGTCGCCTTGCCCGCAGGCGTCGCCGGCAGCGACCACATGGCGCAGGGCCGGGCAGGACCCGCGCACGGCCAGCACGTTGGCGATCGAGGTCTCGTCGACCAGCGCGGCCACCGCGCACCCGTCCCGCAGGCGGTACTCCAGCGCTTCCGGGCCGAACAGCATCGAAAGTGGCATCGCGACGGCCCCGATCTGCAGCACCGCCATGTACGCCACTGCAGTGTGCGGACGCTGCGGCATCACGATGGCCACGCGGTCACCCCGCTGCACGCCGAGGTGACGCAGCCCGCTGGCCAGGCGAGCCGACTGAGCCTGCAACTGGGCGTAGCTCAAGCGACCTTGCTGTCCGTCCTCACGCTGCCAGCGGATGGCCGTCCGACCGGCGGTGCGCGCATCCTCAGCCCAACGGCGCGCGCAGACCTGCGCGATGTTGAAGGACTCCGGCACCTGCCAGCGGAATGCACCGTGAAGGTGCTCGTAGGGGTCGCGACGCGTCATGCGCGCCACTCTAGCCGGAACGCCCGGACCTGGCTTTCAAGTTCTCCAGAGGCGGGCCGAAATCCCGGCCAGCCCCCCCGGTCCCTGCGACGACCGGCCAGACCCAGCGCAGCCTTCAACCGCCGAGATCATGCCGTTCGCCCCCCTTGCTTCCGTCAGGAGCCGACTCGTCGTCGGGGCTCCACTGCCCTGCAGCGTCTACGACAACGACCAGACCCTGCTGCTGGCCCGCGGCAAGCTCGTCGGTTCGCACGAGCAGCTCGACGCCCTGTTCGAACGCGGTGCGCTCGCCGACGTCGACGAGCTTCTGACGCCCGGTGAGCGTCTGCGCCGTGCACCTCGGGAAGCCCTGCCCCGCCTGTGGAACGAGGGCCTGGGCCGCATCAACCAGGCACTCATGACCGCGCCCACGCCCAGCTTCACGATGGCGCTCGACGAGGCCGCGGGACTGGTGCTCGGGCTGGTGACGCGCGACCCTGACCTGGCCATCTTCCAGGTGCTTCGACAGGCGGGCGGCCCGGACGTGGAATACGGCGTGCGGCGCTCGACGCATACGGCCATCACGAGCTACCTGGTCGCCCAGCGACTGGCCTGGGAGCCCGGGCAGCTCGAGAGGGTGTTCAAGGTCGCACTGACCATGAACATGTCCATGCTGGCACTGCAGGGCCAACTGGCCCGCCACCAGGGACCCTTGAGCCCCGAGGTCAAGGCCGAGATCGCCACCCACCCGATGCGCAGCGTCGAGCTGCTGGCCCATGCCGGCATCCGCGATGACGACTGGCTGCAGGCGGTGGCGCGGCATCATGAGGTCGAGGACGGCAGCGGCTACCCGACCGGCCGCACCGACGTCGGCGAACTCGCCTCGCTGGTCAGGCGGGCCGATGCCTATACCTCCAAGCTGTCTTCGCGCTCGCACCGCGATGCCGTGGCCGCGGACCAGGCCGGGCGCCAGATGTTCATGCAGGACCCGGGTCACCCGATGACTGCCGCGCTGGTCAAGGAGTTCGGCATCTACCCGCCGGGCTGCATGGTGCGCCTGTCCTCCGGCGCCATGGGCATCGTCGTGCAGCGTGGCCCGACGGTGACGACGCCCGTGGTGGCCTGCCTCACCAGCCCGCGCGGAGTGGCCCTCACGCGGCCCGAGCGCGTGGACACCAGCCTGGCCGGCCAGTCGGTGCACGCCGTGGTCGGCGAGAGCAGCTGCCCGGTCCGTGTGTCGCCAGAGAAGTTGCTGGCCATGACGATCGGCTGAGCTGCCCGCCGGATCGCATGCTGCCAGGGCCCGCAACGGGCACGGCACGCGTGCTCAGCGGCCAGCGAAGCGCCGGAGGTCGTCTCCGGCAATCCGGCAGATCCGCCAGTCCGGCAGCACCGTCGCCCCCATGCGCTGGTAGAAGCCGATCGCGCTCTCGTTCCAGTCGAGAACGTTCCACTCGAAGCGGCCGCAGCCTCTTGTCACTGCCAGCGCTCCCAGGTGCCGGAGCAGATCGGCGCCTATGCCCCGGGCGCGGAACGGCGGTCGCACGAACAGATCCTCCAGATAGAGCCCGGGCTGTGCGAGGAAGGTGGAGAAGTTGGTGAAGAACAGCGCGAAGGCGACGACTTCGCCGTCCAGTTCAGCCACCACGGCCTCGGCGACCGGCCGCTCGCCGAACAGGTGTGGCCGGAGTTTCTCGGGGGTCACCTGAAGCAGGTGCGTCAGCTGCTCGAAGGCCGCCAGTTCGCGGATCAGCTCGACCAGGGCATGCACGTCGCGCAACTCGGCCGCGCGGATGAGGTGGGCGGAAGCGGCCGCCGGGCTGGGCAATGAGGACATCGCGCGCATTCTGGCATCGTGCCGGCCGCCGCACCGACGCCCGGGCCCTGCCTGGCCTTGATCTACAGTCTTCCCATGGACACCGAGCCCCCCTATTCGCCCATACGCCCCGGACGGCAGGACTCGATGGACGCGCGAGGCCTGCGCATGCAGCTCCACCATTGGCCGGCGGCGGGGCCGCAGCGGCACGCGCCACTGGTCCTGCTGCACGGCTGGATGGACTGCGGGGCCTCGTTCCAGTTCGTGGTCGACGAACTGCACCGGCTGGAAGGAGCCGCGCGCACCATCGTCGCGCCTGACTGGCGCGGCTTCGGGCTCAGCCAGGGCGGCGGCGGCGACAGCTACTGGTTTCCCGACTACCTGGCCGACCTCGACGCCCTGCTGCAGCACCTTGCGCCTCGGTCCGCGGTCGACCTGCTCGGCCACAGCATGGGCGGCAACGTCGCGATGCTGTACGCCGGGGTCCGCCCGCAACGTGTGCGGCGGCTGGTCAACGTCGAGGGCTTCGGGCTCCCCGAGTCCCGACCCGACCAGGCGCCCGAGCGCCTGCGGCAGTGGCTCGACGAGCTGCAGTCACCGGTGCGCCTGCGGTCCTACCCGACCCTCGACGAAGTGGCCACCAGGATCGCCGACGCAGCCCCCCGACTCGGCCTGCCGCGCGCCAGGTGGCTGGCGGCACACTGGGCAACACGGGGCGACGACGCTCGTTGGCACCTCAACGCCGACCCTGCCCACCAGCGCGTCAACCCCATCCTCTACCGGAAGGACGAAGTGCTGGCAACCTGGCGGCGCATCGAGGCGCCCCTGTCCTGGGTGGAGGGCGGGCGCAGCGACCCCGCGCAGTTCTGGGGCAGCCGCTACACGCGAGAAGACTTCGAGGCCCGGCTGGCCGTGGTGCCGAAACAGGTGCGGCTGCGTCTGCCTGACTGCGGCCACATGGTTCACCAGGAGCAGGCGGCAGCGCTGGCGGCACACCTGCACGACTTCCTGCACTGAGGCGCAGCCGCCCCTGGCCGGCAGACCGCGCCTGGCGCCTTGCGTGCGAAAATCCCCGCTTCGACATCGACCGCACCGCCGCTGCACAAGGCCCGCATGGACATCGAGCGCATCAACCTCATCGGCAACCGACTGGCCGACCTCTCAGCGCGCACCGTCGCGCTAAGGGGGTATCTTTGAGTACGACCGCAAGGCCCTGAGGCTCAACGAGGTCAACGCCGCGCTGGAGAACCCGGCGATCTGGGCCGAGCCCAAGCGGGCTCAGGAACTCGGGCGCGAGAAGAAGGCGCTGGAGACGGTGGTGGACAACCTCACCCACCTGCAGACGCAGCTGGCCGACAACAGCGAGCTCTACGAGATGTCCCGGGCCGACGACGACCACGACGCGCTGGCCGCGATCGAAGCCGAAGTCGACACCCTGGAGGCGATGGTCGCCGAGCTCGAGTTCAGGCGCATGTTCTCCAACCCCTCCGACCCGCTTAACTGCTTCATC
>CAZBTD010000183.1:0-4569 GCA_964494815.1 uncultured Ferruginibacter sp. | reverse complement strand
TATGATGAAAAGAATCCTGACTATGTTCAGCCTTCTTTTGCCTGTATTGCTTAATGGAAATTAAAATGATTAAGTCTAAAAACTATAATTTAGAACTATCTTTAGAAGAGCTTCAGGCTTTGTCTGGTTTACTTGATATCGCAGTTAAAGCTTCTGGTTTACAAGGAGCTAAGATTGCTCTTCCTCTATTTTCTAAGATAGAGGGATTGTTTGCTCCAGCTAGATTTGTTCCTGTAAAAGAAGACACCCCTTCTAAAAAGTCTGAAGAGTAAAAAGGAATAGGAAGTGGACACGGACTTTATTCAAATCATAGGAGAATCTAAGGCAAAAATTTCTAGTATGGAAGAAAGACTCCAGAGTATAGAAAAAGATCAAAAAGTTATTCTTGAGTTTATTGCAGAACAGAAAGTTGGAAAAAGATTTATCTGGGCCTTCTTAGCTGTTGTTGGTACTATTTTCGCAGTCTTAAATGATTTCATCTCAGCCATTCCTAAACTCTTTTCAGCTAAAGGTTTAAATTAATGACTTATACATTTGGCAGAATTGGTTCCCTTCTAGGAGCCCCTGCTGCAATTAATGGTGTTATCTCTGAGATAGAGACTGCTGTTAATTCTTTAGTATCTAAAACAGACAACACTGGTAATCAGATGTCTGTTTCATTGGACTTAAACTCTAATAGGATTCTTAATCTCCCTCCTCCGCTCTATGATCATGAACCTGCTAGATTCTCTGATCTTCTAAGTGTTCAAACAGGTGCTTTAACCCTTCTTGGACCTCAGGCTTCAATTAGAGGTGGTATCTTTCTTTCTAGTCCTATTGCAACTAAGTTTGTTAGTGGTGTCAATTCAAATGGTGATTTGATTTATACTAGACCCACTATGACTGATATTAGTGGTCTATTACCATATGCTACAGGTGCTGCTGGTACTGGTTTAAATGCTACTGCCAATAACTTTAGTTCTTCTAATCAAGCTTTATGGCTAGTTGGTACTTTAACTAATACTGGTACTGCCCCATACTCTTTAATTAGTGTTGGTGATACTGCTGCAAATAGTACCTATGGTGATGCTGTTAGATCGCTGTGGATTGCTCATAATATTAACACTGGTGCAGGTGCGGGTAATAGATTTGCTCTTACTCCTATTCTTACAAAGAATGTTGCACTTCCCGGCACAGACAAAAATCTAAAGTTTTATATTCCTCACTTCTCTCAGTTCTATGTTAAGTCTGGTGATGGTGGCTCAATTGGTAACTACTATGGTGCACACTATGGCGGTGCTGCCCTTGTACAGGCTGAATCTGGAGCTACATACCTTGAGACTATACAGGGTTTTGAGATTGACGTTTCTATTCAGACTGGTGCTAATTCGAGTATCAAAAATGCACTGCTTTTAGCAGGTGTTAATAGTGACAGTCAACATGGTGATACTTGGGAAGCTTTTATTGCATTTGCTAGAGATGGAACTAGTTCAGCTACTTGGAATAGGGGCCTTGATCTTTTCTTCCCTAAAGGTCAGTGGGCTTGGTCTTCTGCTTCTACTTTTATTGGTTCTTCTAGCTCTGGTACTCTTGGTTGGGGTATTGACTTTAGTAACTTAACTATTACTAACTATGCTTTTAAGTCTCCTAACTTCAGTGTCTCTGGTACTGGTGCTATTAATGCTAGTACTATTATCTCTTCTGGTAGTGTGGCTGGTCTTGTTACTGGCCCTAGAAGTGGTAGTGGAAATAGCTATCAATGGTATAACCCCACTGGTGTTTCTCTTATACTAACTAATGGTGCTTCTGATCTAATTACATTAGCAGACTCTGGAAATATTACTACTATTGGTAGTATTAAAGGAACTATTCTAGCAACTTCTAATCCTACTACTATTACTAATAACTACACTGTTGGTAGTGAAGATAGTGATATTACTTGTAATGGTAGTGCAAGCATTACGCTTACGCTTCCATCTGCTTCTGCTAATCCGGGTAGAATTATTTGGTTAAGAAATATCGCAGCATTTACTGTTGTGTCTGCAAGCTCTAATGTGATTCCACTAGCCGGTGGTGCTGCAGGTACTACTATTATGGCAGCTACGGCTGGTAAATGGGTTAGACTTAAATCTGATGGTTCTAGTAACTGGATTATTACTGCAGGTAACTAATTTTGAAAAATGTTAAAAGTAAAAAAGAACTTATTAAAGAACAAGCAGAAAGTGATTTAGAAAGCTTCATTAAATTAGTTCATCCCGGTAGAGTACTCGGCTCTATCCACTCTGAGGTTATTTCTTGGTGGACTAGAGAAACTGGTAAATCCCACCAGTTGTTATTACTACCACGTGACCATATGAAATCAGCTCTTGTCGCTTATAGAGTTGCTTGGGAAATTACTAAGAACCCTGCTATTAGAATTCTTTATGTTTCTTCTACATCAAACCTTGCACAGAAACAGTTAAAGTTTATTAAAGATATTTTAACCTCCAACATCTATTCTTTCTATTGGCCAGAGATGGTTAACGCCTTAGAAGGACAAAGAGAAAAATGGACAGAAAGTGAATTCTCGGTTGACCACCCTATTAGAAAAGCTGAAGCTGTTCGTGATCCAACAGTGTTCTCTGCTGGACTCACTACTACTATTACTGGTATGCATTGTGATATCGCAGTACTCGACGACGTAGTTGTTTATGAAAATGCTTATACTACAGAAGGTAGAGAAAAAGTAAAGAGTCAGTATTCACTGCTTTCTTCTATCGAAGGTTCTGATGCTAAAGAATGGGTTGTTGGAACTAGGTATCATCCTAAAGATTTGTACAATGATCTTATCTCTATGGCTGTTGATATATACGATGCTGATGGTGAAATAGTTGATACTGATCCACTTTATGAAGTATTTGAAAGACAAGTAGAGGATGTTGGAGATGGTACTGGACAATTCTTATGGCCTCGCCAACAGAGATATGATGGTAAGTGGTTTGGATTTGATGCTAAAGTACTCGCCAAAAAACGCGCTCAATACTTGGATAAGGTTCAGTTTCGGGCTCAGTACTACAATGATCCAAATGATTCCGAATCCGCTTCTATTTCTAGAGACTTATTTCAATACTACGATCCCAAGTTTCTACATAGGTTTGAAGGAAAGTGGTTCTACAAAGCAACTAGATTAAATGTATTTGCTGCAGTTGACTTTGCCTTCTCATTAAAAAGAAAAGCTGACTTTACAGCTATTGTAGTTGTTGGTGTCTCTGGTAATAACGAATACTTTGTTTTAGATATTGATAGATTTAAAACGGATAAAATTTCAGATTACTTCCAGAGAATCTTAAAGCTCCATCAAAAGTGGGACTTTAGAAAGATTAGAGCTGAGGTTACTGTGGCTCAACAAGTCATTGTTAATGATCTGAAGCAAAACTATATTAGGCCACATGGTTTAGCACTCTCTGTTGAGGAGTTTAGACCTTCTAGACATGAAGGTACTAAAGAAGAGAGAATGGAGGCAATTCTCCAGCCTAGATATAATAATAGACAGATATGGCACTATCTTGGTGGTAATTGTCAGATTCTAGAAGAAGAACTTGTTTTGTCTAATCCTCCACACGATGACGTAAAAGACTGTTTAGCTTCTTGTATTGATTCCTGTGTTGCCCCCTCTTATAGTAATGGAAAAGGTTTAAATCAAAAGAATGTATTTAATTTACAATCTCATAGTAGATTTGGAGGAATTTCATAATGGCTAGAGATACAAGAAAATTTTCTGGAGAAGGTAGTTCCGGTGTAGGAACATACGTTAAATCAGATATCCCAGAGTACGGTGGTGTAAGACAGTATAATGATGGCTCTTCTAATAAAAGAGCAGTTATGGATACTAGACAAGTAAATAAAAGTAGTGATAATACTCCAGCAGAATTTACAATTGATCCCGGTCATAGAGCAATGGGTGTCACTGCAGAAGATGCTGTAAAGAAAACTTATTTTAGAGATTAATAATGGTTGGTAGAGTATTTGATATTGATAAAGTAATTGTACCAGATCAACTAGGTACACGAATTGCACAGATGTACATGCAATTCGAATTACTTCGTCAAGAAAAAGTTAAGTCTTGGGAAGAACTCCGTAGGTATATTTATGCCACGGATACCCGTCAGACTTCTAATGCTACACTCCCTTGGAAGAATACTACAACTGTTCCTAAGCTTTGTCAGATCAGAGATAATCTGTTTGCTAACTATATGGCCTCTATCTTTCCAAAAAGAAAATGGCTTACTTGGGAAGGTAGTGAGGAAACTGATCAAGAGAAGATTGAAGCTATTAGAAACTACGCCGCTTATTGGATTAATCATGATTCCTTTAAAAAGAATGTAGCTAAACTAATTTATGACTATATTGATTATGGTAATTGTTTTGCTACCATTGAATGGACTGATGAAACTCAAGTTCTAGACGACAGTGGTAGAACTAAAGTTGGTTATGTGGGTCCCACTATTAAGAGGATTTCACCTCTTGATATTGTTATGAATCCTACTGGTACAGACTTTGTTTCTACTCCTAAGATTATTAGATCACTTATTACTAAAGGTGAATGTAAAG
>CAZBTD010000182.1:0-4577 GCA_964494815.1 uncultured Ferruginibacter sp. | reverse complement strand
TTGAGATAAAGCTTGCGGAACTACAGGAAAAATGGCATTACACTTCTTTGGAAAAAATATTCTTTGAAGAAAAGATATACAAAGAACTGGAGAAGAAACATGAAACCTGGGATAAAGTAATTGAAGCGATTGATAAAGCTTTTGTGCCTTTCAAGAAACAATTAAAGAGGGATATTACCAGGGAAGATATTTTAAAACTGACCGAAAAACCAGTTCGCCGTATTTATAAACTGGATATTGATGAATTGAATGACCAGATAAAAAGTTTGGAAGGAGATATCAAACAGGTAAAACATGATTTAGCAAACCTTGTTGATTTTGCAATAGCTTACTATGAAAACCTGTTGAAGAAATATGGTAAAGGAAAAGAACGCAAAACAGAGATAAAAGAATTTGATACCATACAGGTAAAGCATGTTGCCATTGCCAATACAAAACTGTATATGAATGCTGCCGATGGTTTTATTGGTACTTCATTAAAGAAAGATGAATTGGTAGCCGAGGTGTCTGACTTTGATGATATCATTGCTTTCACCAAAGGTGGTATTATGAAAGTGGTAAAGGTGGCAGATAAAGTTTTTATTGGTAAAGACATTATTCATGTTGCGGTGTTTCAGAAGAATGATGAACGCACCACTTACAACATGATATATGTGGATGGAAAAAGTGGCACCAGCTATGCTAAACGATTTAATGTAACCGGTGTCACCAGGGATAAAGAATATAATTTGGCTAAGAGCGAAGACAAAAATAAAGTTCATTATTTCTCTGCCAATGCAAACGGCGAAGCAGAAGTAGTGAAGATTGTGTTGAGCCCTAATTGCAGCGCTAAGAAAAAAGAATTTGACTTTTACTTTGAAGAACAGGAAATAAAAGGCCGCAGTAGTTTAGGAAATATTGTTACAAAGTATCCAATTAAATCTGTTAAGTTTAAAGAAGCCGGTAAATCAACTTTGGATGCCAAGAAGCTTTGGTTTGATGATAAGTTTGGCAGGTTGAATACAGATGAAAAAGGGGAGTACCTCGGCAAGTTTGAAGCAGAAGACAGGCTGTTGACAATTTATAATGATGGTAACTACGAAATCACCGACCAGGAACTGACTCAGCGTTTCGACCCGGAAAAAGTCTTGCTTATGGAGAAGTTCAATCCTGAAAAAATCATTACTGCCGTTTATTTAGACAATGAAAAACTTCAATATAATGTGAAGCGTTTTAAAATTGAAACCACTACACTGCACAGCAAGTTCTTTTTTATAAAAGAAGGAAAAGACAACAGGCTCGAAGCGGTTACAACAGATGACGAGCCTGTACTGCACATGCAAAGCGGCCGTGGGCAAATGGTAAGAAACGCCAAAATAAAAATTAACAAGATTGTGGAAGTAATGGGCTGGAAAGCTGTTGGCGCAAAATTGACTGAATACAATAAGAGCGTGGAGATGGAATGGGAAAAGAAAAAACCGGAAGGAGATGTGCAGGGTGATTTGTTTGAGTAGAACCAGTCAAATCAACAATAGAACGGTGCAGATAAAACCTGCACCGTTTATTTTTTATAATGCTCAATCAATAAAGTACTGCCTGCATTTGGGTTGCAGCTGCCACTTATCATGTTAGCAGCTACAAAAGTCAGGGTGTCGTTTACAGTAATATTTTTTTCTTTTAGCACAGCAGGTTCTACATGGTGATTGAACTCAGCGTAGTAATCGATAGTATCTGTTTTATACACACCCTTTTTTTCAAGCACCAGCATAAGATTGCGCCTGTCGCTGGTGATTGAATCTATTGAGAGTATCCTTGCAGGAATAGTATCGTATGTATAAGTGCAGGCCCCGCCAGCAACAGTATCATCTGCAGCATTGCAGGCGCCAAGGCAATAGGCAACAAAAATTATTGAAAACAGCTTGTACATGCAAATGGTTTACGCATTCGCCATTTCCACATCGGGCTTTGATTCGTCAGTGAGTTTTACTTTGCCCCTGTCTTTTCTTACAATTCTTGAAAACAAAGAAATCTCT
This sequence comes from uncultured Ferruginibacter sp., assembly GCA_964494815.1. Taxonomy (GTDB): domain Bacteria; phylum Bacteroidota; class Bacteroidia; order Chitinophagales; family Chitinophagaceae; genus Ferruginibacter. The sequence continues at coordinate 2,565 of CAZBTD010000182.1, read as the reverse complement.
TTATCAAATAAAAAGCGGAAGAACAGTTTTGTCCATGAAGTATGATAATACAAAGTGTTGTAGAATGAAGGCGCCCCTTCCCTGATTTTAGGTAAGCGGTTCCACGGGATAGAAGGAAAATCATGGTGCTCATTATGATAACCCACATTAAAAGCAACATTGTTCAGCCCGCCATAATAGCTGTACGTTTCCTGGTCGCCGTGAGTGAGGTAGTGCTCCTGTATCCATCTGGCACCCAATGGGTGTAAACCAACAGAAAAGAAAAAGCTGGCCAATAAAAAGAAAAATGCTTTTGGCCCCAGGAAATACCAAACAGCAACACTAAATGCAATTTGCACACCCCAGTTTAAAGCCACCCATCCGTCAAAAGGTTTTATTTCTTTTAGACGGCTTATACGGAACACCTGGAACATAGGGTAGAACAACAGCCATAACACTTTACCAATAAAATAATTGTTTATCAGTTTTGCTTCCCAGCGGTTGGGCAGGTCTGCATCCAGTTCATGAATACCCTGGAAAGAGTGGTGCTTGATATGATAACGTTCAAACGAAACAGAGCTGGGGAATATCTGCGGCACATTTGCTAAAATGCCAGCCAGCCTGTTGGCCTCTGGCTTCTTGAATAATAGTCTATGAGCACATTCATGTATCATCACAAACAAAGCATGGTCGGCAAAAGCGCCAATTAAGTAGGCAGCGCCAAACACCCACCACCACGATTTATCAGCCACAAACCAGGCCAGTACCACTTGCAGCGATACCAACCCAATAATAGCCCAAATGGTGTTAGGGTTTTTGCCAATCAGGTTCCTTATTTCAGGGTGCTGTTTTAATATCTGCCTTGTCCTGATGCGGTGAGGCTCAGAATTGTCTGAATATTTAAAATCTTTGAACTTGCTCATGGGACGAAAGTATTGATTAATCAGCAAGCGGCGCAGGTTTCGCCGGAAAAATATTTCTGATTTTTATCAGTTCTTGCAGATAATTGGCTTTACTTTAAACAAAATTCTGTCCCATGTCTTTATTAAGAAATAAAGTGGTGCTTATTACCGGTGCATCCAAAGGAATAGGTAAACAATTGGCCATACAAATGGCAGGGCTTGGCGCCAAAGTAAGCCTGATGGCCCGTAGCGGAAATGAACTGGATGATATACGCAATACCATCCGCACCAATGGCGGCCATTGTGAAGTGTTTGCAGGTGATGTAACGGATGAAGCCTATGTAAAGCATACAGTGGAAGAAACCATTAAAAAATTTGGCACGGTGGATATTGCCATTAACAATGCAGGTTTTGGTATTTTTAAAACATCAGAAGAAACCACTGTGGCAGATTGGGACAGTGTATTTGCCACCAACGTAAAAGGCACTTTTTTGGTAAGCAATGCTGTGATACCCGTGATGAAGAAAAAGAAAAGCGGCCATATCATCAATATCGCAAGCGATGTTGCTAAACGGGTATTTGCAGGCGGCTCCCTGTATTGCGCCAGCAAGTATGCACAAGATGCTTATAGTATGGCCATCCGCAAAGAGCTTCGGTCATTCAATATAAAAGTAAGTGTGGTGTACAGTGGCCTGGTCGATTCATCTTTTCATGCTAATCCACAGGGGCACGACAGCCATAGCTGGTGGTTAAAAAATGAAGACATGGCCGATGCTATTATTTATGTTGCCAGCCAGCCACCACATGTGGTAATTGATGAGTTAATGATACATCCGCTGCAACAGGAGTACTGATTACAGGCCTTCTTAAAAAATTACCTGCGGCGATATTTTATCCCTGTCGTTTTTCAGCCAAATAGTTGGTTGTTAAAAAAGCCTCATAGCTTTCTTTATATTCTTTTACGGGAAACAGGCCATTTCTTACTATACGGTAAATATTGTAGTTGTCCTTAAGCAGGTAAAAGAAATCCTGGAAGTAAGTACGGGAGTCAATATTACAGCCGCCAAATTCAAACTGTATAAAGTCAACATGCTTTTCCGCTATTAGTTGCTTTGCACCTTCCAGTACTTTCATTTCATGCCCTTCCACATCTATCTTTAAAAAATGGATATGGCCAATATTGTTGTTGCGGCAAAAGCCATCCACCGTTTTTATATCAATGCTTTCTGTTTTGTTCATGTCAATATTGAGATGATCAAGCTTACGGTGATATACACTTGCCAGCCCCGATTCATCCTGGTTGCTGAACAGAGTGAGGGTGGCATCTTCGTTGCCCATGCCAAAATTATACGCTGTTATCCCGGCAATATGTTTGGTGTGCTGCTGCAGTGTGTGAAATGTTTTTTGCGATGGCTCAAAAGAATAAATACGGGCTTTATCTCCCAGCACATTATTCAGCAGTATGGAATAAGTGCCCACATTGGCACCCACATCAAATATAATAAGCTGCTGTTCGGCTTTTAATTTATCCGCAACATATTTAATAGCCACGCCTTCGCCGGAATCATCCTTTGAACCGCCACGCCCTATGTGCATGCCATACAGCGAAAGCTGGTGCACAAACTCAAACAGCTTTTGATATTTTACATTGCCCATCAATGGCGACAGCAATTTCTTTAACAGG
>CAZBTD010000181.1:0-4595 GCA_964494815.1 uncultured Ferruginibacter sp. | reverse complement strand
AGTGTCGGGAACGCCATCAGCAGCGCGTCCAGCACCTCCATCGGCGTGCATCCTTCGCGCAGCGCGCGCCCCAGGTACTGGCGGAAGCCGCGCTCGGTCTGCGCGTCGACCTTGGTGATGACGCTGATCAGGTTGCGCGTCTTCGGGTCGAGGTGCTTGCCGCAGTTCTTCAGGAAAGCGAAGTAGTGGCCGACCGCGTCGGGTCGGGCCTTGGCGAGGTAGGAAAGGGCGTCGCTCATGATCTTCGGGCTCCTACGGATTTCTTGCGCTGCCATCGGGCAGGGCGAGGCGGCACTCCTCGAATACCTGCAGGGGGCAACAGGCACAGATGGCGGGATCCAGCCGGGGATAGACGGCGCGAATGGCGTCCCCCTTGTGCAGGTAGACAAGGTCCCGGCCGATCTCGTCCAGGCAGCCGCTGCGCTCGAGCATCTCGCTCGCCGCCGGACCAGGCCCCACGATGACCAGGCCCCCGCCCATGGCACGCCGTCGCACCGACTCCTCGGCCAGCAGATGGGCGCCGGCATAGTCGACGAAATTGACACCCGAGGCCACCAGCATCAGCCACTTGCGGCGCGGGTCGACCTCGTCGAGCCTCTGGAAGTGCTCCCGCACATGCTCGACCGCTCCGAAATAGATCGAGCCGTTGAGGCGCAGCATGGCGAGTTGCGGACACACCGGCGCATCGCCTCCCGCCAGGACCATCTTCCGCCTCGGATTTCCGAACTCGGACGGCGGGGGTGCGCGTTCCTCGATCCGCGGCTGCGAGGTCCGGTACAGATAGAACAGCAGCGAGACGACGATGCCGATGAACAGGCCCTTCTCGAGGTCTACCAGCACGCCGGCCCAGGTCACCAGCAGCACCAGGCGCTCGCGAGGATGACGTCGAATGATCTGGGCGATCGCGACACGGTCGATCAGCCCCCAGCCGACGATGAACAGGATGGCCGCCATCGCCGGCACTGGCAACCAGGCGGCCAGCGGCGCAGCCAGCAGCGCAATCGCCAGCAGGATGGGCGCCGACAGAACGGCGGCCATGGGCGAGCGTGCACCCGCCTCGAAGTTGATGCCACTGCGATTGAAGCTGCCGCTGCTGGGGTAGGCCGAGGTGAAGCTGCCGATCAGGTTGGACAGGCCCTGGCCGATGAACTCCTGGTCGGCGTCCAGCCGCTGCCCGCTCTTGACCGCGACCGCGCGCGCGATCGCGACCGCCTCGGTCAGCCCGATCACCGCGACCACGGCCGCCGGAAACAGCAGGCTCTGCACGGTGGTCGGCGACAGGTCCGGCAAACTCAGCGGAGGCACCACGCCCGGCAAGGCACCGACGGTCCTGATCGAGCCCGCGTTCGCGCCCGCGACTGCCTTGAGCAAGGCCGCCACTCCACTGCCGACCACCATCGCCACGATCATGTAGGGGACCCGTGGCCAGAGCCGGCGTGCCAGCAGCCCGCTGCCCATGGTGGCCAGGCCTACAGTGGCCGCCAGCAGATGCGGCAGGCCCAGCTGACCCAATCCCAGCTCGATCGACCGCATCCAGCCGGCTCCCCTCGGCAGCTCGAGGCCCACGAAGTTGCCCAGTTGGCTGACGATGATCAGCACCGCTGCTCCGGCCGTGAAGCCCACGATCACCGTGTGCGAGATGAAGTTGACCAGCGCCCCCAGGCGCGCCAGGCCCATCGCCAGCTGCATCAGCCCGGCCATGAACGCGAGCGCGATGGCCATCGAGACGTAGGCGGCGCTTCCCTGCGCAGCCAGAGGGCCCAGCGTGGCCGCCACCAGCACCGAGATCGCGGTCGTCGGTCCGGAGACCAGGTGCCGGCTCGACCCCCACAAGCCGGCCACGACGGCCGGCAGCATGGCGCAGTAGAAACCGTACTGGGGCGGCAGACCAGCGATGGTCGCGAACGCGACGGCCTGCGGCAATACGACAATGGCACCTGACAGCGCTGCCAGGATGTCGGCGCGCCAGGTCTCCCTGGTCAAGCCTGGCCACCAGGCCAGGAACGGAAGCCAGCGCGTTGTCTTCAAGATCGGTTCGCCTTCGTCACGACACCGCCTGGTAGTACAGGTTCTGCGGGTGCCGCGCCTGCGCGAAGAAGAACCAGCGCTCGGCCACCAGGCCCAGGCCTTGCACGACCGCCGCGCTGGCCAGCATGGCGGCGGCCTGAAACTCGGCACGGCCGGCCGCCAGCAGGCCCAGCGGCAGCACGAAAGCCAGCAGCAAGAACACCGGCTTGACGGCACGCAGCGTTGCCGGCCGGGCGTGGTGGAAGAACTCGCGCGTGTTGAACGAGCCCCCCATGAAGCCCATCGATCGCTGCACCACCTGCGGGTGCTTGACGCCGATCGCCGTCTGCAAGGTCGAGCGCGGCTTGAGCCTGGCATTTCGCACCAGCGAGGCCAGGCGCCCTATGCCGGCCAGCAGCGTCAGCACCAGCGCCCAGCCGGCCAGGAAGGGCACCAGCGCCGGCTCCAGCCCTGCCGCCAGCGCCGCCGCGACCGTGAAGCCCGAGGCGCCCCCCATCAGCGTGAAGTTCAGCGGCGTCAGCGGCGTGCTCCACTCGGCCAGGAACCGAAGGCAGGCGTAGATCATGCCGGTGCAGACGAACAGCGCGAACGCCAGCAAGGTGCCCAGCGCACCGATGGCCAGCGAAAGCGTGATGCTGCGGCCACCGCTGGTAAGCAGCAGTTCGCTGTCGCCGCCCGCCAGCTGCAGCACCAGGTACAGCGCCACCACGGCCATGAACACGGGCAGCACGATCACCTCGCGCGACAGCCACGAAGTGCGCCACATCGCCGCGCTGCGCCAGGCCCGCTCGGGCCGCCCGAGGTGGAAGAAGGAGGCCCCCAGGCCCGCCACCAGCAGCAGCAGGGCCGACAGGCTGCCGGGCACGTACAGCGCGCCCCCGGCGGCGGCCGGCAGCAGGCCGAAGACGGCGTAGCTCTGCACCGTGACCAGGGCCAGGAACAGGCCCTGGCCGGCGCCGATCAAGGTGGTGAGGAGGATGACGGAGAAGGCCGGGTTCATGGTGTCGGGCGGGTCGGCAGCGGGCGCTCAGAAACTGGCGTCCTCCAGTGTCGAGCTGCCTTCGGCCGGCCGCGGCAGGTGGCCCTCGACCGCCAGCGGATTGTCGGCGCGGACCAGCTCGTCGGCATGGATGCGCAGGCGGGTCTTGCGCCGCGGCAGGTAGTGGTTGGCCGGCTGCGTGCCCCACTCGGGCATCAGGGCGTATCCGCCATGCTCGCGGATCGCGATCGAGGCCTCCGACAGCGGGTCGTGGATGTCGCCGAAGATGCGCGCCGAGGTCGGGCAGGCCTTGACGCAGGCCGGCTTGCGGTCGGCCACCGGCAGCAGCGGGTCGTACAGGCGGTCCACGCACAGGGTGCACTTCTTCATCACCTTCTGGTGCTCGTCGAGCTCGCGTGCACCGTAGGGACAGGCCCAGCTGCAGTACTTGCAGCCTATGCACTTGTCGCTGTCGACCAGCACGATGCCGTCTTCCTCGCGCTTGTACGACGCACCGGTCGGACACACCGGCACGCAGGGCGGGTCCTCGCAGTGCAGGCAGCTCTTGGGGAAGTGCACCGTCTCGGTGTGCGGGAACTCACCGACCTCGAAGGTCTGGACGCGGTTGAAGAAGGTGCCGCTGGGGTCGGCCCCGTACGGGCGCTGGTCGCTCATCGGCCCGGCGGCACCGGCCGAGTTCCACTCCTTGCAGCTGGTCACGCAGGCCTGGCAGCCGACGCAGACGTTGAGGTCGATGACCAGCGCGAGCTGCTTGCGGCTCACCGCCGGCCCCCCTGCCTGTGGGCCGGCGTGGCAAGCTCCTGCGGCCTGGCCGGCATGCCGGGGTAGGCGCGCATCGGGGCGAACTGCGGCGCGCTGTGCTGCGCCTCGCCCTGCTCTTCCGGCGGGCAGCGTCGAACGCTCACCCGCACGTCGTACCACGCCGCCTGGCCGGTGATGGGGTCGGAGTTCGACACCCGCTCGTCGCTGCCGCGCACCGGCAACTCCTCGCTGATCAGGTGGTTGAGCAGGAAGCCCTGGCGCGACTCGTTGGCCCCGGGGTCCAGGTTCCAGGCCCCCGAGGCCTTGCCGATCGCGTTCCAGGTCCACACCGTGCCCGGCTCCACGGCCTGCGAGTGCGCGGCCTTGCAGCGCACCCGGCCCCATGGCGACTCGACCCAGACCCAGTCGCCGTCGCCGATGCCGGCCGCGCGCGCGGTGGCGGTGTTGATGTGCAGCGTGTTGTAGGTGTGGATCTGGCGCAGCCAGGCGTTCTGCGAGTCCCACGAGTGGTACATGGCCATCGGACGCTGCGTCACCGCGGCCAGCGGATAGCGGTGCTTGTCGGTGACCTGGGCCTCCAGCGGCTCGTAGTAGAAGGGCAGCGGGTCGAAGTAGGTCTCGATGCGCCGGGCCAGCTGGGGCGGTGGCTTGCGCGTGATGCCTTTGCCCTGTGCGGCGGCGCGGAAGTGCTGCAGCACTTCCGAGTAGAGATGGATCAGGATGGGCTCCGCATAGCGGGTGATGCGGTTGGCGCGGCTCCACTCCAGGTAGCCCTGGTTCCAGTTGCGCATGTACTGGTAGCTGC
>CAZBTD010000180.1:0-4619 GCA_964494815.1 uncultured Ferruginibacter sp. | reverse complement strand
GATAGTGCTTTAATTAAGGCTTATGAAACAGCATACACCAAGCGTATGAAAGTTTTAGGGATTGCTCCCGGAAGTAAAATTAATTTCACGGCACATCCCGATTTTCAATACATAAATCTTAACGAAGAGAGTGCGGGTAAAATTAATTTTTCGATTAGTTTAAATAAAGGGCTAGGTAAGTTGAAACAAATTACTGTGCTGAACAACGGCACGCAGGTGTTTATTGAAAGCATCAATGAGTCCTCGGCATCTCACTATGAAAAAACAATTTCATTGGAAACGGCCTCCGGTATCAATCGGTTTGAATTTATTGCCCGCGATGAAAACGGATTGGAGAGTCCGCGTACAGTAAGACTCTACAATAATACCAAAGAAGTGAAGCCTAATCTTTACATGGTTGTGGTAGCCTCCGAAAAATTTAAGAATACTGATTTTGATTTGTCTTACGCCGTAAAAGATGCCAGCGATATGGCCAACATGATGAGTAATTCAAAGTCGTTTGGTAAAATAGAAATCAAAAAACTATTTAATCAATCTTTTACAACCGATTCTGTGAAGCAATTAAAAACGTTTTTTGATAAAGCCAACATTAATGATGTGGTGATGGTGTTTTTTGCGGGACATGGTTATTTAGACGAAGATTTAAGCTATTACTTTCCTACTTATTATACTGATTTTTCTGATCCGAAAATTAATTCGGTTGCGTTTAAAGAATTCGAAAAATTATTTACCAAAATGAAACCAATCAGAAAATTAATGTTTATTGATGCTTGTTTTAGCGGAGAGGTTGATGAAGATATCTTTAATGAGGAAGGTGGAGAAGAAAAGAAAAATAAAGACGGACGCGATGTGCGTATTGCAGGAAAAGCTTTTACACAAACTACAGCCATGGAAATGTCGAAAGCCATTTTCTCCGACTTAAGACAAAATTCAGGCGCTACAATTATCTCATCAGCCGGAGGAACAGAAGCTGCTTTTGAAGGAGAGAAATGGAAGAACGGATTATTTACACATTGTGTGTTGGAAGGCTTAAACAATTTTAAGGCTGATTTAAATCATGATAAGAAAGTAGTATTAAGTGAGCTGCAAAAGTATGTCGCGGAAGAAGTAAACAATCTCTCAGGGGGAAAACAAACCCCAACATACCGCATGGAAAACACTGTTCTTGATTACCAATTATGGTAAAAAGCTTACCACTTATCTGATTTTGGTCAATTATTACATTTCTTAACAAATTCAGGAAGCTCATTGATTTATCTTTACTTAACAAAGTAATTCTATGAAAAAAGTAATTGCGTTTCTGTTTTTACTGCCGGTTATTAATGCAGTATCACAAACCAAACAGCCCGGTGACTCTTTAGGTTTGCCCGGTGACAATTTAAACCTCTACGCGGTGTTGGATGTTTTCCGTGAATCGCCAACTCTTGAGGCTTTTGAAAAAACATTAAATGCAGAGGATTCCAAAATCAATAATTTGGATTTGAATAATGACGACAAAACAGACTATATAAAAATTCTGGATAGTAAAGAGGGCGACTCACATTTGATAACTTTACAGGTTGATGTAAGTAAAACAGAAAAACAAGATCTTGCTGTAATTACAGTTGACAAAGACGCAAATGGAAAAACAAAAGTTCAAGTAGTTGGTGACCCCGAACTATACGGTAAAGATTATATTATAGAGCCGAACGATGATAATGCAGGAAAGAAGAACTCTGCACAAGCTGCTCCTGCTAAAAGCAATAAAACCTCCGATACTACTGTTTCGGCTGACGGCAAAACCGTTATCATCAACAACACCGTAAATAATTATTACAATTCAGATAACTCCAACAAATCAGAAGAAGATACTAAGCCTGTTCCTCCGGTTAATCAATGGGTGATTGTTCATCATATTTATTCTCCGGCTTATGTTGTATATGCTTCGCCTTGGTACTGGGGTTACTATCCGGGATGGTGGAATCCGTGGAAACCATTATTTTGGCACAACTATTATTGGCATTATCATCATCACCATTTCTATCACCATCATTACTATTATCATCCTGCACCGTTTTGCTATTCTAAAACTTATCCGAAATATTACGAAGAACGCCGTTCGGTTTCCGCTAATTACATGGAAAGAAAAAATACAGGAACTTTCAAAAACACTTACAGCCGACCTGATTTAGGTAAACCTACGGTCGGTAGACCTAACCCAGGATTTAATGCCCCGCATCCAGGTAAACCAAACGGTCCTGTAAAGCAAGTAAACCCGGGAAGTAACGTTCCTGTTAAGCCAGCACCTCAGAAGCAACCGATGATGCCAAAATCAAATCCGAAACCTCCTCCTGTTAAAATGGCACCTCCTAAAGGCGGCGGAGTTCCTGCTCAACGGCCATCCGGTGGCGGAGGTGGTGGCAGAAGACACTAATTAAGTGTTAAACGAAAACCAACGTAAAAACGTAAACCTTGTATAGGCGCGTAATTGTATGAAGGATCGAACGTATAGCCATTTGGATTTGTGCTTGCATCATTCGCTGATTTATCAAAAGGATCTTGAGGCCGCATGATTGGATTTTGAGGAATAAAATTTAAAATATTCTTGGCTCCGACATAAACTTCAAATTTATCCTTTACTGTTTTTGATACTTGCGCGTTGAGTAAACAAAACCACGGCGAGTATTGTGGTCGGTAATCTTTTGGTAAAATCGGTAAACGCTGCGGACCATACCAATTTCCGGTGATATCCAACTTTACATTGTGTTTTGGAATATTGTATCCTATGATAATATTTCCACTCCATCGCGGTGATTGCAGTTGCCACGATGCCACTTGTTTGCCGCTTGAATCTTTGTTGATGTTTTGAACATCTGAATACGTTGCACCAATATTAAACTTAAAATTTCCCGGACTAGCCAACGATGCATTTAATGATGCGCCTTGTGAATACGCGTAACCGGTGAGATTGTTGTAAATTACTTTATCGGGATTTAAATCGTAGTTAGCTACAATTTTATTCGTAAAGTAATAATAAAAAACAGAAGCGTCCCAAACAATCATAGAAGCTGCGCTCACCTTCATTTTATAAATAAAATTAAGCGTTGTGTTATAGGATTGTTCCGGTTTGATTTTATCTACGAACTCCACTTTGCGCGCGCCTGTTAATGCGGCGTGATCTTCGGTAAACACATTTACAATTCTGAATCCGGTACCTGCATTTAAACGAAAAATAAATTTATATGACGGTGCCCACTTATACGCGATGCGCGGAGAGGGAATAAAATTATACACGTTGTTATAGTCGCCCCTGAATCCTAACAATAGTTTGTGTTTACTAAGGGAATCTAACGTGATTTCGTCTTGAAGAAATAAACCTGCTGTGTGCGATTGTTCGTTTACTTCTGTTATTGGTGTACTGTCATCATACCATAAATTTTTATAAGCGAGTCCGATTAACATATCATGGCGCTTCTTTCTTCCTACTGACTTATTCCAGTAGGTTTGCGCAAACGCCGTTGACTGAAACGCCATAAATGGTGTGGTACCGTAATAAGAATCCTGATCATGTAAATTATAGGATAGTTGCGTAATAATTCTATCGTTAACCGGCCATTGATATTTTGCAATTACCTCAGCGCGATTGGTGAAAATACTTTCTCCGTAAATACTGTCACCTCCTCTGAAGTTTTTATCCCAATTCATTTGTCCGCCCCAACGGTCTTCATAAACATACCGAGCGGCAATGCTTGCTTCGCGATTTTCTTTCCTGTTAAAATTAATTTTATTAAAACCGGAGATACGTTTTTGCAACGTCACATCGGTAAAGCCATCGTTGTTAATGTCGGAAGGTGTATCGTACCAATAGGCATTGGCGCCGATTAGCCAGCTCGCTTTATTTCCCAATTTTAATTTGGTGCTAATGTCTAAATTGTTTTCGAGATAAGAAGTTCCGAAATAATCGGCATAAAACTTTGGTGCAAGCGATGCGTTTTTGGTAATTAAATTTATTGTTCCTCCCATCGCTTCCGAACCGTAAAGCGCACCGGCCGGACCTTTTGCAATTTCCAATCGCTCAATCATACTTGCCGGAATTCCCATTAAACCATATACTGAGGACAGTCCGCTAACAATAGGCATCCCGTCAATTAAAATAAGTGTATACGGACCCTCCATTCCGTTTATATGAATATCGCCGGTATTACACACATTACAATTAATTTGTGGTTTTACTCCGTTGACTAATGAAGTAGCCTCAAACAAATTAGGTGTGGCTGTTTTCTGGAAAAGTTTAGGCGTAATAATGTCGATATTTACCGGGCTATCGTCTTTACTAATTTCCTTTAGCGTGCCGGTAATAACAACCTCTTCTACAGAATTGCTTTCCAGTGTGTCTTTTAGCTTCTGACCAAAAGACAAAAAGGGTAATAAAAGGAATATTAGTGCTCTTAAACTCACATTGCAAAAATACAAAGAACCTAATTTTATTATTAGGTATACCTAATTTTGGTATCTTTGTGCCATGTTAAAGACATCCGACCAAAAATATTTACGAGCCATTTATGCCATTAGTCACACCGAAAAAAACAATAAAGTTAGTCTGAGTGATTTGGCTTATTATCTCGATTTAAAACCGCCAA
>CAZBTD010000179.1:0-4622 GCA_964494815.1 uncultured Ferruginibacter sp. | reverse complement strand
TTGTGCTAAAATAGGAGACAAAATTGTTGTTACTGTAAAGGATGCAATGCCTGCAGGTGGTATCAAAAAAGGTACTGTTAGCAAAGCAGTAATCGTTAGAACTACAAACAAGCTTCGCCGTAAAGACGGTTCTTATATCCGTTTTGATGACAACGCTGTAGTGTTGTTGAACAACTCAGACGAGCCAAGGGGCACACGTATCTTCGGGCCAGTAGCAAGGGAATTGAGGGATAAAGGTTACATGAAGATTATCTCTCTTGCACCTGAAGTTCTGTAAGCTGAATAGCACTGAACAAGTACAAGTGAGTGACACAATGATGATGAGGAGGGCTGATAAAGCCGGTTTCAAAAAAAGATTAAAAGCTGTAAAGCACTAAATAAAATGAGTACAAGATTTAAACCTAAGTTCAACATTAAGAAAGGCGATAACGTAGTAGTTATTACCGGTGATGATAAGGACTTGAAGAAGCCACGTAAAGTATTGGAAGTAATCCTGGAGAAAGGTCGTGTGCTGGTTGAAGGTGTTAACATTGTTACGAAACATACAAAACCAACTTCGCAAAACACGAAAGGCGGTATTGTAAAAGTTGAAGCACCAATCAACATTTCAAACGTTATGCTTTGGGATGCTAAGAAAGGTGAAGCAACTAAAGTGAAACGTAACAGGGAAAATGGAAAATTAGTTAGAATTTCTAAAAAATCAGGGGAGGCTATAAAATAATGAGCAATACAAAATACACTCCGAGATTAGCAGACAAGTACACTAAAGAAGTTGTACCTGCTTTAATGAAGAAGTTTGGTTATAAAACTATAATGCAAGCTCCTAAGCTGACAAAAATTTGTTTGAACCGTGGCGTAAATGGTGCGGTTGCTGATAAAAAATTAGTTGACATTGCTGTTGACGAATTAAGCAACATCACTGGCCAAAAAGCAGTTCCAACGAACAGTAAGAAAGACATTTCAAACTTTAAATTGCGTAAGAACATGCCAATTGGTGCAAAAGTTACTTTACGTGGTGTAAAGATGTACGAATTCTTAGATAGGTTTGTATCTGTTTCTCTTCCACGTGTACGTGACTTTAAAGGCGTAAATGATAAAGCATTTGATGGTCGTGGCAACTACACTTTGGGCATTACTGAGCAAATCATTTTTCCAGAAATTGATATTGACAAAGTGAATAAAATCACTGGTATGGATATCACTTTTGTAACAACTGCAAACACCAATGAAGAAGCATTTGAATTGCTGAAAGAATTGGGTATGCCATTCAAAAATGTAAAAAAATAATTCTTCAGTAGGAAGAGTAAAAAAAATAAAACATGGCAAAAAAATCAGTAGAAGCCAGGCAAAGAAAGCGTGAAGAATTAAGCGCTAAGTATGCAGAAAAAAGAGCGGCTCTTAAAGCAGCCGGTGATTACAAGGCGTTGGATGCATTGCCAAAGAATGCATCGCCAGTAAGGTTGAGAAACCGTTGCATGTTAACAGGGCGTCCACGTGGATATATGAGGCATTTTGGTTTGTCAAGGAATATGTTCCGTGACATGGCTTCACAGGGTAAAATTCCAGGTGTAACAAAAGCAAGCTGGTAAACAGTACCACCGAGCTCTTAGTACTAAGTACTCAGACAAGAAGGATATCGCATTGAAATAAATTTTAAACAAACTAATTACTAAATAACAATGGTAACTGATCCTATAGCAGATTTTCTTACAAGAATCCGTAACGCACAAATGGCTAACCACCGTATTGTTGAAATACCGGCTTCAAACTTAAAGAAACGCATTACTGAAATTTTGTACGATAAAGGTTATATCCTTAAATACAAATTTGAAGACGATAACAAACAAGGCTTGATTAAGATAGCATTGAAATATGATGCTGCTACAAAATTGCCCGTTATTCAAAGCTTGGAAAGGGTGAGCCGCCCGGGTTTGCGTACTTATGCTAAACCAGAAGAATTTAAAAGAGTGAAGAATGGTTTGGGTATTGCTATCATCTCTACATCTAAAGGTGTAATGACTGATAAAGAAGCAAAATCTCAGAATGTAGGTGGCGAAGTACTTTGCAACATTTACTAGGATTTAAGCGGTTTGATAATTAAGCCTCCGTCGTGGCTGAACACTAACCAGATACAATAAACAAAAAAAATAAAATCGACATGTCAAGGATAGGTAAAAAGCCAGTAGAAGTTCCCAAAGGTGTAACAATTACAGTTGGCAGCGACAACGTGGTAACTGTAAAGGGGCCTAAAGGCGAATTGAAACAATTAGTTGACAGAGACATCAAAGTAGAAGCAAAGGAAGGAACAATCGAAATTGGCCGTCCAACTGATCAAATCCGTCACAAAGCATTGCATGGTTTGTATCGTTCTTTGATCAGTAACATGGTTAAAGGAGTTACTGAAGGATATGCGAAGAAAATGGAGTTGGTGGGTGTAGGTTTTAAAGCAGCTAACACAGGCAATATGCTTGATCTTGCTCTAGGTTATTCTCACAATATCATTTTTGAAATTCCTAAAGAATTAAAAGTAGCCACCTCCCAGGAAAAAGGACAAAACCCAATGATAATATTGGAAGGCGCCGATAAACAATTGCTTGGCCAGGTGTGTGCTAAACTCCGCAGTTTGCGTAAGCCAGAACCATACAAAGGCAAGGGTGTGAAATTTGCAGGTGAAGTATTGAGGAGAAAAGCCGGTAAAGCTGCAGGTAAATAATAAATAATTTTCAAATTATTCCCCGGCAGAATCGGGGGAGCAAATAATAAGAATATGAACTCAAAAGCAAGTGCAAGGCAAAAGATAAAATACCGCATTCGTAAAAGAGTGACAGGTGTTACTTCAAAACCAAGGTTAAGCGTTTTCAGGAGTAATTCTGATATCTATGCACAACTGATAAATGATGAAACAGGTACAACCATTGCATCTGCTTCTTCAAAAGATAAAGATATAAAAGCCCAAAAGGGAACAAAATCGGAAACGAGCAAGCTGGTTGGTGGTGCTATTGCCAGAAAGGCTGTTGACCTAGGTGTTAAGGCTGTTGTATTCGATCGTGGTGGATATATCTATCATGGTCGTGTAAAGGCTTTGGCTGATGGCGCAAGAGAAGGCGGTTTACAATTCTAATTTTAAATTTCTAATCAGAATCATACAATGTTAAAATCAAACGAAACGAGGGTAAGGGCAGGTGAGCTTGAATTAAAAGAAAAAGTAGTTGCAATAAACCGTGTGGTAAAAACTACAAAAGGTGGCCGTGCATTTAGTTTCTCAGCATTGGTTGTGGTAGGTAATGGTAATGGCGTAGTAGGACAAGGGCTTGGTAAAGCAAAAGAAGTACAGGAAGCTATTACAAAAGGTATTGAAGATGCTAAAAAGAATTTGATAAAAGTTCCTGTAAGGCATGGCACAATTCCTCATGAACAATGGACTAAAGAAGGTGCTGCAAAAATCCTTATCAAACCAGCCGCTCATGGTACTGGTGTGATAGCAGGAGGCAGTATGAGAGCTGTGCTTGAAGCGGCTGGTATTACTGACGTATTAGCAAAAAGCCTTGGTAGTGCTAATCCACATAATGTGGTAAAGGCAACTGTAAAAGCTTTGGCAACTTTACGTGAGCCTGTAGCCGTTGCTAAAATCAGGCAGGTATCTTTAAAGAAAGTATTTAACGGATAAGATGGTGAATGGTGAGTGGTGAATGGGAAATAATTCCTTCAACCTTCAACCTTCAACCTTAAACAAATAAGTTTATGGCTAAGATTAAGATAACACAAGTTAAAAGTGTAATTGACAGGCCGGAGCGCCAAAAAAGAACAGTGGAAGCATTGGGCTTAAAAAAAATTAATGCTTCTGTTGAAGTAGAAGCTACTCCGCAGATACTGGGTATGGTGAATAAAGTAAACCACCTGGTAAAAGTTGAGCAGGCTTAACGATAATTTTAAATGTTGAATGCTAAATTTTAAATTAATTGCATTCAATTCAACATTTAAAATTTATAATTTAAAATAATTAACAAGCGAGGGGTGATACCCCGTAAGTACAAAATCAATAACAATGAATTTACATTCTCTACAACCAGCGGCAGGTGCAGTACACAAAGACAAGCGTCTTGGCCGTGGTGAAGCAAGTGGTAAAGGCGGCACCTCTACAAAAGGTAATAAAGGTGGACAAAGCCGTACCGGTTATAAAGTAAAAGCTGCTTTTGAAGGTGGCCAGATGCCTTTACAGCGCCGTGTACCAAAACGTGGATTTAAAAACATTAACCGTATTGAATACAAAGCAATTAATCTAGGACAGATTGATCACTTTGCAGAGAAATATGGCATCACAGAATTTTCTCCTGAAAATTTATACATTAACGGTTTGATTAGTGGAACAGACAGGGTTAAGATTTTGGGTAATGGAGAACTGAAAGGAAAATTTGGTTTCAAAGTACATGCTATCAGCGCTAAAGCAAAAGCTGCCGTAGAAGCTGCTGGTGGTACTGTTGAGATAGTAAAATAATTCCCCGATATTTGCAGACGCATTCCTGCTTGCCATACAATAGGCAGGTATGAAAAGCGTCTTTTTAGTTTAAAGAAATTTTTAAAAATCATTCTGTGAAGAAATTCATCCAAACGCTGAAGAATAT
>CAZBTD010000178.1:0-4665 GCA_964494815.1 uncultured Ferruginibacter sp. | reverse complement strand
CGCCACCCAGCCCCGCTGCCGCGGCATCGCCGCCGCCGGCGCCAGCCCCGGCACCGGCGCCCGTGCGGCCCGTGGTGCCTCCGGTGGCCACGACATCCACATCGGTCGACCAGGTGCAGGTCAAGCCGGGCGACTCCTTGTCGCGCATCGCCGAGCGTGTGCGTCGGCCGGGCGTTTCACTGGACCAGATGCTGGTGTCGCTCTATCGCGGCAACCCGCAGGCGTTTTCCGGCGAGAACATGAACCGGCTGAAGGCCGGTGCCGTTCTCAACGTCCCGGCGGCCGACGAGTTGCGCAAGCTCGGTGCCGCCGAGGCGCGTGAAGTCATCCAGGCGCAGAGCACCGACTTCGCGGCCTATCGCCAGCGCCTGGCGTCGGGTGCCACTGCCAAGGCCGACAGCGGTCCTGCCCGCCAGGCGGCCGGCAGCGTGACGGCCAAGGTCGACGACCGCAAGCAAGGTGCGGGACAGGCGCCCGACAAGTTGACCTTGTCGCAAGGGGCGGTGAAACCGACTGCGCCGGAAGCCAAGCTGTCCAAGGACGCTCAGCGCAAGGACGAGGCGACACGGGTTGCCGAACTGGCGCGCAACGTCGAGGACCTCAAGCGCCTGCAGCAGAGCGCATCGGCTGCCAAATCGCCTGCCGGCCCTGGGCCTGCGACCACCCAGAGCCCGGCAGCGAAACCCCCTGCGCCCGGCTTGCCTGCGGTGCCGGCCACGGTCGCGCCGCCCGCGCCGGCTCCAGCGCCTGCCGCCGCGCCCGCTCCGGCGCCGGCAGTCGTTCCTGCACCGGCACCCGCCCCTTCGCCGGCACCGGCCACGCAGGCGCCACCGCCGGCTGCACAGCCTGCCCCTGCGCCGCCCCCAGTCGTCGCGGCCGCATCTGCCCCTGTGGCCAAGAAGGCCTCGCCCCCGCAACCGCCTGTGGAGGAACCCGGCTTCGTCGCATCGCTGCTCGAGAACCCGATGGTGCTCCCCGGCGCAGGGGTCCTGGTTGCGCTGCTCGTCGGCCTGGGCATCTATCGCGCCCGTGCCCGCATGCGCAAGGCGGGCGGCGAGACCTCTTTCCTCGAGAGCCGGTTGCAGCCGGATTCGTTCTTCGGCGCCAGCGGCGGCCAGCGCGTCGACACGCGCGATGGTGCGCCGGCCAGCTCGTCGCAGGCCTCGTCCTCGATGAGCTACTCGCTCAGCCAGCTCGATGCCATCGGGGACGTGGACCCGGTGGCCGAGGCCGATGTCTACCTGGCCTACGGGCGTGACCTGCAAGCCGAGGAGATCCTGAAGGAAGCGATGCGCGCCAACCCGCAGCGCATGGCCATCAGGACCAAGCTGCTGGAGGTCTACGCCAAGCGGCGCGACATCAAGGGCTACGAACTGCTGGCCACACAGGTCTTTTCGCTGACCAAGGGTGAGGGCGAGGACTGGGCCAAGGTCCAGGAAATGGGGCTGCAGATCGATGCAGACAACTCCTTGTACCAACCGGGTGGGCAGCCGGCGGCACTTCAGCAGGGGGGCGACGATGCCGTCGAGCCGCTGGGCGCCAGCACGTTGCCTCATGCGGCGCTGCCCTCGGAGCCGGCCTTCGTGCCGGAGCCCGAAGCGGACGCCGGAGGACTCGACCTCGATCTCGACATCGGGGCTGCAGCGCCGTCGGCGGTGGAAACCACCCAGGCCCTGCAGACAGGAGTGGCGTTGCGCGGCGACCCGGGGCTGGATTTCGACATGACGCCGCCGGCCCCGTCGCCTGCGCATGCAGCCCCGGCGCCTGCGCCGGGCGACTCCGCTGGCATGCTCGACTTCGACCTGGGCGACCTGAGCCTCGACGAATCGACGCCGAAGACCTCGCCACTGCCTCAGCGACAGACGGATCCGTCGGTCGACTTCGGCAACTTCATCCTGCCGGGTGACGACGACCAGTCGACGATCTCGGTGCAGCGCACGGCGGCGGGGGCGGGGGCCGCCCTGGCGACGGCCGGGGGAACGCTGTCCGGTGAGGGTGACCCGCTGGCCCGCAAGCTCGAACTGGCCGAGGAGTTCCGCCAGATCGGCGACCTGGAAGGGGCCAGGGACCTGCTGGAGGAAGTGGTGGCGAAGGCGGAAGGCACGGTGCGGTCCAAGGCGCAGACGATGCTGAATGCCCTGGCCTGAGGGCGGGCGCGGGCGCATCGCGCTCGGTGTGGCCTATCGGGGGGGCGCCTACCGGGGCTGGCAGTCGCAGCCCGGTGGCGAAACGGTCCAGGACAAGCTCGAGCAGGCGCTGGCCGCTTTCCTGGGGCAGGCGGTGCGTGTGCACTGTGCGGGCCGGACCGACGCGGGTGTGCACGCCCTGAACCAGGTCGTGCATCTCGACGCCGCGCCGTCGCGGGCCCTGTTCTCCTGGGTGCGCGGCACCAACCGGTTCCTGCCGCGGGACATCGCGGTCCAGTGGGCGAGGCCTGTGGCGGCGGGGTTTCACGCCCGCCACAGCGCCGTCGGGCGTCGCTACCGCTATGTCGTGCGCGAGTCGCCCGCGCGCCCGGCGATCGAGCAGGGGCTCTGCGGCTGGGTGTTTCGACCACTCGACGCGACGGCGATGCGGCAGGCCGCGGCGTGCCTGATCGGCGAGCATGACTTCAGTGCCTTTCGAGCCTCCGGTTGCCAGGCGCAAACACCGGTCAAGCAACTGAGGGGCCTGACCATAGACCGACGAGGGGCCTATTGGCAGTTCGAGTTCGACGCCAGCGCTTTCGTCCACCACATGGTGCGCAACATCATGGGCTGCCTGGTGACAGTCGGCAGTGGACGGCAACCGGCTTCCTGGGTGGCGCATGTGCTGGCTTCGCGAGCCCGTGAGGAGGCGGCACCCACCTTCCCGCCCGACGGCCTGTACTTTGTCGGCCCGTACTACGATAGCTGCCATGAGATCCCGCAATCGAGCCTGGCCGAGGACTGGCTGCCGCTGGGGGGGGAGAGTCGCTGAACGGCGGCGGGCGGGCGGCGGCCGGGCGGGCCCGACGAGCCTGCGATGAGCCGCACCAGGATCAAGATCTGCGGTCTGACGCGCGAGGCCGACGTCGACGACGCCGTCGAAGCCGGTGCCGATGCGATCGGCCTGAACCTCTACGCCCGCAGCCCGCGGGGGCTCAGTCTCGAGCGTGCACTCGCACTGGCGGCGCGATTGCCGCCCTTCGTCACCCCGGTGCTGCTGTTCGTCAACGCGTCACCACACGAGGTACGACGGGCGGCGGATTCGCTGCCGCTGGCCCTGCTGCAGTTTCACGGCGACGAGACGCCCGAGGACTGCCAGGCCAGCGGGCGACCGTGGATGCGCGCGGCGAGGATGCAGCCGGGTTTCGATTTGCTAGACTTCGCCGCCCGGTACCGTGGTGCCCAGGCGCTGCTGCTCGACGCCCCTGTCGAGGGTTTCGGGGGCGGCGGAAAGGTCTTCGATTGGTCACTGATTCCACCAAACGTTCCCGCTCCGCTCGTTTTGTCTGGTGGGTTGAATCCGGCAAACGTGATCGATGGGGTGCTGCGCGTCCGGCCCTGGGCCGTTGACGTGAGTTCCGGCGTGGAGAGCGGTGTACCGGGCCAGAAGGGCCTGAAGATTGCCGCGCTGATGCGCCGGTTCTGCGATGCCGTACGCGAAGCCGACAGGCTGCTCGGCTCGCGCTGAACCCCTGCCATGGCGGCACCGTCCGCCATGGCCATGTCGCGAGGATTCATGCTGAACTACTCCCAACCCGATGCCCGCGGGCACTTCGGGCCCTATGGCGGCAGCTTTGTCGCCGAGACCTTGACCCATGCCCTGGACGAACTGCGGGCCGCCTACGAGCGCTACCGCGGCGACCCCGAGTTCCAGGCCGAGTTCCGTCACGAACTGGCGCACTTTGTCGGCCGTCCCAGTCCGATCTACCATGCCGCGCGGACCAGCCGCGAGATCGGCGGGGCTCAGATCTGGCTCAAGCGCGAGGACCTCAACCACACCGGCGCGCACAAGGTCAACAACACCATCGGCCAGGCCCTGCTCGCGAAGCGCCTCGGCAAGACGCGCATCATCGCCGAGACCGGTGCCGGCCAGCACGGCGTCGCGACCGCGACCATCGCCGCGCGCCTCGGGCTCGAATGCGTGGTCTACATGGGCGCCGAGGACGTGAAGCGCCAGTCGCCGAACGTCTATCGCATGAAGCTGCTCGGTGCGAGCGTCGTGCCGGTGCAGTCCGGCTCGAAGACGCTGAAGGACGCGCTGAACGAGGCGTTGCGCGACTGGGTCACCGACGTCGATGACACCTTCTACGTGATCGGCACCGTCGCCGGGCCGCACCCGTATCCGATGATGGTGCGCGACTTCCAGTGCATCATCGGCCGCGAGGCGCGCGAACAGGTGCTCGCCGGTTTCGGCCGGCTGCCCGATGCGCTGGTGGCCTGCGTCGGCGGCGGCTCGAACGCCATCGGCCTGTTCCATCCCTTCCTCAACGACGCCTCGGTCGCGATGTACGGCGTCGAGGCGGCCGGCGATGGCCTCGACACCGGCCGCCATTCGGCCCCGCTGAACGCCGGTCGCCCAGGCGTGCTGCACGGCAACCGCACCTACCTGATGGAAGACGAGAACGGCCAGATCATCGAGACGCACTCGGTTTCGGCCGGGCTCGACTATCCCGGCGTCGGCCCCGAGCACGCCTGGCTG
>CAZBTD010000177.1:3387-4666 GCA_964494815.1 uncultured Ferruginibacter sp. | reverse complement strand
AGTGCCGTCTTCAAATTTGTTGCAGTAAGTTCCATGCTGTTTGTTTCCTTTTCTTCGCTTTGTTGTTTGTGCCGTTGACCTGTCTGATCTCGGCGTTTGTCATGCGGGCTTTGACCTCGCGGTTGATAAGAACAGTTGCCTTGTAAGCCTCGGCAAACTCGCCAAACTCACGGGCTCTATAATCAAAGTCGTACTCGCGTTTCCATGCTTTGTATTCAGGTCGCCTGCAATACTCAATATGCTTTGGCATTCGAGCTTGGCGGATTTGGCGCTCCTTTTCTCTGTCGCATGTGCGCTTGTAATAGTCGGCCCTTCGTTGTTTCAGAGTCGGGCTAGTCTTGCGGTAATTGGCGTCATATTCCCGTTTGTCCGCTCGCTTTTGCTCCGGCGTCCGTGTGTCGGTTTTACGGTATAATCCAGCACAGGCTTTGTTGCAAAACAACCTCATTCCCAGCTTTTTGGATCGGTTATAATGGCCTGTTTCCTTTTGAACCGTTGCCCCGCACTGATCGCAAGCACACTCGACATATTTAGCCATCTACTCAACCCCTCCAAGTACGGCGCGGCCCGTCTCTAGCACAAACCTGACGCCTTCAAGCATAGGGTGAACCGGATCGTAAAACTCCGCAGGAGATTTGTCCACCACCTGATCTATAAAATCAAGCGACCCTTTCAACGCTTCTCTTAGCATTACGATCTCATCTACCAATGCCTTGTTTTCTGATTGAGTAGTGGTAAGGGTGGACGAAAGATGGATTAACTCTTGGTGGACTTGCCGTTCGGTTACCCCATGCGCCTCTGATCGAAACTCGTCAAAGACTGTGACAACTTTAGTCTCGCCATTGACTTCCCATTTATGCTGTTTCACTTTCAACCCCCTCGTCTGTGACGGCCTCACCTCTGGCTTTTGCAAGAGCGGCAGGAATCAGATCGTAGCCATAGGCTTTCTTCACACACAAGTCGTGCCCACTCCAACCAGCAAGTTTGCCAATTATGTAGTTAGCTTTTACTAACGCTTCGTACAAATCAGGAGCGGCGGCAAGTAAATTAGCGTTTGCCAATTCTTGTCCTTCGGTTGATTGCGGGCAAGTCACACAAATGCGGTCGTTAGTGTCGTTAGCTACGACAATATCAGCCGATTCGGAATGGCACGACGCATGGTAAGGAACCCACGGCCCAGGAGTGAACTTCACAACCCACCTCCATAAGTGGAAGAGGGACGTACCGAGTCAGGGAGAACATTCACGATTCCCTTTTGAGCAACGTCCCTGTTCAATTT
>CAZBTD010000177.1:0-3287 GCA_964494815.1 uncultured Ferruginibacter sp. | reverse complement strand
CCGAGTCAGGGAGAACATTCACGATTCCCTTTTGAGCAACGTCCCTGTTCAATTTACCACTCCTAGAGCCTTAGCGATGACAGGCCATAAAATCTGGCTTGCTAGTCTGGAATGCTTGCAGGCTTGTGGAGAGCCGATTGGTTTGTAATTTTTAATGCGACACGTCGCGTCCATGCAGGAACACCGCATAATCTTTTTTTCGCATTCAAACTCGATCCAATAAATTGCAGGGTCGCCATGCTCGTCTTTTTCACCGCTCCATGACTCTGTCGTAAACGGTACGACCGGGTACTCAGGGGTCTGCGGTTCGAACGGTTGAAAGTTATAGGTTGAAAGGGTCATATTCTACCTCCGGTGTGACTTCTTGCTTCTTTGGTTTGCGTGTCGGTTTAGTGTTTGTGGCCCCTGTGAGACCTGTACAGAGGCTTATAGCGTCTCCCCGGAGTTCTTCCGGGGTGCGGTTCTTTAAGAGCCCTGTAACGGCCCAGTTGGTCATGAGTTGGACGGTGGCCTCTAGTGGTGTCATACTATCACCTGAAACCCTAATTCAGATGCAATTGATGGGGTGATTATTTCAACATTGACGTTTTCTTGACAGGATTGGATTTTACGTGCAACCATAATCATCACTCCTCCGCAAATGGGTCGAAACCACCGGAAGGTGATTCAACAAGGTCGAACTCGTTGGCGATTGCTTTGGGATCGCTGGACGCTAATGGTTCACCTTTCCTGGTGAACTGGATAGCCCTGAGCCCGCAAGAGACCCCCTTGTTTCCAGCTTGGTCGTAGCCGTAGAAACTGAGTTTCACGTTGCCCCAGTCACCAGACACCCATGCGTCCTTGTCTTCTACTGGGTTGCGGTATCCGTCGATCAGGACAGGCTTGAAAGAGCATTTGGCTTTCACGTACCAATACCCTGGCTGCTTTGGCTCTCCGTTGCTCGTAAGTTCAACATCGCCGTCTTTGAGTGGCAGTTGAAGGTTAGAGGGGAGTTTGTCGCCAAACTTATCGGCAGCAGCCTCTTTCATTAGTCCCCCGATTTTCTTTTTTACTGAATCAGGGTCTTGACAGAACTCGTTTGCAGTCTTAGGAATAAGAACAGTGACAGAGAACTCTTCTTCGTTGTTCTTAAGTTCGTTTTTTCGTGGTTCATGGACATACAGATACGAAAACCTGACTGTCCCGACGATGCCCGTTCCGGGCTTGCTTTGGGTTGCTATGTTACTCATTTGTTTGTTTTTTCCTTGTAATAGTTGTGTAAGGCGTTAAATTCCTGTCTTGATAGTCGCGGACTCACCTGCGGGAACGACGGTAAAACCTTCAGCGTCGGCTCCAGTCGGATCGTCCAAGAACTTAGTGATTAGATCGTCTGGGATTAGCGATTTAAGCAAAGACTCCTTAACCTTAATTGCTTCGGGCGCAAATTGCTTAGCCCATGCCATTGCCCGTTCTTCATCTTGCACTTCGATCTTCGCTTGCGTGGCGCGGAACCCCACAGACCCAAACGGGCAAGTCCAAGTCTTTTTGCCTTTCGGCAAGTTCTCTTTTGCAAAGTGCTCAAGCTCAGGCCCGAACCGATAAAGGAGCCCTGCCTTCTGATTGGACTTCTCTTTAATCATCACGTCCATGTTCGCAATGAGCGCATTTTTACGCGCCGTCAATCCAGCAATGTCTTGGTCTAACGCCGAAGCCTTTTCAAGAACCCATTCAGCACTTGCTTGGTCGGTAACATGAAACTCTGGCTTTACTGTGCCCAGACATTCGCCTGTTTCAGAGTCGTATATAATCCCATCAATGACGGTTGTTTGTTGTAGTTTTTCGTTAATCATTAACTTACACCCATCCTTTCTGTGTAAAAAACACGGTTCCAGTCGTGCTCCCCAACTAAGCAATTCACGCATACTAGAACATCATCAATTTCAACAACGTCGCAAGTTTCGTTTTGACAACTTGCGCACTGAGGCATGTTGGGCAAATCGTATCCATAGGCTTCTTCGATCATCGCGTCGGTGCAACCTTCGGGAAGATAAGGGTTTTGCCAAACGCTCATACAACCCTCCGATCAACGGCAGGAATGTCTATGCACTTTGATACAAGTTCATCTAGGCGTTGTCGAGACTTAACTATCTCGGACGAAACTGTTGTTTGGCAAGCTCCGATAACGGCTGTTGAGATAAGCCTCTCGTCAATGTTTTCAAGCGATTCGTTGTATTCAATCGCTGCCTCATAGCTGTATCCGTTATAGAGCTTTGCGGTTTTATCGGCGACTTCAAAGACTCGCTTTGCAGTAAGTCCGCTTTTGTGAATGTTCATTTTGACTCTCTTGCCCGGTTTTCTTGGGGCATGAGTCAATTATGCCATTGTCTAGTCACAAATTTCTAGTATGCGCCTAATCTTTTTGTAAATCAAGCAAAAATACCAGGTTGTCAGATTGTCCTTGACAACCATGTCTAGCCCGTGCTAGGATTGTGCCTAATGGAAGAAATCCTTAAAATTGATCCGGTGCCCTCAACAAGGGCCGAAATCTATCTATGGGTAGATAGGATGGTGGCTAGGGGGTTTACAGCTAAGCATTGTTGTGCAGTTGCCAAAATCCCTCGGCAGAGCTACTACATGCTCCATAAGCGACAACCGACTGCAACTAAACAAGAGGATGCGAAGGCTTGAATCACCCCCCCCCATTTTTCTACGTGAGATGGACAACAACTTTCGCTGGGCGAGACGAACTTTATCAGTGTGATATTTTGTGCGCAAATTTGGGATGGGGCCACCGCAATGACCCAACGCTTGTAACTATAAGATCGAAGTCACTTGCTGAGTTAGAGGAGGAGTTAGAAGAAGTATGTGCTGATCTTAAACTACCTGTTGCAAAGACCCCCGGCGAGTACGTTGAATTATCTGCTCGAAATGAAGGTGAAGTATGATACTTGCCACCTTCTTTATAGCAACATTTGTATTGTACTTACTTATCCGATACAGAACCCCTAAGTCTGGGCATATCTCATGGCTCCCAAGGATCAAATTCTAATGAATAAGCAAGTAGGGATTAAAGTGCGACAAGAATTTTGGGATTACCTAAAAACAAAGGTAGGCATAGATGAGCAAGTTTTGCGCGGAAGATCAAGATTAAAGAGTGTTGCAAGAGCACGAGCTATAGCATGTTATGCCTTAAGAAAATCTGGGTTTTCTCTCACTGAAATATCAAGAGTGTTCGATCGTGATCACACCACAATTATGTGTGCATTAAGAAGGGCCAAGATCGTTAGAAGAACAGAATTTAGAGATAC
>CAZBTD010000176.1:0-4696 GCA_964494815.1 uncultured Ferruginibacter sp. | reverse complement strand
CTCGCACTCCTCTCATTGTAGATAGTTATGAGCCTCATGCCGAGGCTATGGTAGAAAATGGAACATGGAAAAAATCAGGATTTCCCTTCAAGGTTTTATCCTATTTCGAAAAAAAGCAAGCAGAAAAAGCAATAGCTATCATAGCAGCTAACAAAGGTATGTTAACGTATACTAAAGAAAAATACCGGGTTTTGATTAAAAATTTTTTCACCAAACCGGCTTGTGTTGACTTAAATTCCTTTTCATTGAATAAGAAAAAAAACACCTTTCTTCTTCATCAACTCCAATTAGAAAATAAAATAATTTGCGTGTATGCCGGCAAGTTTGGAGGAATTTATTTAAAAGCCGAAGTATTTGACTTTTTCAAAACCGCACATGAATACTGGGGAGATAAATTTCATGCCCTGCTCTTAACCCCTCACCCCAAAGAAGAAATAGAAAACCTTTGCAAGGAATCAAAAATTTCTTTGAATATCATTACCCACCTTTTTGTTCCGCATCATCAAACACCGGATTATATTGGACTGGGTGATTTTGCCATTACCCCCGTAAAACCAGTCCTTACCAAAAAATACTGCACCCCTATTAAAGATGGAGAATACTGGGCATTGGGTTTGCCTGTTGTAATTACAAAACACATATCAGAGGACTCAGAAATAATAGAGAAAAATGACATTGGCACCGTTATCGAAGCAATGAATTATGAAGCTTATTTAAAAGCAATAAAAAAAATTGATTTTTTACTAAAGAATGTGCCAACTCAAGAATTAAAACATAAAATACGTGCAATTGCAGAACGACACAGAAACTATAGTATTGCCGAAACAGTATATAAGGCAATTTATTTATCTATTACTTTAGTTTATTATTATTTATAGCCCCTCTAAAGTGAGTAATGATGAGCCCACTAAGTAAAAAAGGAAGTAATGGGATTCTAAGTCGTACCAAAGCTCCAAAATTAGAAGTAGAAATGCCAACTGAAAAAGCAAATACAATAGCAAACACCAAAGAAAACAATACAACTGGATTGAAATACAAACTACTAAGAATAGTTGTAGGCTTTTTCAATAAGACATAAAGGCAAAAAGAAAGAATAATAACATTTTCTATCCCTGATAAAAACATTA
This sequence comes from uncultured Ferruginibacter sp., assembly GCA_964494815.1. Classification (GTDB taxonomy): domain Bacteria; phylum Bacteroidota; class Bacteroidia; order Chitinophagales; family Chitinophagaceae; genus Ferruginibacter. Next base: position 3,569 of record CAZBTD010000176.1, on the reverse strand, counting down.
CAATATTTTTTGCTTCCCATATAAATGGTCTAAATAACCCTGCTGTGATTGCTTGTGGGGCTTTCGACAACAATCCTTGCAATGTAGGGTCAAAATCTCCTAAATCAAATGAATTACCTTGGTAATAGTCCTGTTTAAGATCTTCGGATGAAGCATATGCCTTTTGAATCATACCATCAAGAGACGAATAAACTCCCAGATAAGAAGCAACATAGCTCCAAATTAAAAAACCACTACCTGCACCAAACAAAAACATCACAGGAATAATCAGGATTTTTATAATCAGATTTTCTATCTCCACTACTTTATTCCATGTTGCCCAAATTAGACTTGCAGGTAAGAGAGCAATAAAAATATAAGGTTTAATTATAATTAATATAGTAGATGCTAGAAAAAGAAATAGGCTATTCTTGAGAATAGATTTTCTAGAGAAAAATATTTTATAATAGGAAACACAGAACCATCCACATGCAGAAATGGTCCAGGAGTCTTTCAAAATACCCGACCCCCAAAATACTACAGATGGTGTAAATAATATAGCAAATGCAAAAGACTTACGAAGGTTAGGATATATCTGTGAAAACATCTGGTATAACTTCCATACACCTGTATAGCTAACTACAGCCATAAATACAGAAGTAATAATATAACTCTTTAAAGCAACTATTTCTAAAACAACAAGCAATTTAGAAACATTCACCTCATATTGTTCGACAAAAAAATCAGGATATCCTGTCTCCTGATTAAAATAGGAGTAGTTCTCAGATGTAGGTCCTCCAAAAAAAACCTTGAAAAAATTCATTGGGCTCTGAAAAAACAAGTTAACAAATGCTACAGAAGAAGAATGATAATGAAGAGTATCTCCTCCTTCTTTATAATAATAAACATAAATAAGGCAAAGAGAAATAGCTCCAAATATTTTTGCAAATAACCCCCATAAAAAATATTTATAAGTGGCATTTATCTTTATGTTTCTATTTTTAATTCTTGATGCTACAACAAAAATTATCAATAGGTAAAAAGGGCATAATAACCAGTCCCAATAACTAATTATTACATCAGTTGAGTTCATTGCAACAAAAATAAGGATTATAAGAACTCTTCTTATTTAATCATATATAGTTATAAAGAATTACGAAAAAACCTTATTGAATATTTCAATGTATTTGCTTTTCTGCGAATTAACAGAATAATACTTTTCTATTGTCTTCTTACCTTCTTTACCAATTTTCTCTCTCAGGTGCACATCATCAATTAATTTAGATAAAGTATTATTCCATTCTATATGTGATGCTGCATAAAAACCATTAATACCATTGTTAATAATTTCAGTATTAACACCAACAGGTGATACTACAGCAGGAATTCCCAAAGACATATACTGTAAGCCTTTAAATCCACATTTCCCTTTTGCCCATTCATCATTTGGAAGGGGCATTATACCAATATCAAATTCTAAAACATCTTCTATTTCAGTTTCTTTTTTCCATTCTACAAAAGAAATTTGCGGATGCTTTAATGCAGATGGTTTATTAGAAATCACTCTAAACTCAATAGAATGGCTATATTTTTTTAATAAATTAAAAATCATTGCTTCTTCCCTCTCAAAATATTTAATTGTCGTCTCAGATCCAGTCCATCCAATTATTATTTTATTTTTTTGAGAATGTTTTTTATTATCAGCATGATAAGATGTGTCGATGGTTGTAGGAATTACATAAACATTCATGGAAAATTTCTTTGCATACATTGCTAAATAGTTATTTCCTGCTGTAACCACAGAAGCATTCTTTAAAAAAAAATTGGTTTTTTTAGGGAATTTCAACCACTTCCACATCTTGTTTGCTTCTGAAACATTAGAAAGCCAAATTGCATCGTCAAAATCAAAAATGACTTTTCTTTTATATATCTTTAAAATAATGTATTCAAAAATAGGTGGACCTAAGAAACATGATTCTCTAAATAAATAGACAGCGTCATAATTTCTAATTTTATATATATCTCTAAATCTTTTTAAATAAGAGCTAAATAGATAAAGTACTTTTTTGAAAACAAAACCTTTTGAATATAAAAGAGCATTGAGCTCGTGATTTATAAAGGGAAAAAAAACTGTTTCATATCCATAGTTGTTCAGAAATGATATGTATTGCTCAAATCTGAACCTCTGCCCTGGTGCAACTCCTAAAGGATATGGGATTAAAAATGCTATTTTATATTTTTTGTCCGATTGCATGCCAATAGGGTTCGTTAGGGGAAAATTTGATATTGGTCAATCCTGCAAAACGCATCATTTGTTCTATTTCATTTTTAGAAAAGCGCTGTTCTAAAGGAGTTCCAAATCTATCCAATGCATCATTTCTTATAATATTAAATGACTTATCGCAATAATAAGATAAGGGTATCTTTTTATACAAATTACTAGAAGGAAGAACCATGCGTACGATTTTTGAAAACGAAATCAAAGGAAGATAAATAACGAATGCAATCAAGTCACATATAAATAACTTTAGAACAGAAGGAAGAGAGCTTATGATTTTTCTAAATAAATTTGAAAGATAAAACAACCATTTATAAAAAATACCCCTATTATCTAGCTTATAATATAAGTATACAAGAAACCAACCGTTTGCCTTTACTTTAGCAACGCATTTTTTCATTGCAGCGGCTGTATCGGGAATATGATGTAAAACACCTAAGCTAAATACCACATCAAAACTATTATCCGCAAAAGGAATATTATCAACTGATGCTTTGCTTATTCGAATATTAGATAAATCTTTTGTTAGTGCTGCAGCACTTAAAACCGCCTGACTGGGATCAATTGCTTCTACCCATTTTACATTCTTAGAAATGTACTTGCTCCACCTCCCTGATCCACAACCTATATCCAGCACAACAGAATCCTTGGTTAAAATTTCCGGTCCCATAATGTCGAAATATTGCTTCCCCGCACTTTCGATTTCCTTATCCTTAAAATGATCAAATTTCATCCATTCATCACTAAATGAGTTTATACTTTTTGGATCTATGTTAGCTTTGTACGGATCAGGAAAAACGCTAATCATTCTATTAGCATGAGTTAAAACGGAAATAGGTGTTTGTGAAAATGGCAACATAGTATATTTTCTTTCTTCAAACCAAATATGCTTTTTATTATGTTATAAGCTCGACATGTTTAGTTACAAGTTCAATAATAATATTTTTTCTATTACAAATAAATCCATAAAAAAATTATATCTTCGCACTAATTATTTATTTTCATCAATTGTCATATTTCCAATCTATATTATTATACATAGATCCAGGTGTAGGAAGCTTGGCCGTACAAGTTATAGTTGCCGGATTTGCTGCTTTTATGTTTTTTTTTAAAAACACTTTCAGAAAAATTTTTTCCAGAAGTAAAAAAACAATCAATCAAGAAGAAAGAGAAAATTAACTGACATACGTTTAATGCCCTCTCCCGAGATTAATCCTGCTTCATTTCGTGACCCCGCAGGATTTATATTTAAAGAAAATTCTGAAATATACAGGGCTATTGCTCCATCATATAATGATGATTTTAATCTCTT
>CAZBTD010000175.1:0-4736 GCA_964494815.1 uncultured Ferruginibacter sp. | reverse complement strand
GTGGGCCGCGAGATCATCCGCGGCGTGCTGGGCTCGCTGCTCGGCGGCGGGCGCAGGCGCTAGCCAGCCCGCGAGGGCCCGGCAGCCGCCCGGCGCCGGCTCAGCGGGTCTGCGTCTGACGCCACCAGTTGGGCAGCGCGACCAGCAGCTCGCCGGTTTCGTGCAGGCGGTTGGCGGTGTCCAGCGCGGCGCGTCCTGGCGGCGTCGCGACAAAGAACCAGTGGCCGCCCTGCGCCAGCGGCCGCGTGACCGCCAGCCCCTGCGCCGCCAGCCAGCTGTCGATGCGCTCGCGCGTCCAGTCGGGCTGGAACTTCAGCAGCACACCGCCCGGCAGGGCCATCAGGCGCCCGGCCGGTGAGTTGCCCTCGCGATAGACCGGCGAGTCGTCGCTGGAAGTGGTCGTGCGGCTGACCACGGACGGGCGCCTGACGATGCGCATCAGGCTGTCGCCGGCCAGCGCGGCCGTGCCGGCCGCCAGCGCGCTGGCATGGTCGCTGCGCGGCGTGAACTGGGCCACCAGGTCGGGCTGCAGCGTCACGGCGCGCCGCTGGGCGCCGTCGAAGTAGTGCGAGTCCTGCGCGGCGGCGGCGCCGGCCAGCACCAGCGGCAGCACCGCTGCGCCCAGGCGCCAGCGTGTCAGCCGGCCGGCTGGTGGCGCCGCGGGCGCCGCGGGCGCTACCGGCACGGTCGTCCGGGTGGGCGGGGCCGAAGGGGTCGGGTTCGAGGTCTGCTTCGTCATGTTCGCTCCTGCCATGCCAGCGGGGGGGTCCGGGTCAGTGGCCGTACACGCGCAGCCCCCAGCGGCGCAGCGTGCCGGTGTTGCCGGCGCGGTGGTCCTTGACGGCCAGCGTCCAGACGCCGTCGGCGGGCTCGTCCATCAGCCGCGCGATGCCGAAGCGAAAGCCACCCATCAGCGACTGGCCACAGCTGACCACCGCCCCTTGCGAGTCCTTGCAGTCGCGGCTCACGCTGAGCTGGCTGACCGTGCCGGACGGGCTGCGCAGCGCAATCTCGAGGTCCCCGACCTCGGGGTGGTCGCTGTCGACGTACAGGTCGACGAACTCGACGCGCGTGATGCCGGAGCCGGCCATCGCCACCGACCTCACCAGCACATCCCCGTTGTCGACGATGGGTTGCGGCGCTTCGTCCGCTGCATCGGCGGTCTTCTGCGCCGGCAGGTTGACCCAGCTGCGGGCCGCCAGCACCGCGGCGTTGGCATCGATCGCGCCAAAGCCGTACTGGTGATTGACGCGGTGGCCACCGCCGTTGGTCACCCAGTCGCTGTCGGCGGGGTCGTTCTTGCGTGCGGTGCGCGCCAGGATCGCCCGCGCGTCGCGCCAGCCCAGCTCGGGGTTGGCCTCGAGCATCAGCGCGACGACACCGGCGGCCTCCGGCGTGGCGGCGGAGGTGCCGTTCATGCAGCGTGTGTAGTTCGGCGCCCCGGCGTAGTCGACATAGGGGTCGCCACTGGTGCTGGCACTGGTGCCGTTGTTGTAGCCCGCCGCCCCCGACACGTCGACCGTGGTCATCGTGTGCTGCGCGCATTGTTCGCCGCCGAAGGCCATGACCAGCAGGTTGGACCCCGGCTCCGAGTACGACGAGCGCTTGCCCTGGTCGTTGAGCGAGCCGATCGCCAGCACGCCCTGGTAGTTGGCCGAGCCGTCGTAGTCGGACCGGTCCTCGGGCGCGCCGTTGCCGGCGGCCCAGGTGTAGACGACCCCGCGGCCACCGCGGCCGGTGCGCGTGCCGGTGTCGATGGCGTCTCGCCAGGCCCGGTCGCTGTCCGAGTACAGGCCGTTGCTGTCGGCCGCACCGTAGCTGTTGGAGTAGATGTGGTTGTCGGCCAGGTCCCGGACCACGGCGTCGGCGCCGAACTCGCCGCTGGTCGCCGACAGCAGGTTGTAGCCGACCAGGCGGGCATTGAAGGCCACGCCGGTGACGCCGATGCCGTTGTGGCCGCGCGCGGCGGCCAGCCCTGCGCAGGCGGTGCCGTGCGAGGACGACTCCGACGACGGGTCGCCGTAGGCATTGACGCGGTAGTCCCAGCTCTTGCCGGGAACCACGTTCAAGTCCTCGTGGCCGATGTCCAGCCCGTCGTCGACCACCGCGATCCGGATCCCGGTGCCGGTGGCGTGGTTCCACGCCATGCTCGCGTTCAGGTCCTCGCCCGGCTTGCCCGGCACCCCGTCGGGGCCGGCCTGGCCGGTGTTGCGCAGATGCCATTGGTCGGCAAAGCCGGGGTCGTCGGGGATCACCGGGGCCAGCGGCGCGGCGCTGCCCACGCTGACCACCCCGGTGATGGACACCACGACATCGGTGTAGGTGAAGCCACCGACCGTGACCGCCGCCACGCGCAGCTGCCCGCTGGCGCCGTCGTAGCTGTCGTAGGTGCGTGTGCGCACGCCGTTGCCGATGCCCAGCAGGGCCCCGAACGTGGCGACGACGTCGTTGTAGCGCGTGTCGCCGACGACGATGGTGCCGACCGTGACGCGGTCAGGCCGACCCGGGTCGTAGGTGGTGAGCTTGAAGGGCTCGGGCGTGACCGCAGCGGCCATGCCGGCCGCCAGGGTGCTGGCAAGGGCCAGCGCCGCCGCGCCAGCGAGAACGGTCCGACGGGGGCGAGTGCGACGCATGCGGTCCTCCTGCGGCCGGACCCCCTGGGCTTCGGGGGGCTGCCCGACCCTGTGCGGGGCATCATGCCTGCAACTGGAAAGCTCCCGATGGTCGGCCTACCAACAGGGGTGTAAAAGGCAGGGCCGCCGGAACACCGGCAAGGAGCAGGTCTCGATGCTGATCGTCAAATGGCTGCTGCTGCTGATCGCGCTCGGCGTGGTGCTGCTCGTCGTCGGCGCGCGCTTCGGCCTGCTCGAAGGCCGCCGGCCCGCGTACCTGGGCATCAAGGACGGCCGGCTGGCGCGACCGTCGGCCACGCCCAACAGCGTCAGCAGCCAGGCGGACCTGTGGCCCGGCCACCCGCAGCGCGACTACGCGCGCATCGCCCCGCTGCCCGCCAGCGGCGACGCCGCATCGACCATGCGGCGCCTGTCCACCGTGCTCGCCGCCATGCCCGGGGCCACCGTCGTCGAGCAGCGCGACGACTACCTGTACGTGCAGTTCCGCTCGCGCGGGCTGCGCTTCGTCGATGACGCCGAGTTCTGGTTCGACCCCCAGGCCGGCGCCGTGCAGCTGCGTTCGGCCTCGCGCCTCGGGCGCAAGGACTTCGGCGTCAACCGCGCGCGCATCGAGAGCCTTCGCCTGCGGCTGGCCGAGTCGCCCTGAAGCGTCCCGACGCGCCCCGAGGGGCTTCGCCGTCAGCCCGCCAGCTGCCGCCGTGCTTCGGCGGCCAGGGCCGCCAGCATCGTGTCGCAGGCCTTGCGCAGGCGCTCGAAACCCTCGTGCGGCTGCAGCGCGTCGTCCATGTAGAGCGAACGCTTGACCTCGATCTGCACCGCATGCCAGCCGCGTTCGGGATGGCCCGACGAACGGATGATCTCCACACCCTTGAACGGGTCGTTGTGCGCCACCGAGTAGCCCGCCTCGGAGAAGGCACGGGCGATCAGGTCCATCGTCGCCCGGTCGCTGGTCGCGCCGTCCAGGTTGCCCAGCACCACGTCGGCCAGCGGCTTCTCGGGCAGGCCCAGCCGGCGGTAGGCGTCGTCGGGCATCGAATGCACGTTCAGGTGCCAGCGCAGCGGCGAAGACGCCGACGCCGCCTGCAGCGCCGACGCCAGCGCCGCGTGGTACGGGCGCCAGCAGCGGTCTATGCGTGACTGCAGTTCGGCGACACCCAGCCTGCGGTCGTAGATGGGCCGCCCCTTCATCAGCCGCCAGACCAGGCCGATGCCCAGCTCGGTCTTGCGACCGGGCTCGACCGGCCCCGGCCAGGGCGCGTCGAGCAGTTCCGGGTCGATGTCGAGCAGGCTGCGGTTGGGGTCGATGTAGGCACGCGGGAAGCGCGCCGCCAGCAGCGTCGCGCCATGGCGTGGCGCGTCGGCGTAGAGGCGGTCGACCAGCGTGTCCTCGCCGCCACGCAGGTCCAGCCCGCTGAGCACGCTGCCGAAGTCGGCCGGGTAGTCGGTGCCGCTGTGCGGCGAGTCGACGACGATGGGGACGGCGTTTGCGCCGGGTCGCGTCAGGGTGCAAGGGTTCATCGCGACCATCGTACCCGCCGCCCCGACACCCTGCAGGGTGCGCGGCGGCCTCAGGCGGCGCGGCGCAGCCGCTGCGGGACGGCCGCCCGATAGCCCCGGACCTCGATGTCGTGCTTGTCCTCGGCCGCCGCGGCCGCGACCTCCTTGCGCACCTGTGCGGCCAGCAGCGGCCGGATCAGGCCCCCGATGAGCGGCGGCAGGGGCAGGCGAACGGTGATGGTCACCACCGTGCCGTCGCGGCCGCCGCGAGCCTCGGTGCCGAAGTCGAAGCTCAGCGAGCCGCCCTTGTTGAAGCCCTCTATCGAGGTGTCGACCATGCGGCCGCCGGCCTCGAAGCGGCGCTCGAAGACATCGCGCTGGCGCAGGCCCAGCAGGCGGACCTGCTGCACGTAGCGCGCCGACTCGCGGCCCTGCTGCAGCACCTCGAAGCTCAGCTTGGGGTGCACGCGGGCCTCGATGTGGTGCTGCAGGTCGGCGAACTGGGCGCGCACCCGGTCCAAGGGAGCGGCGATCCATTCCTGGTGGGTGACTTCGACGTGGCGGGGCATGGCAATCCTCCGGAAGGGGCGGGGGGTGGGGAGCGAC
>CAZBTD010000174.1:0-4751 GCA_964494815.1 uncultured Ferruginibacter sp. | reverse complement strand
CCCATTGCCAGTTCATAACTGATGATTTGCGAAGCAGCTCTCAATCCACCCATCAACGAATATTTATTATTGCTTGCCCAGCTTCCAATCATTATTCCATACACACCCATACTCACTACTCCAAAAATGTAAAGGATGCCGATGTTTACATCTGCAATCTGTAATGAGATATCCCTGTCAAAAAAATGCACTTTATCTCCCCAAGGAACAACAGCACCTGTCATCATCGCCGTTAGCATTGCCAAACATGGACCGAGAATAAATAAAAATTTAGAAGAAAAATTTGGAATGATTTCCTCTTTGAAGAATAGTTTCAATCCATCAGCTAATGGTTGCAATATGCCAAATGGGCCAGCACGGTTGGGGCCACGCCTGTCTTGCAGGATTGCTGCGACTTTACGTTCAGCAAACGTAGTGTACATGGCAACAACGAGTGAACTCATTACCACCACTGCAATGAGAACAAACTTTTCAATCAATACTGCAATATCAATTGCTAATAACATAATCTATTTTATAAAAGCTTTTGGGTTTTATTTTTTAAATGTATCAGAGTGTGCCGGGCCGTTTATCTTGCTTAACTCAATATCGGGGTTATTTACCTGGCTCACATCATGAATATCCATTAATAATTTTGGCTTTCTTCCATCTAATACTTTTTCTACAGTTTCCTGTGGTTTTACCACACCAACATAATGCCCTTGTGCAATCACCGAATGACGGTTCACTTTTGTTGGCCCTTCTATCACCCAATCGCTTGTTTGCTTTTTATCAAAGCGACAAGTGTTGCAAATCCACCCGGGCTTACCATCAAAACTTTGTACTTCACCCCATGTATCTTTTCTTACAGTAACACGGAACACTTCATCACCTCTTAACCACAAAGTTGCTTTACCACAACAGCCCGGTGTCGTACACTCACGATGAGCTTCAACCGGCTTGGTAAACCACACTCTATTCTTAAAACGGAATGTTTTATCTGTCAATGCACCAACAGGGCACACATCAATCATGTTACCGCTGAAGTCGTTTGTAATTGCTTTAGATATGTAAGTAGAAATTTCTGCATGTTCACCACGGTCAATGATTCCATGCACTCTCTGATTAGTAAGTTGGTCTGCAACATAAGTACAACGATAGCAAAGTATGCAACGTGTCATGTGCAGCTGTATGTATGGGCCAATATCTTCAGGTTCAAATGTTCTTCTTTTAAATTCATAGCGTGTACCTTCTTTGCCATGCTCATAACCTAAATCCTGCAAATGACATTCGCCAGCCTGGTCGCAGATAGGACAATCGAGTGGATGATTCAACAATAAAAACTCAACCACACCTGCTCTTGCATCCTGTACTTTTTCGCTGGTGATATTTTTTACAATCATACCATCCATTACTGTGGTGCGGCATGATGCAACTAACTTAGGCATTGGCCTTGGATCTGCAGTAGAGCCAGCAGCTACTTCCACTAAACAGGTACGGCACTTACCACCACTACCCTGCAGCTTGCTGTAGTAACACATTGCAGGTGGTGTTACATCGCCACCAATCACACGTGCTGCATTCAATATAGTTGTGCCAGGCGCAACATCAATTGTAATGTTGTCGATGGTAACTTTAAAAGTTGATGGCGGTGCAGGTTTTATTTCGTCAGCCATATTTTAATTTCTTCTTTCTAATTTAATTAAGCCGTAACCGGAACGTGAATCGGGTCAGCATAATGCGCCAATCCATAATTCCTCTTTTGGGATTCTTCAGGATTCAACACATGCCATTCAAACTCATCACGGAAATGACGAATGGCTGCTGCTACCGGCCATGCTGCTGCATCACCTAATGGACAAATAGTGTTGCCCTCTATCTTTCTTTGAATATCCCACAACAAATCAATGTCTTTCATATCGCCTTTACCATATTCAATCTTCTTCAATATTCTTTCCATCCATCCTGTTCCTTCACGGCAGGGGCTGCATTGGCCGCAACTTTCATGATGATAAAATCTTGCCAACGATAATGTATGACGTACCACACACTGATCTTCATCCATTACAATAAATCCACCGCTGCCCATCATCGTACCTGTTGCAAAGCCTCCATCAGCAAGGCTTTCATAGTTCATCAATCTTTTTTCTCCCTTTGCTGTTGTCAATAACAAATTAGCAGGAAGAATAGGAACAGATGAACCACCGGGAATACAGGCTTTTAATTTTTTACCATTAGGAATACCACCGCAATATTCATCGCTGAAAATAAATTCTTCAACGCTTATAGTCATATCAATTTCATACACGCCGGGTTTATTAATATTACCACATGCTGAAATTAATTTTGTACCTGTTGATTTACCAATACCAATCTTTGCATATTCCTCGCCACCATCATTTATAATAGGAACAACTGCTGCAATTGTTTCTACATTGTTCACCACTGTTGGTCTTTCCCACACGCCTTTTACAGCAGGGAATGGAGGCTTGATTCTTGGATTACCTCTTTTACCTTCCAGTGATTCAATCAAAGCAGTTTCTTCGCCGCAGATATAAGCACCGGCGCCACGCTGCACATAAATCTCACAATCAAAACCACTGCCCAAAATATTTTTTCCAAGGAAACCATGCTGCTTAGCTTCCGCAATTGCTTCTTCTAAAATATCCGGTATCCATGCATATTCACCACGGATATAGATGTAGCTAACATTGCTGCCCAACGCAAACGATGAAACAATCATACCCTCAATTAAATAATGAGGAATGAATTCCATCAAATACCTGTCTTTAAAAGTTCCGGGTTCGCTCTCATCTGCATTCACCACCAAATGACGGGGAACACCTTCGGGCTTTGCAATAAAACTCCATTTTAACCCTGCAGGAAAACCTGCACCACCACGGCCTCTTAATCCGCTCTTCTTTACTTCTTCCACAATTTCTGCCGGCTGCATCTTCAATGCTTTCTCCACGCTGCGGTAGCCACCCTCACGGCGGTACACTTCAAAACTCCGGATGCCCGGCACATGTGCATTTGCTAATAATAATTTTTTACCCATTCTTATAAGTCAAAAATCAAACTTAAAAATTACAGTTGTTTTATTCCCTGTCTTGCAAACAATACCCATCGTTTGCTTTTCTTTATCCAAACCTCCAGCACTCTTAGTTTAAAATTGTTGCTTGTTCCTTTCATTGTTGCATCTATATCTGCCTTAAACCTCACATTCGCAACATTCCCGTTTATGTTTACTGCAATGCTGTCTTCTTTAAAACTTTGATAACTGATAAGACCCGTTCCCAAATCGTTTATCAAATCTTTTTTGTTTTGCACCCAGCCATTGCTGTGCCCATAACTTAAAGCCCTGTCAGTTTGCTGGTTCATCGAAACTGTATTTTTATTTACCAGTGCCTGGTGAAATTCTTTTACAGTTACAATTAATTTTTCTTCATCGGTTTGTTGTGCAAAAACATTTACAACAAACAACAAAGACAATATGAATAAAAAGAACTTCATCAATTTGCTTTTGCCCTGCACTCTTCAATTATTGCATCCACTTTTTCTTTCGTTAGATGTTCCCTGTAATGCTTGCCCAACTGCATCATTGGTGCATAACCACAAGCACCCAAACATTCCACTGCTTTTAAAGTAAACATTCCATCAGCAGTTGTTTCACCAACATTAATGTTCAGTTTCTGCTTGATATAGTCAATAATATTATCGCTTCCATTCAACATACAAGGACCTGTTTGGCACACTTCAAACATAAACTTGCCAACAGGTTTTAAATTATACATACTGTAAAAGCTGGCTACTTCATACACTTCGATTGGTTCAATGCTTAATAGTGAAGCAACATAATCCATCACCGGCACATCCAACCATCCGCCAAACTCTTCCTGTGCCAAGTGCAATACAGGAAGCAAAGCACTCTTCTGCCTGCCTTCCGGATAGCGTGCAATTATCTCAGCTACCTTATCTAATTTTTCTTTTGAAAATGCAACACTCATAATTCAAAATTCTTAACTCATAATTTTATGCATCTAATTCTCCTGCTATCAAATTCAAACTACTCATTGTTATTACAGCATCACTCAACAAACCATTCTTCACTAATTCCGGATATGCCTGGTAATAAATAAAACATGGCCTGCGGAAATGCAGCCTGTACGGCGTTCTTCCTCCATCGCTTATTAAATAAAAACCCAATTCACCATTAGCACCTTCCACTGCACTGTATAATTCTCCTGCAGGAATTTCTGTTTCACCCATCACAATTTTAAAGTGATAGATAAGCGCCTCCATCTTTGTATACACATCTTTCTTCTCCGGTAAATAATAAGCTGGTGTATCGGCATGATAAACTTCTGCTTCAGCCCCTTTAAACTCCTGTACCTTTTTATAAGCGTCGCCAATCAGTTTTATACTCTGCCACATTTCTTCATTGCGAACCAAAAATCTGTCATAGCAATCACCAGTTGTACCGACAGGAACACTGAAATCAAAGTCTTCGTAAGATGAATATGGTGTGTGAACTCTTACATCATAATCAACGCCAGCAGCTCTTAAATTCGGGCCGGTGAAACCATAATTCAATGCTCTTTCAGCACTGATAGGCCCACAACCGATTGTACGTTCCATAAATATCCTGTTGCGGTTAAAGAGTTTTTCAAACTCTCTTAATGTGTCAGGATATTCAGCTAAAAATTTTTCGAGTTTTTCAAACGCTGTATTTGTGAAATTCCTTTCAAAACCGCCAATACGCCCAATATTAG
>CAZBTD010000173.1:0-4839 GCA_964494815.1 uncultured Ferruginibacter sp. | reverse complement strand
AAGCATTAGGTAAGAAGATATCAGGAACCATTAGCCCGGAAGATTTTAAAGAAGTGGTTAAACACAGTTGCCCTGGTGCTGGTGCTTGTGGTGGTATGTACACGGCTAACACAATGGCAAGTGCTATTGAAGCATTGGGAATGAGTTTGCCATATTCATCAAGCAATCCTGCGATAAGTGATGATAAAAAGAATGAATGTTTGAATGCTGGCAAAGCGATAAAAGTGTTGCTGGAAAAAGATATCAAGCCAAAGGATATCATGACTAAGAAAGCATTTGAAAATGCAATTACTACAGTGATGATATTTGGCGGAAGCACTAATGCTGTGTTGCATTTGATAGCAATGGCAAAGAGCGTGGATGTTGATTTGACACAAGATGATTTTCAAAAAATAAGTAATAACACTCCTGTGCTTGCTGACTTTAAACCAAGTGGCAAGTTCTTGATGCAGGAGTTGCATGCATATGGTGGCGTACCTGCTGTAATGAAATATTTATTAGAGAAAGGTATGCTGCACGGCGATTGTTTGACAGTTACCGGTAAAACGGTTGCAGAGAATTTAGCAGGTGTTCCGGGTTTAGATTTTGAGAAACAAAAAATAATCTACCCTCTGGAGCAGCCGTTGAAAAAAACGGGACACCTGCAAATCCTGTATGGCAACTTAGCCGAGAAAGGAAGTGTTGCAAAAATTTCTGGTAAAGAAGGAGAACGTTTTGAGGGACCTGCAAGAGTATTTGATGGAGAGAAAGATTTAGTCGCTGGTATTGCTAATGGCAGAGTGAAGAAAGGTGATGTTGTTGTAATCAGGTATGAGGGACCAAAAGGTGCACCAGGTATGCCGGAGATGTTGAAACCAACGAGTGCGATTACTGGTGCAGGCTTGGGAAAAGATGTTGCATTGATTACTGATGGCAGGTTTAGCGGAGGTAGTCATGGATTTGTAGTGGGGCATATTACGCCTGAAGCTTTTGAAGGCGGATTGATTGCTTTAGTTGAAGACGATGATGTGATTGAACTGGATGCAACTAAAAATGCAATTACACTTAAAGTAAGCAATGAAATAATTGCTGCAAGGAAAAGCAAATGGCAGCAACCAAAATTAAAAGAAACAAAAGGAGTGTTGTATAAATATGCGATGTGTGTGAAGGATGCATCACAAGGATGCGTAACAGACGAAGCATAAAAACTATTGTTATGGAAACACTGGAATTAAAAGAAAAAAAGACGGCTCAAAAAACTACGACAAATATTAGTGGTAGTGAAGCAGTATTGGATGCATTGCTGCAGGAGAACGTCACTACAGTTTTCGGTTATCCCGGCGGTGCCATCATGCCTATCTATGATGCACTGTATGACTATAATGATAGATTACAACACATACTTGTCCGCCATGAACAAGGTGCAATACATGCTGCACAAGGTTTTGCAAGAGTAAGCAATAAAACGGGTGTTGTATTTGCAACAAGTGGCCCCGGTGCAACAAATCTTGTAACTGGTTTGGCTGATGCAATGATTGATTCAACTCCTGTTGTTTGTATAACAGGGCAGGTATTTGCTCACTTGTTGGGAACAGACGCTTTCCAGGAAACAGATGTAATAAATATTACAACACCAGTTACCAAATGGAATTACCAGGTAACAGATGCAACAGAAATTCCTGCTGTGTTAGCAAAAGCATTTTATATCGCTGGCAGCGGAAGACCGGGACCAGTGTTGATTGACATAACAAAGAATGCACAATTGCAAAAGTTCGATTATGAAGGATATAAGAAGTGTGAGCATATTAGAAGTTACCGCCCAAAACCAATTGTGAGAAAAGAATATGTAGAACAAGCTGCAAAGCTTATCAATGAAGCAGAAAGGCCATTTGTGATCTTTGGTCAAGGTGTTATTCTTGGTGATGCAGAAAACGAATTCAAAGCATTTATTGAGAAAGCTGGATTGCCTGCTGCATGGACGATAATGGGTATGAGTGCAATTCCAACTGACCATCCACTTGGCGTGGGTATGCTGGGTATGCATGGAAACTACGGGCCTAATTTATTGACGAATGAATGTGATGTGTTGATAGCTGTGGGGATGAGGTTTGATGACCGTGTTACTGGACGATTGGATAAATATGCAAAACAAGCAAAGGTTATTCATTTAGATATTGACCCGGCAGAGATTGATAAGAATGTAAAAACAACAGTTCCTGTTTGGGGGGATTGTAAAGAAACATTACCGATGCTAACGGCTTTGTTAAACCAAAAAACTCATGATGCATGGTTAAAGAAGTTTCATGATTGCATGGAGAAGGAAAAAGCAACATGTATTGATGGAGAAATGAATCCTGATACTGATGTGTTGACAATGGGAGAAGTGATAAAAGATTTAAACGAACTCACAAAAGGCAATGCAATTATAGTTACAGACGTAGGCCAACATCAAATGGTGGCTTGCCGTTATGCAAAATATAATTACAGTAAGAGTAACGTAACAAGCGGTGGTTTAGGAACAATGGGGTATGCCTTGCCGGCAGCAATTGGCGCAGCCTATGGGGATACGACAAGAACAACAGTTGCCATTATTGGTGATGGTGGTTTTCAAATGACATTGCAGGAATTGGGAACTATCATGCAATTCAAACCGAATGTGAAAATTCTTATACTCAACAATAACTTTTTAGGAATGGTTCGCCAGTGGCAGCAACTGTTTCATGAAAAGCGCTATTCGTTTGTTGATATACAAAGCCCGGATTTTGTACAGGTAGCAAAAGGTTATGGCATTCCTGGGAAAAGTATTTCCGAAAGAAAAGACTTGAAGAATGCTTTAAAACAAATGCTTGAAAATAATGGAAGCTATCTGCTTGAAGTAATGGTTGGCAAAGAAAATAATGTATTCCCGATGGTGCCGCAGGGAAGGGGAGTGGCAGAAATTGTTTTGAGTAAAGAAGAAATTTAAAAGAGAACGTTATGCAAAAACAAGAATATACAATAACAGTTTATACAGAAAACCAGATTGGTTTACTGAACCGCATTGCGATAATTTTTTCAAGAAGAAAAATTAATGTTGACAGTTTGAATACATCACCAAGTGAAGTGGAAAGTGTGCATCGTTTTACCATAGTCATAAATGAGACGGAAGATGTGGTTCGTAAGCTCTGCCGCCAGATTGAAAAGCAGGTGGAAGTTTTAAAAGCATATTACAACACTAACGAAGAAATTGTTTGGCAGGAACTGGCTTTGTATAAAGTACCAACAGAAATCATTGCTGAAGAAGTGCCTGTAGAAAGGTTATTGAGGGAGCATGGAGCAAAGGCTGTTGTGATAAGAAAAGATTACACAGTGTTTGAAGTGGCTGGGCACAGGGAAGAAACTGACAACTTAATTAAAGTATTGGAGCCTTATGGTTTGATTGAATTTGTAAGGAGTGCAAGAGTGGCTATCATTAAACACAGTGATGGCTTCCATAAAAAACTTAAGGAGTTTGAATACAAAGAGCCTGGGGAACTTGTGTTAGAGAATGAGTATTTGAGTGAGAATGAGAAAGTATTCAGTATGTAAGCTGAATGAAAAACAATAAGTACAAGTGAGTGACACAACAATGATGAACGAGGTTGTTGTTGCTGGTTAATAAAAAATAAAAATTTTAAAATAAAAACAATGGCAAATTATTTCAATTCATTACCGCTCCGTGAGCAGTTGAATCAATTAGGTGTATGTGAATTTATGAACAGCAGTGAGTTCGCTGATGGCGTGAATGTATTAAAAGGGAAAAAGATTGTCATTGTTGGTTGCGGTGCTCAAGGACTAAATCAAGGCTTGAATATGAGAGATTCCGGTTTGGATATTTCTTATGCTTTGCGTAAAGAAGCTATTGCAGAAAAAAGAGAATCATGGAAGAAAGCAACTGATAATGGTTTTACGGTTGGTACGTACGAAGAATTAATTCCTTCAGCTGATTTGGTGTTGAACCTTACGCCAGATAAACAACATACATCTGTTATCAAAGCAGTAATGCCGTTGATGAAGAAATATTCCACACTTTCTTACTCTCATGGTTTTAACATCGTGGAGGAAGGAACGCAGATAAGAAAAGATATTACTGTGATAATGGTGGCGCCTAAATGTCCAGGTACAGAAGTGAGAGAAGAGTATAAAAGAGGTTTTGGTGTGCCTACATTAATTGCAGTGCATCCTGAGAATGACCCTGAAGGAAAAGGTTTGGCACAGGCAAAGGCTTATGCAGTTGCAACAGGCGGACACAGGGCAGGTGTTTTGCGTTCATCATTTGTGGCCGAAGTAAAAAGTGATTTGATGGGTGAGCAAACAATTCTTTGTGGCGTTTTGCAAACAGGTTCTATTCTTTCTTTTGATAAGATGGTTTCAAAAGGAGTTGATGCCGGCTACGCTGCTAAACTCATTCAGTACGGTTGGGAAGTAATCACCGAAGCTTTAAAACATGGAGGTGTTACAGCAATGCTTGATAGATTATCTAATCCCGCCAAACTGAAAGCGTATGAATTGTCAACTGAATTAAAAAATATTTTGCGTCCGTTGTTCCAGAAACACCAGGATGATATCATGAGTGGTCATTTCTCCAAAACAATGATGGAAGATTGGGCGAATGATGATAAGAATTTGTTGACGTGGAGAAAAGCAACTGGCGAAACTGCTTTTGAAAAAACAGCGCCGACCTCTGCTACTATTTCTGAACAGGAATTTTTTGATAATGGTTTGTTGATGGTTGCTTTTGTAAGAGCAGGTGTTGAGCTGGCTTTTGAAACAATGGTGGAAGCAGGTATCAAAGAAGAATCTGCTTACTATGAATCATTGCATGAAACACCACTTATTGCA
>CAZBTD010000172.1:0-4943 GCA_964494815.1 uncultured Ferruginibacter sp. | reverse complement strand
CCTGTTAATTTAATATGCTATTTTATATTACAGTCCAAGTACCCTGATATTATCAATTTCCCAGGCTGATGTTTTGTCTGTTGTTTGTGCGGTTGATGATGGGTCGTCTGCACCTTCATATACAAATGCTACATAAATAACGCCACTGCCATTCAGATTGATGTTACCTGATGGGGTGTAATTAGCAGGGAAACCACCAGTAGCACCAACTCCGTTACCAGGTGAAAGCGTTGCCTGTGAAGTAATATCTGTCCAGGTAACACCAACAGCCCATGGGTTGCCAGTTCCTGTATAGTTAGTTGATGTCAACACTTTTAATGCTGATGGAACAGGAAAGCCACTTGGATAGGCAGACAGATAAAAATCTTGTTTGCTATCAAATGTAAGTGTGGTGGTGGCGGTAGTACGGTTAATTGCTTTTGTAACCAACCAAGTTTTAATATTTGTACCACTTCCAAATGCACTTAAGTAAGCATATTTATTTGAGCTGAATATCCTTGCATCATAAGTCCTGGTACCGTTTTCAGGTGCGTTCTGCCAGCCTGAAACAGCAATCGGTAAATATGGAGAAGCGGTATTAGCTGTTTGTGTTTCAAAATTTTCATCAATATAAACTACGCTGCCAATTGGCGGCGCACCACAGCGTGGATTTTTAAAATTGATATCGGTAGTATCTCTCAACAACAATTGCTTAGTGCCAGTAGAACCTGATTGATACACAGTGTATATAGCCGCAATGTTGCCATTACCTTGTTTTACCCTTGCACCTGCAAATCTTGCATATCCACTCGTACGCATGATAATGCGGTTGTTGTTGCAGTTTTTCAAAGTATCATTCTGATCATTCTTATATGCAGATGTGTCTGAATAAGTGTTCATAATATTTACAAACTCAAAATCATTCAACTGGATAAGTGTACCCAGCAAAGGGTTTTGCATATCTACGCTGCTTCCTCCAAGGTCAGCCAGTGTAACCACTTTAGGCAATACAGGATTATTGATAGAGCCCCCAATAACGTATTGACCAATCATCCCAGATGGTATGGCTTCAAGAGACGGAGCACCAGAAGGATATGCCTTTACACCTAATTGAATCATCCTGTTATAATCACTTACACACAAGCCCTTACATTTTACCCAAATTTTTCTTCCTACAGGAAAAGAAGTGTATAAACCAGCCTGGTCTAATTTTAATTCGATAGCACCAGATTCATCTTGAAGGTACAATTGCTTATACAGGTTGCCGCTTGCATCGTCTGCCACTACCACACCACCAATGATGATATCATCAGTAACTATATCAAAAGCACCAAATGACGTATGCAATGCTTTCAACTGTGCAATAGTTTTGTTTGCAACAATAGCAGGGTCGGCCGGGCCGGGAGGATTATCAAAGCTCTTTTTGCAGGAACTGATAAAACCAATTGATACAACTGCCAACAGGCCAGTCAGTAATTTAGAAATCTTATTCATGGTTTGTATTTAAAAAATTTTGATTGATGTTATTATATAAAATTAGAAACGTAAACTTACTGATGCCTGGTAAGTGGTGCCGTAAGCAAAAAACTTCTTCGGAGGGAACTTATTAAAGTTCTTCTCTGCATAGTCATAACGCAATTGCTCAAAACCACCGCTCACAATATTGGTATTGTTTAAAATATTGGTTACTCCAAAATTAAACACAAGGAATGTCCTTTTCTTTAGTCCCTTAATATCTTTATTCATTAACCAAGACCATCCTGCAAAAGCATCCAGTGTAAATTGAGATTTAAGTTTTGTTTGATCAATAATACCATGCCACAATGCAGAACCCGGTTCTACTCCTTCTGTTGCGGCTTCGGTACGGCGTACCGGGTTTGCAGCCAGCCACATATTATTAAAGAAGTTAGCATTTACATTCACAAACCAGAATTTTGGCGAACGATAATTGAGACCCATTGTATAAGCCTCCTGTGGTACAGGCAAATAATAGTTTTTCAAATAAACGGTTTCTTTTGCCAGTATTTCTGAAGTGTTATCAACAGTAAGTGTGGCATTTTGCCTTGTATTGTAGCGGAAACGTCCAACAGAAGCAGCTGCAGTTAAAGTAAGGCCATTGTACAAAGTAACTTCACTGCCAAATTCAATACCATTATGTTCCTTTCCTATACCACTGAGTGAGTAGTTTGCAAAAGCCCTGTAATAATCATCAAAGAAAACAAGTATATCTGTTTGATCTTTAAATGTGGTGTGATAACCCGTTATCCTCAATTTAACAGCTGGTGTTGACAATGAATAACCAGCTTCAACTGAAGTAATTTTTTCTGATTTCAAATCATCCTGCACAATATCCCTTGTTCTTGATGACAGGTAAGCGTTTTCAAAGAAAGGAGCTTTTGTCATGTAAGCTGCGTTAGCAAAAAAGTAATTGCCCCCTGCTACTTTATAAATTATACCTCCCTTAAAAGCGTAGTTTGCAAAGTCATTATTTTTCGACTTGCCGAATGAATTTTCAGGGAACAAACCATTCCTGACATTACCAGTGCGGTAAAAACGTGTATTAGAGTGTTCACCTGCCACAAAAAAGTTGATGTTATGAAATTTAACGCTTGTTTGCACCCATGTGGTTGCCTTGCGGATGGTAATATCGTAATCATACCCAAAGCGATCCCCCTGCCTCAATATTCTGTTTGGCCTGTTAATATCATTTTGGCCGGCATCAGGGTTATCACGAAAATCTCTTTCTGCAAATTGGTTTACATCCACATAAAAACTGCCACCTAGCAAATCTTCAACTCTTTTGTAGTAATTATTTCTTTGCCATTCGTAAGTAAAGCCGGCAGCCATATCTACATTCTTATTTACATGTGTATTATATGTGGTGTTGAAATTAAAACGCTTTGTGCTGGTTACCCTTTCCTCCACAATATATACTGACCGGCGGCCTTTAACAGTATTGCCCAAAATGCCATTGGCATTGGCTATAGTAGAAATATTGCTATAGTTGGCATTATATAAAGCATCCCAGTTTACCTGGCGGCTGTTTACATCGTTCAAAAGGTTTTGATATACGCCCACTTTCAATGCAGAATCATCATAATAGCTTGGCATGTAACGGTAGTAATCCGGCCTTGGATCGGCTGCATTGTACCAGTCTAGGCCAGTAACAGAACGATAGCCCATAGTATAAGAAGCAGCTGTAATTAATGAAGTTTGAGGGGTTATTTTCCAGTCGTGTGTAAGTATGCCAACTGGTTGATACGATCTTGCTATGCTTGAGTTTCTCTTTTTCCCGTTTTGATAACCCCAGAACGGGTTATAAAAATTTGTTCCGGCAATCTGCCTTATTTCATCAATTGATGAGCCCTGTCTTCCATTTTCGGTAGGGGTATAAAATGTTACAAATGATAAAATTTGTTTGCTGTTGATCTTTTTATCTATGCCTGCATACAAAGACCAGCCGTTATAAAATGTACCGTCAGTAAACCCTTCATCGGCCCAGCGGCGTGAACCTGATATGCTGAATGCCCATCCTTTTTTGTTAAAGCCAGTTGATTTTGTAAGCGACAACCTGTGAGCAAAATTCCTGTTAGAATATGCATAACCTATCCTTGTTTGCTTAAATTGTTTAAATGCCCTTGTATCGATGTGATTGGCGCCGGCAAGACTTCCAAAACCAAAATTAGCAGCCTGCATGCTGTAAACATTCACCCTGTTACGGGCAACTACAACATCATTCAATCCGCCCCAAAGACCAAAAGGAGTAAAGCCATTATCAAGTGCTTCCATTGGTACACCATTCATATAAGTGGATGTAAGGTCGGCATCGTAGCCCCTTACCCTGAACCTTACGGCATTAAAGTTAAAAGATGCTGCCCTTAAGAAAGGATCCCTGTTGGCAGCAGAAACTACTGTAAGGTTTTGAGCGCTTCCATCCTGGTTATCACTTTCGTCAAGCGATACAATGGGAATATTATCAACAGCATTATCTTTTTCTTCAGCAACAATAGTGTCAGCAATTGCTATCACACTTGTATCTTTACCCGGTTGTACCTGGCTAAAGCCGGTATGGCCAATGCACACTAAAACCAGCAAAGAAAAAAAACGGGATTTGTTTAAAAGCATAGTCAGTTTTATTAAAAAAGAACGCAAATGTATGTTATTTATTCCTGCAAATTTCGGGTGTGGATTAAGTAATAATTATTTAAACCGAAATCAAAAGGAAAAGCAAATAAAAATCAAAATCTGCAATTATTTCAAATAATTATACAAAATTTGCAAACCCATTGTGGATAAAATGAAATATATGAAAAAGATATTGACACTCCTCGTCTTTATTACGCTGCTTGGCCCTGCTGCAAATAAGGCAATGGCGTGGGGCAAAAACGGCCATGAACTTACAGGTGCATTGGCCTGGCATTTTTTAGATGACAGTACTCGTAAAATTGTAAAAGACTTTCTCGGCAATATGACTTTTGAGGAGGCCGCCAACTGGATGGATGATGTAAGGAGTAACTCCTATTTTGAATTTCAACGGAAATGGCATTATGTGGATTTTGAAAAAGGCACCAAGTATGAACCCACCGGCGAAAGGGATTTATTAACAGTGTTGCATTCAGCCATTGCACAAATAAAACAATACAAAACAATTAAAAAGAAAGATGTGAAACGGGCACTTCTGCTCATCTTTCATTTAGTAGGTGATATGCACCAGCCCCTGCACTGTGGCTATGCCAGTGACAGAGGTGGCAATGATATTGCAATCAACTCCGATGTAGTATCGGGCAACCTGCATAGCGTGTGGGATACAGACATTATTTTGTACAAACAAATCAATATGGATTCTTGCCTGAAAGTTTTTAAAACTTTTGACAGTAACACCATAGCCAATAGCATGAAAATAAATGAACTGAAATGGATATATGAAAGCCGCAGCCATTTAGATACAGTGTACAGCTTTCAAA
>CAZBTD010000171.1:0-4968 GCA_964494815.1 uncultured Ferruginibacter sp. | reverse complement strand
CTGCCTGCAAACTCTACAGCATAACCAGTAGCGCCACTGGCTGAAATTTTTGAGAGTATATATAAAACAATATCTTTTGAAACAACGCCTTTCTTTAATTCGCCATCAACATTTATACGCATCAATTTTGGTTTACTTTGCAACAAACATTGAGTTGATAAAACCATTTCCACTTCACTTGTGCCGATACCAAATGCAATAGCACCAAATGCGCCGTGTGTAGATGTGTGGCTGTCGCCACAAACTATTGTCATGCCCGGTTGTGTTATTCCTAACTCTGGCCCGATAACATGAACGATACCTTGGTAAGGATGACCAAGACCATACAACTCTACTCCATGCTCTGCACAATTTTTAATAAGAGCTTCCACCTGCATGCGGCTGAGTTCTTCTTTTATTGGCAGATGTTGATTGAGTGTTGGTACGTTGTGGTCTGCAGTAGCTACTGTTTGTTTTGGCCTGAATACTTTAATCCCCCTTTTGTTCAATCCATTAAAAGCCTGTGGGCTTGTTACTTCATGGATGAAATGCGTATCGATATATAAAACAGATGGGCCGCCGTCAATTGTTTTGACGATGTGCTTTTCCCAAATCTTTTCAAATAATGTTTTTGACATAAACCAAATTTCTAAAAGCTCAATAATGATGTTCAGTACAAGTGAGTGACACAACGATGTTGAATTAAGAACAAATGTTTGTCACACAAAAAACTACGCATGTTCATGCAAATGCTCTTCTGCCATTGCTTTTAAATCTTCGTCCTGTACTTCTTTTTTAATATCGGCCACTTTCAAAAAAGCAGCATATAAATTATCTACTTCGTCCCTGTTGAACTGGTAACCCAAATTTTTAAACCGATAAGCTAACGCACTACGGCCACTTCTTGCCGTTAGTACAATCTTTGAAGTATCAGCGCCTACTTCTTCGGGTGCTATAATCTCATATGTAGATGCTTCTTTCAAAAATCCATCCTGGTGAATGCCGGATGAATGAGAGAAAGCATTGTCGCCAACCACAGCTTTGTTTGGTTGCACTACCATACGCATGGTTTCAGAAACTAAACGGCTCATCGGCAACAACTGTGTTGCGTCAATACCCGTATAAAGATTTAACTCAGGATGCTTTTTAATAGTCATTACAACCTCTTCCAATGAAGTGTTACCTGCTCTTTCTCCAATACCATTGATGGTACATTCAATCTGCCTTGCTCCGGCAATAGCACCTGCGATAGAATTGGCTGTTGCCAATCCTAAATCATTATGACAATGACAAGAAAGAATTGCTTTATCAATATTGCTTACGTTGTTTACGAGATAAGCCATCTTCTCTGCATATTGATGTGGCAAACAGAAACCTGTTGTATCGGGAACATTGATAACCGTAGCGCCAGCTTTGATAACAGCTTCGGTGAGCCTTGCTAAAAATTCCAAATCGGCACGGCCTGCATCTTCTGCATAAAACTCAACATCATCAACAAAATTTCTTGCAAGTTTCACCGCAGCAACGGCACGTTCTAAAATTTCTTCTCTTGTAGAATTGAATTTGTATTTGATATGATTATCTGACGAACCAATGCCTGTGTGAATGCGTGGACGAACAGCGCCTTTCAATGCTTCGGCAGCTACTTCAATATCTTTCTGCACAGCCCTTGTTAAGCCACACACAGTTGACTTTGTTATTACCGCAGCAATTTGTGCTACTGATTCAAAATCGCCGGGACTTGAAATAGGAAAGCCGGCTTCGATGATATCAACACCGAGTTCTTCAAGTTTTAATGCCAGTTCAACTTTCTCTTTCGTATTGAGTTTGCAACCAGGCACCTGCTCACCATCCCGGAGAGTCGTGTCGAAAATGTGTACTTTGTTTGCTGACATAGAATTATGTGATTTTTTATAACTGCGGTTAGCTACTTTTGTAAGAAGCAATCGTAAGTGTACAAAAGTGGATAACAGTGCTTACGAATTTAGCTTAGAACGGAGGCTTAAAAGGTATCAAAATATGGTGTTTATTACGCCATACAACCACTCCAAAAAGCCATGAAACGCAATACAGACAAGGATTTAGACGAAAGTAAATTACGATGCCCAACCGCAGTACCGATAACCTGTTTCAACTGATAAAAACGCTGGAAAAGAGCGAAAAACGCAATTTCAAGCTCTACGCCACCCGAAATTCGTCTTCAGATGAACTGAAGACCATACAGTTATTTGATGCGTTGGATAAGATGGATAACTACGATGAGGCCCTTTTACTGAAGAAAAACAAAGGCATAAAAAAGCAGCAATTAAGTAACCTGAAGGCGCATTTATACAAACAGATATTGAGCAGCCTTCGATTAATTGATGTGACGAATATTGATATTGCCCTTCATGAACAAATGGATTATGCCCGGCTTTTGTATAACAAGGGTTTGTATTTGCAAAGCCTGAAAGTGCTGGATAAGATGAAAGAGTTGGCGAAGAAAAACAACCAGCTTACACACATGCAGCAGGTGTTATTCTTTGAAAAAAATATTGAAGCGCTGTACATCACACGTAGTATGAAAAACAGGGCGGATAAACTGGGTGAAGAGGCGGATGAAGTAAATGAGAACCTTGGGTTGGTTTCTAAATTGTCAAATTTATCCTTACAGCTATATAGCTGGTATATTAATCATGGCCACTGCCGTAATAAGGCGGAGGAAGAAGAGATAAAAGATTTTTTTAATAAAAAATTTGACATAGAAGCAGCTACCTGCAAGGGCTTTTATGAAAAATTGTTTTTGTACCAGAGCTATTGCTGGTATGCTTTTATCCGGCAGGATTTTTTGATGTATTACCGCTATACACAAAAATGGGTTGACCTGTTTGATGCAGAGCCACAGATGCTGGCGATTGAAACAGCACACTACATAAAGGGCATGCACAATTTGATGGGAGCACATTTTAATCTTACCAATCATCAAAAGCTGAAAGAGACATTAACGAAGTTTGAAAAATTTTGTGATAGTGATATTGTTGTAAACAGCGCTAATAATAGGCTACAGTGCTTTGTTTATCATACCATTTCTTTTTTCAATAAACATTTTTTAGAAGGGAGCTTTACTGAAGGATTGGAAAGTGTTCCTGAAATTGAGAAGCAGATAAAGGAGTATGAAATTTATTTGGACAGGCACAGGATATTAGTGTTCTATTACAAAATAGCCTGTCTGTATTTTGGCAGCGGCAATTATGAAAAGGCAATTGATTATCTCAATAAAATTATCAATTGGAAAGTTGATTTGCGTACTGACCTTCAATGCTACAGCCGCTTGCTTCATTTGATTGCTCATTATGAATTAGGGAACGAAGAAATACTTGACCACCTGATAAAATCTGTGTATCGATTTATGGCGAAGATGCAGCATTTGAGTGTTGTGGAAGAAGAGATATTTAAATTCATACGCCGTTCATTTGCTGTATCAGTTAAAAATATAAAACCTGAGTTGGAAAAATTATTGGTAAAGTTGAGGAAAGTGGAACACAATCGCTTTGAGACAAGGGCTTTTGTTTACCTGGATATTGTGTCATGGCTGGAAAGCAAAATAGAAAATGTGCCGGTGCAGGATGTGATACGGAAGAAATTTAAAAGAAAGAAAATAGAAGAAAAGAAATAAACCATTACTTGCTACAATGAAAAAACTATTTATCTCAATTACTGTATTACTCTTTTCGGCTTTTGCATCTGCACAAAAAGCAAAACTTATCATTGGTACTTATACTAGTGGACAAAGCGAAGGCATCTACATTTATAATTTTGATTCGAAGACAGGCGATAGCGATTCTGTTAGTGCATTTAAAAGCTCCAACCCTTCTTTTCTTGCTGTTTCTCCCGATAAAAAATATTTATATGCAGTAAATGAAGATGCTGACTCACTCAACAATGGCGGCATGGTGAGTGCTTACAAGTTTGTGAAAAAGAAAAAGCGATTACAATTTATCAATCAACAACCAAGCGGAGGAAATCATCCTTGTTATATCACCATTGACAAAACCGGCAAGTGGGCAATAGTTGCAAACTATACTGGTGGCTCTTTATCCGTTACACCCATTAATGCAGATGGAAGTTTGTCTGCCGATAAAAAAGTTATTCAGCATACAGGCAAAAGCATTAATAAAGAAAGACAGGAGAAAGCTCATGTGCATCAAACATTATTTACCGATGATAACAGGCATTTGTTGGTTGCTGACCTCGGCATGGATAAATTTTCAGTATATGATTTTAATAATGGTACAGCAACTGAAAATACATCACTGAGCGTAAGTGCCGGTTCCGGGCCAAGACATGCAGCTATTCATCCTTCTAATAAATA
Source organism: uncultured Ferruginibacter sp. (assembly GCA_964494815.1). Taxonomy (GTDB): domain Bacteria; phylum Bacteroidota; class Bacteroidia; order Chitinophagales; family Chitinophagaceae; genus Ferruginibacter. Next base: position 638 of record CAZBTD010000171.1, on the reverse strand, counting down.
TGTTTATTTAACAGAAGAACTCACTGGTACTGTTGCTGCATTTAATTTTGACAACACAACAGGTAAATTAAAACTATTGCAAACCATCAGTGCCGTGCCTGAAGATTATAAAGGCTCATTAAGTGGCGCTGATATTCATGTATCTCCTGACGGGAAATTTCTGTATGCAAGTAATCGTGGTGAATTAAACAACCTTGTTATTTATAAAGTAGATGAAGCAACAGGCGTACTTTCTCTTGTTGGCTTTCAATCAACATTGGGTATTAAACCACGAAACTTCAGTTTTGATCCAACAGGAAATTTTTTGTTGGCGGCAAACCAGGAAAGCAGCAACATCAGTATTTTTTCTGTTGACCATGAAAAAGGGTTGCTGAAGGATACAGGAAAAAGTATTGCAGTGCCAAATCCTGTTTGTTTAGTATGGGTGAAATGATTATTCCTTTTCATTCAATCTTGGCCGTAACCTTTGCTTACTTTTATTAAACACCATCCTGCCTTTATCTATCCCCTTTCTCAATTCTTTTTGTTCTTCAACAGGAAGGTTATAAACTGTTTTGCATTCTTCACTGCAGCAGCCATCATATTTTGATGCACATTCCTCACATTGGATAAATAATAAATGACAACCATCGTTTTTA
>CAZBTD010000170.1:3903-5002 GCA_964494815.1 uncultured Ferruginibacter sp. | reverse complement strand
ATCTAAATACCATTGGTAATTTGACACTTTCAGGTAATAATGGCAAGCTTGGAAATAAACCCTTCCTGGAGAAACGAGAAATGAATGTTGACGGAAAAGAACAGGGTTATATTTTTAGTCGTCTTTGGTTAAACAGAGACTTAAAAGAAAAAAAGAAATGGGACAAAGAGGAAATAGAAAATAGAGCCCACCAAATTACACAGCGGTTTATAAAAATTTGGGAAATCCCCGACATTCAAGTTGAACTTGAAACCAGTAGCGATGAAGTAAATATTTTTGACGCTGAAGACCCGAAGTTTAAGAAACTAGAATATGCAATCTTCTTTAATCAAAAACTCGAAGTAACACAAGTTGCCAAACTCTACATAGAAGTGTTTAAACAGCTTTTCGACTTGCAACCTGAAACATTTTTCACATCCGACATTGGAAAAAGAATTAGTTTGACAAAGACACCTGATGAAGATGATGTAAGGCAAGCTGTTCATCTAAATGACACTTACTACATTGAGGCAAACATTGACAACGTAGGGAAGTTTGACAGAATAAAACAAGCTTTGACAATTTATGGATTTGACGATGAATTGTCTATCAAATACGCTGACTAGACCGAGAAGAAGGGCGAACGCATAACAAGGGGTTTGCCAAAATACGGGCTGACGGAATACTAATTCCCGTACTTCGGCAATACCTGTCCGTTTCAACAATTACATCCTCCAATGATAAAAATATTTCACCCAATTGATATGGCTACTAAAATAAACTTCTTCTTACTACTCTTCGCCTTTTCAAGTTTGGCAAGTTGCAAAACCACTCAACTGAAATACACACCTGCCATGGAAATTGGAATGTTTAAGGTGGCAATATTGTATCCGGCCGGAGAAGACAAAACCTTTAACATGGATTATTATGAAAAAAAACACATGCCGATGGTGGCTGGTTTTTTAGGCAGCAATTTAAAATGGTATGAAATCAATAAAGGCGTAGCCGGCAGAACACCCAATGACAAAGCACCATTTGTGGCCATTGGTTATTTTTACATTACTGATGTAGCTGAATACCATAAAGCAATAGCCCAAAACAGAGATGCAGTTATCAGCGA
>CAZBTD010000170.1:0-3803 GCA_964494815.1 uncultured Ferruginibacter sp. | reverse complement strand
CAATAACAAAAAAATCATGAGTCCCAAAGAAAACAACAACCAAATTTGGATTCTCACTTCTTTTACCGGAATAGTTTTGTTTGTGATATTGTATGTTACTGCAACATTTTACTATCCCGGAGGTTCTCAATTTGATAAGAACGCTACTGGCTTTAGCTGGGCAAATAATTATTGGTGTAACCTGCTTAGTGATACATCTATCAACGGGCAGGAAAATACAGCACAACCTGTTGCTTTAATAGCCATGTTTTTTCTTTGTACGGCACTCAGCATTTTTTGGTGGCAGTTTCCAAAATACACTACCCTTGATAAAAGATATAAACTTACAATACAGGTTTGCGGCACACTTGCAATGGCTGTTGGCTTCTTTTTATTTACAAAATTTGCCCACGACTTTATCACCAACCTGGCCTCGTTGCTGGGGCTTATTGCCACTACAGGAACATTTACCGGGCTTTATAAAAATGGATGGAAAGCGCTTTTCTGGTTTGGATTACTGAATGTTGTACTTATAGCAGCTAATAATTTTTTATACTACAATGAAGACTTGATTTGCTATTTGCCATTAGTTCAAAAAATAACATTTGCCATGTTTCTTATTTGGATTGGCTGCATTGAAGTTAAAATGTACGAATTGGTGCAAACGACAAAAAAAAAGGATTAAAATGGATTGGCTTCGAATAACTTTAAAACAAAGAAGTAATGCAGGTTGAAAAAACAACAGGCATTTGTATTTACAAACTGTATGCTAATCAAAATTAACAGGCAAAAAGCCATAGCCAGATTTCCCAACTTTCCTTTACGGCATTATAACCCTACGGAAGATGAGTACGATTATTATCATCCCAAAGTATTTGCTCATTATACATTAACGCTGCCTTCAAAATCTTACAAAGAGCACATAAAATTACTGGGAACACAAATAACCCTTTTGGCAAAAAACTTAGGCTGCAATCATTTGACTTTTCTTGGTGACACAGATACCGCCTGGCTGAAAAGATTGAATACACACAAAAATTTCCATGAAGCATTACAATATTTTGTTGATAACAAGATTGGCAAAAGATTTAATGGGGCACTACAAGTTGACAGTGCAGATCTTCCCGTTTTTATTAAGCGCTTGGCCTGGCTGATACGTACAAACGGGGTGCTTACTGATGTTTATTTTACCGATCCCGGAAAAAATATTACAGCAAATATTTGCCAATACGGAAACCTTCATATTTCTGCAACTGCTAAAAATGCAAATAGACTTTTAAAAGGCATAATCAAACAAAGCCAGTTTGAATATTTAACCAGTGGCAATTGTTATAACAGGTTTTCAAAAAGGGCCGCAATAAAGGGCAGAACAATTAAAGTATGAAAAGGAAAGGAATAAGCAGGCTGTATGGATACAGCCCTTGGTGAGATGATAAAAAAATATTTATATACCCAAATAAAGAACACATAACAATGAAATTTCAGAACATTTTTTTATTTATAGCCATTGCCTGTGCAAGCTGTGCTGCACAAAAGGCATCTACAATAACAGGCGGAGAATATGACGAGAGAAAAAACCAAACAGATTATTTTGTTCTGCCTTATGGCTCTGTTTCTCTGCCAGGCAAATGGATAAAAACAAAATTTAATAATGTAAGCAACCAGCAATTTTTTAAAAACGCCGACAGTGTAACCATTGCTATAGCATTTACGCCTGTTGATAAGTATGAGTTCAACACCAGTAATGAAAAAAAGGGGTTTGAGTTTGTAAAAGCATTTTATGAATGGGATGCACAGTATTTTATACACACACATAAATTGCAGCAAGAAACAATCGAGTCAAGCGAAAATCAGCATTATATTATCTGGCATTTATTTGGAGAAAGCAATAACGTTGCTTACGACACTTACTTTTTGTTTGGAGAAAAAAATGACCAGGCCAGGAATTTTTCAATTATGAAAACGGATAAGTGGAGCAGTGACGAAAAAATAAAATTTTTAAAAGAAATATTTTTGGAAAGGTAATTCAGTAAAATCCGCTCCTCTCCTGCTAACTAACCTGTCACATTTTTTTATTCCTTTCATCCTCATTATTTTCACCGCATGGCGGTAACCAATCCTCATATTCAAAACCTGCTTCGCTGTATTGCTTTGGAAGAACAAGAGCAGTCAGAGCGTTACAAACTTGATCAGCAGCATACATTAAAATCGTTAAAAGCCCAGGGCCTGGCGCTGCATCCTGTAATAGTTACAAGAAAAAACTTTGGCTATGCAGATTATCCAGAGATACACTTCAGGCTGGCATTTCCGCCGGAAGCTAATATGTTTAAAGATGGCGCTGCCATTGAATGTTTTTGTACAGGCGAAGATCCGGTAAAAGGCGTATTGCTTAATCTTGATGGCAAGAGCGGAGAGTTTCGTTTATTTGCTCCTGACTTTCCTGACTGGATTGAAGATGATGGTGTGGGAATAAAATTGGCACCTGACCAGCGTACTTCCAGCATCATGAAAAAGGTATTGAATGAACTGGAAGAGAATAAACCGCTGTATAAAATGTTTCAATACCTGCATGGCGATAGCTCTGTGCAAACAGAACAAACTGCTGTGCAAAACACTTCACTAACATTTAGCAACAGCCGCCTTAATGAAAGCCAACAGCAGGCTGTAAGAGCCATTATGCAAAATGACAATATCTGCATTGTGCATGGCCCGCCGGGCACCGGCAAAACCACCACGTTAATCGAAGCAATTTATCAATTAGTAAAAGATGGAGAAAAAGTGCTGGTATCTGCACCAAGCAATACAGCAACCGATAATATTGCAAAAGGCCTTTTGCAAAAAAAAATGAACATACTAAGGGTGGGTAATACAAGCAAAACAGATGAAGCCGTATTTGCCCACACACCTGAAGGAAAACTGGCCAACAGCAAACAGCTGAAAGAAATAAAGCAATTGAAAATCAGGGCTGAAGAATTCAGGAAGATGGCATTGAAATACAAACGCAGTTTTGGCAAAGCAGAAAGAGAGCAACGCAACCTGTTGTTTAAAGAAGTAAAAAACATACGCACAGAAATAAAAAAACTCCAGGCATACAATGAGGAAAAATTATTTGAAGAAGCCAATGTAATATTGGGTACGCCAGTTGGGCTATACGACGCAGGTATTGATCACCTGCATTTTAAAACACTGGTAATTGATGAAGCAGGCCAGTGCATTGAGCCGTTGGCATGGACTGTTTTTCCATTGGCTGACAAATATGTGTTGGCAGGCGATCATTTTCAATTGCCGCCAACCGTATTGAGCAACGAAGCAGCTAAACTTGGTTTTAATAAATCAATTTTAGAAACAGCAATCAAAACTGTTACGAATATTTACCTGCTGAATGTACAGTACAGGATGAAGCAATCTATTGCAGGCTTTAGCAGTAATTATTTTTACAATGGCCTGCTGCAAACCGCCGCACATTTGAATAACACTGGAGTTCATATTACTTTTATTGATACTGCCGGCAGTGGTTTTAATGAAGTGCAAGGTAGCGATGGCATAAGCCTGCAAAATGAAGGTGAACTGCAGGTTGTTCAAAAAATAATAGAAACAAAGCAGCTGGATGCTGCAACCACTGCATTAATTTCTCCTTATGCCGGCCAGGTGGCTGCTGCTAAAGAAATTTTACCTGCACAAATGCGTATCAGTACTATCGACAGCTTCCAGGGGCAGGAAAAAGAAACCATCATTTTATCTTTGGTAAGAAGTAATGACGATAGTGACATTGGTTTTTTAAAAGATTACCGCCGCATGAATGTTGCCATTACAAGGGCAAAGGA
>CAZBTD010000169.1:0-5116 GCA_964494815.1 uncultured Ferruginibacter sp. | reverse complement strand
AATATTTTGAAAATTCCGGCGCCAACGCTCGAATTTCAGAATGGTAAAACTAAATTTTATTACTTTTATTTTTAAAATCAGAACTATGAAACTTTACTCGATCAATGCAGGACATTTCAAATTAGATGGTGGCGCTATGTTTGGCGTAGTTCCGAAAAGCATTTGGAAAGATTTAAATCCTGCCGACGAAAATAACATGTGCAGTTGGGCGATGCGCTGTTTGTTAATTCAAGATGGCAACCGATTAATTTTGGTTGATAATGGAATGGGAAACAAACAAAGCGAAAAGTTTTTCGGTTTTTATTATTTACATGGAAATGACACGCTGAATAAATCTTTGGCGCAGCATGGTTTTGGAGTAGATGATATAACAGATGTTTTTTTAACTCATTTACATTTTGATCATTGCGGCGGAAGCATACAGTTTAATAAAGATAAAACCGGATATGAGCCGGCGTTTAAAAATGCTACTTATTGGAGTAATCAAAAACATTGGGATTGGGCGGTAAAGCCTAATGCACGCGAAAAAGCAAGTTTCTTAAAAGAAAACATCATGCCAATCCAGGAAAGCGGACAATTGAAATTTACCAAAGAAGGCGAATCATTGTTAGGATTTGAAATAAAAGAAGTGTACGGACATACGGAAGCAATGATGTTGCCGATTATTAAATACAAGGATACAACTATAGCATATATGGCAGATTTGATTCCTTCATCGGGTCATATTCCAATTCCCTATGTGATGGGATACGATATGCGTCCGCTCAATACAATCAATGAAAAAGAAGAATTGCTGAATAAAGCAGTAGAAAATAATTGGTTGTTGTTTTTTGAACACGATCCGAAAACAGAATTATGTTCATTACAAAAAACTGAGAGAGGCGTGAGAATGAAAGATGTTTTGAAGCTGAGCGATATTTAATGAATGGTTTTTGCCACTACATTTTGATATAGTTTTTCGTACATCGGTAAAATGTGATTAATATCGAATTTTACCGCCTGCGCATAGGCATTCTCACTAAATTCTTTATACAGATTTTCATTGCTTAAAAGTTTGATGCTGTTTGCCGCCATATCGTCAACATCACCAACATTACTTACGTAACCTGTTTTTCCGTGCAAGTTTACCTCTGGTAATCCTCCTGTGTTCGTTGAAATAACAGGCAATTTCATTGCCATGGCTTCTAAGGCGGCCAATCCAAAACTTTCGGTTTCACTCGGTAAAATAAATAAGTCTCCGAGTCCGAGAACCTCCGTTGGATCGTTGATTCTTCCTAAACTTATGATATCGTTACAGGTTTGAAGCTCACGACATAATTTTTCGATGGCGGGTCTTTCAGGACCGTCGCCCACTAAAATTAGTTTACAAGGAATTTCTTTTCTTACTTTATCAAACACCTTCAAAACATCTTCAACGCGTTTTACTTTTCGGAAATTCGAAACGTGAATCATTATTTTTTCCCCCTTGGGAGCATAGTGTTTCTTTTCACAATGCGTGTTGATCTTCGAATAATCTTCCAGGTTGATGAAATTCGGAATCACATCAATTTTATTATCGATTTTAAAAGTAGTGAGTGTGTCTTTTTTTAAACTCTCAGAAACAGAAGTAATCGCATTACTATTATTCAGAGAAAAACGAATAACCGGCTCAAAAGAAGGGTCGCGGCCCACCAAAGTAATATCAGTACCATGTAAAGTGGTGATGTATGGTAATGTGATTTTTTTTGATTTTAAAATTTGCTGCGCAAGATAAGCCACCGACGCATGAGGAATCGCATAATGAACATGCAGCACATCCAATTTTTCGTAAGTAGCTACATCAACAATTTTACTGGCTAAAGCCGATTCGTAAGGCTGATATTCAAACAAGGGATAATCGTTAACACTAACTTCATGATAAAATAAATTTTCGTTAAAGGGATTTAAACGAAAAGGAAGGTTATAAGCCATAAAGTGGACGCGATGACCTTTTTTTGCAAGTGCTTTTCCTAATTCAGTAGCTACAACGCCGCTTCCTCCAAAAGTAGGGTAACAAACTATTCCGATGTTCATTCCACAAAATTACAAATTAAACCGCTACCTTTGTAAGGTTCATGAATTACAAAGTACAAGGATTAAATAGCCACGAAAAAGAACTGCTTGATAAAGGTGAGTTATTGCCTGTGATGGAAGATTTTTACACCATTCAGGGCGAGGGTTTTAATACAGGAAAAGCAGCGTATTTTATTCGTATTGGTGGATGTGATGTTGGTTGTCATTGGTGTGATGTAAAGGAAAGCTGGGATGCTTCTGTTCATCCATTAATAAAAACCGACGCTATCGTTCAAAAAGTGATTGAATCAAAAGCAAAAGCGGTGGTTATCACAGGAGGAGAGCCATTGCAATATAATTTAACCTATATCACAGAAGCTTTTAAAAACAAGGGCATTGAAACATACATTGAAACTTCAGGTGCATATCCTTTAAGCGGCTATTGGGATTGGATTTGTTTATCGCCTAAAAAAACAATGCCGCCATTAAGTGAGGTTTATGCGGTTGCACATGAATTAAAAATCATTGTTTACAATAAGAATGATTTTGAATGGGCACAGGAGCAAGCTTTAAAAGTTAATCCTGCATGTTATCTATATCTGCAACCCGAATGGAGTAAGCGTGAGTCAATGATGCCGGTAATTGTTGATTTTGTGAAAGAACATCAAAACTGGATGGTGTCGTTACAAACGCATAAATACATGAACATTCCGTAACGGTATTTGATTGTGTATACAAGCTAATAACCTTCCATCATTAATTTTTTTCAGGCCCCGCCAAAAATTGTACTTTTAGTAGGTGCTAAACAAGCAAAGAATATATTGGTTATGTCAAATCAGCGGGTGGTCGTTTTTCGTACTTGTAAACCTGTTGTTTAATACACCTTCATTAAAGGTTTTACTTAATTATTTGTTTCTATTGGTGATAGGAATTGCACTGACGCATGCTTACAGGTATTTCATTCTTCAATTTAAAATTTTAAAGCTTAAGCTGTTTTATCAGTTGCTTTTTATTGCCATATCCAGTTTGTTGTTGTCAGTAATTTTTTGTGTGGCAGGCTCAGTGTTTTTTGTTTTGTCTCTCGAAGAAATAATTAATGGAATTGTGCCTTTTTTGTTTTGGTCGATTATCTATTTCGGTTTTCATTATTTGGAGAATTATAAAAAGACTGAGATTCAAAATTTACGTTGGGAAGCGGCAAGCAAAGATATTGAGTTAAATAAATTGAAATCACAACTCAATCCTCATTTTATGTTTAACAGCATGAATAGTATCAGGGCATTAATTGATGAAAATCCCGCTAAAGCCAAGGAAGCAGTAACGCAATTGAGCAATATTTTGCGTAATACTTTGCTTATGAATAAAAACAAAGAGATTGTATTAGAGGAAGAATTAAGAATAGTTAGAGATTATCTGGATTTGGAACAGATAAGATATGAAGAGAGATTGCGTTATGAAATGGATATTGATGAAGCTAGTAAAGTGAAGTTAGTTCCACCGTTAATTGTTCAGGCGCAAGTTGAAAATGCAATTAAACACGGTATATCAAAAATTCCTGGTGGGGGAGTAGTGAAAGTGAAAACTAAATTGAAGGATAATAATCTTTTAATAGAGGTAAAGAATACCGGGGCTTTAAGTAATAACAAAAGTGAAACCGGCTTTGGTTTTGCGAATAGTAAACAAAGACTGGAATTGTTGTATGGTTCAAAAGCAACCATTGAAATTGCCGAGGAAAGTAGTAATGAGGTAACAGTTAGAATAAAAATATCTTATAATTAGAATATGAAAGCAATAATTATCGATGATGAGCGTCTCGCTCGCCAGGAATTAAAAAATTTATTGGCCGCGCATAAGGAAATTGAAGTAGTAGCAGAGTGTGCTAATGCAGAAGAAGCTAAGGCTAAAATCGCCGAGATTAGTCCGGATGTTATTTTTCTCGATATACAAATGCCAGGTAAAACGGGATTAGAGCTATTGGAGGAAATTTCTGCTTTGCCTGAAGTTGTATTTGTTACGGCCTATGATGAGTATGCAATTCGTGCATTTGAGATAAATGCGCTCGATTATTTGTTAAAACCTGTTCAACCACAACGTTTGGCGGAAACTGTTAAAAAATTATTGAATAAAGAGGCAGGGGATAAAAAAGAGAACAATTCTCCTTTGCAAGATAATGACCAGGTTTTTGTGAAGGATGGCGAGAAGTGCTGGTTCGTTTCATTAAATAATATCCGTTTGTTTGAGTCGGAAGGGAATTATGTGAGAGTGTATTTTGACACATTCAGACCCTTGATTTTGAGAAGTCTAAACAGTTTAGAAACCCGACTACCTGAAAAATCATTTTTCAGAGCAAGCAGAAAACATATCATTAATTTAAAATGGGTCGATTCGATTGAAACGTGGTTCAATGGTGGATTAATGGTTAAATTAAAGGGCGGACAGGAAGTTGAGATTTCAAGACGGCAAGCAGTTAAATTAAAAGACATTATGAGTTTATAACATTAGGAGTTCAATTTGTTAATTAAAATTGACCTCAATTCCATTCTTTTTTTTGCTTTTACCATGTGTATTAACTATTTTTATGATAATTAAAAATAAACACAAACACATGAAAAAGAATCTACAATTAGCGGCGATGGCATTTGTTCTAGGATGTGCCTCGTTAACCGCGCAAACAGGCCGAGTTGCCGGTGTTAAAACACCTTTGCAAACTCAGTCTATTAACGGTCAACCTCATTCTCATTCAGAAGGTGAGAGAAGTCCTAGTGGCCATATTCGTTGTGCTACTCAACAGCCTTCTGCTGAGTGGGACGCTTGGTTTAATCAAAAGGTAGAAGAGTTTAAAGCACAGAATGCTAACAAAACTCAAATGCCTAACTACACTATTCCTGTTGTAGTACACGTTATTCACTCAGGTGAAGCAGTAGGTACCGGTCGCAATATTTCACAGGCTCAAGTTATTGATCAAATTAATATTTTGAATGCTGACTTTGCAGGAACTGGCTTAAACGCGGGTAACGTTCCTTCAGTTTGGTCCGGTTTAAAAGCAAACTGTAACATAACTTTTTGTTTAGCTACAAAAAATCCT
>CAZBTD010000168.1:732-5173 GCA_964494815.1 uncultured Ferruginibacter sp. | reverse complement strand
CTTACGGCGACATGTAGCCTCGAGACACCGAAACTCGGACCACGATGGAGGAGCCTCGTCCCCGGTGTCACTCGGGTGCCACAGAGGCATGTCCGCGTGTCTGCGTCGGCGACTGGCCCCACTACGACGCGTCGTCACGGCTTGTGGCGCAAACAATTACATGGCTGCGTCGAACGCCTTCGCGGCTTGCGCAAGTTGAAGCTCAGGCCGCCAGCATGCCTAACATGGCGGCGCGGGCAATCGCGTGCGCTTTGGTTGAGACCCCGAAGGCGCAGCGCACCCTGCTCAGGTGTGCATTGACGGTCGACTCCGCGATGGAGAGGATCTGGCCGATCTCCCACGCGCTCTTTCCCGCTGAGGTCCACTTGAGTACTTCCATCTCGCGTGGCGACAACACCGGGCAGTCCATCGGCAAGGTGTCGAGCTTGAACACCTTTGGCATCACCTCGATGAGGTAGGTCGTTACCAGGTGCGTGGTGGCCACAAGCCGGGCACGGGTTCGCTCGGTGGTGGGTAGAGGCTGCGGGCGCTCCACGCCCCACACGATGTGACGCCCGGTGGGCAGGTGTGCGGCCGAGGTGATGCCACAGCCAAGGCCGTGCGCAGCCTGGTGCTCCCACAGATCACCAGCGTTACCGGAGACGTAGTCGGCCTGCGACCACGCCACGGGCGCCGAGCTGACGCGCACGCGCTGCATGACGGGGTCGCGCGCCGCGTCGGCCGGGTCGTAGAACTGCGCCTGGTACGGCTCCGGAATCGATGCGACGGCATACGTCTGGACGATGCCTCCGCCCTTCTCGATCAGCAGCGATGCCGAACAACACTGGAAGTCGAGGACACCCGCGATGCGCTGCAGTTCGCGAGAAAGCTCGGTCTCGTTCGAGCACTTCAAGAGCGCTTCGGGCCGGATGTCCATTGGCGATCCATCTCGGGATTGAAGGTCCTCGCAGAAACCATCGGCGGCCGGCAACACGTGCTTCATGGCTCTTCAGCAAGGGCTGATCCGTGCGGAGCCGACGCGACTGAAGTTCCAGTTCACCTTGTCGCGCGACTGAACTTTCAAGGCGCAATGCTAACGCGTGGCCCGAGGCCATCGTTGTTCCGTGACCTTGCCCCTGGGTCCCGTCGAGTTTGGCGCCCAAAGGAGGTGCTGCGTTACCGCCTCCAGAACGCCTCCACGGCCTTCAGCCGACGGCGCTTCTCGGTGGTGACATAGACCGTCGTCGTGGCCAGCGATGCGTGCCCGAGGTTCTGCTGCGCGATTTCGATGGGCATCCCGCCGGTGATGGCATGGCTGGCGTGCGAGTGCCGCATCCAGTGCGTGCTGGCCTTGGTGAATCGCTCCGCACCTTTGGCGTCGCCCCGTCTTCGCAGCACGCCAGCGCAGTCCCCAAAAAAGCGTTTGATCTGGTCGTAGAACGTGGTCGCTGCGATCCCCTGCCGAGGGTCGATCGCCTGTCCTGCCTGCAGCCCCGGCGCCCGTTCGACCGCGTCGCTGGCCTTGCCGAGCAGAAACGCCCCCTGGTTGCCAATGTCCTCCGGGTCTGCATCAAGCCCCCGCGCAACCAGGTACCCGGCCAGCTCGCCCACGACATCGGCCGGCAGCGGTACCTCGCGTTCTTTTTGCCCCTTGCCGATCACGCGTAGCAACCAGCCTTCCATCGGCAGATCGTCTGTCGCATCCGCCGGGTACTCGACCCACTGCAGGTCATCGACCTTGGCCGCCACCACTTCCGACAGCCGCAGGCCAGTTGCATAGAGCAGGTGCAGACCGAAGGTCAGCCGCTCGTTCGCCGAGGTCGCCGGCAGCATCTTCAGCTGCCCTTCGATGAACTGCCACTGCGCCAGGGTGAAGCTTCGCCCCGCGTTCACTTTCGGTCCCGAGGTCCGCGGCACACCGACCGCTGACCACGGGTTGCCCATCAGGTAGTTCTGGTCGACGAGGAAGCCGTAGAGGTTCTTCAGGATCGTGACCGCATGCCGCTGCGCCGAGGCCGACAACGGCCCCTCGAACGGCCGCCACAGCGGCGACCAGCGCTCGCGCCCGCGGTCGCCACACCACCGGCTGCGTGGCTGCGGATCGGCCAGGAAGTCCCGGTACTCGATGCAGTCCTCGTTGCTCATCGAGGACAAGGCCTTGCCCTTGTGGGTGATCGCCCAGAGCAGGAAGCGCTCGGCCTCCTTGCGGTAGGCGCGCTGGGTATGCGAGAGCGCCTGCAGCCAGTCCAGGCCCTGCTCGACGCCGGTGTCGCGCTGGCGCCGGCGCGCCTTGAGGTTCGCCTTCTGTTCCGGGGTGAGGCCATGCTTGGACCGCAGCCAGGCAAGGATGGCCTGGTGGTCGTTGGTGGCCTTCAACAGACATTGCGCCTGCGGTCGCCGATACAGCCCTCGCGTGCCGTCGAGCTCAGCCGGCACGATGAACTTTTCCAGGGGGCGGATATCGGTAGCCGGCATGACCACGGCCTGCAGCTCGTGCGCGAAGAGCTTGCTGCGCGGCATCGCCACGTGGCGGCCGAGCTGCAAGCCGATGCTCTGCTGGTGTTCTCTTAGCCACTCGACGATGCGCAGCGCCTTGCCCTCCCCCAGCGCCTTGATGCCGCCATGCCAACGCCGGCCGACCCCGTTGATGCGCTCGACCAACTGGGCAAGCGTGAAGATGTCAGCCGCCTCCAGGTGGCTGGCCAGTGTCGGGTTCACCCAGGCAGCGACCGAGTCGCCGGCCTTCGGTGACTGGGCGACCAGGGTTTCGAGCCAGCGCAGCGCTTCGAGCTGGCGCGCGATCAGGCGGGCGCGCCGGCGCAGGCGCTCCGTCGCACGGCCGTACTCGGCTTCGTAGGCGGCGATCTGGTCGGCCTGGCGCTCGTCCTCCAGTCCATGCGCTTCGGCGAAAGCTTCGAGGCTGGGGAGTTCGAGTGAGGGGTCGGCGATGCGGGTGGCGTCGATGCGCACCAGGCGAGCAGCGCCGAACCGGTCTTCGCGTTTCGCGGCCGCGGCGAACTCGTCGCGGATCCAGGCGATGGTGGCGCGCACGGTGCGCTGGTCGGTGGCTTCGCCTTCGATGCGGAAGTAACGCTCCCAGCTTTCGCGGGGATCGAGACCTTGGACCACCGAGCGCATGAACGCGAAGTGGCCGACGTGCAGCTTGCGCTGCCGTGCGGCACTGACCGGCGCGAGGCTGCGCGGCGGTGTTCGGAAGGAGGTCCCGAACAGCGGTGCCGGAGCAGCGGCGCCCTGCCCTGCCCGTGCCGCCTTCGGCCGCTTCGGGCTCGAGCTGGCCAGCGCCTGGTCGTCTCGGGTGTTCATGGCGCGAGCCGCCGAAGTGGGGAACGGTGCGCAGCGACGCAGTCGATGCGGGCCTGCGCTTCGAGCAGCGCGACCGCGCGCTTGCCGTGGTACAGCCGTGGCCGGTCGAGGAAGCTTTGCGGGACTTGCGCCCTCACCTCCTGATACCGGAAACCGGGCACCCACGTGTACTCCTTGCGCACGTCCTGGTCGTCGCGCTCGAAGCGTTCGGCCGGGCTGCCGAGGACGGACAGATCGATGTCGTCGAGCGGGGTCGGGAAGGTATCAGTCACCGGGGTGGCCTCGCCCTTGCGCAGCACCATGCGCTGCAGGTCGCCGTCGATGTCGAGCGGGGCAGCCATCGCTGTTCCCCTTACGGATCAAGCACTTGGCCGATTGTCTCCCGGCAGGTGCCTATTTGTCATCTATTTGTGCACATCGTGATAAGGATACTTATCATGTGGCTGATGGGGAGGGAATGTCAGTCCGAAATTGACCGATCTACTGGCGCCACCATCGATCGGCAGCGTTTTGGCCCCCCGGTGGGCCCTAAGCCTGCTGGCGATCCGCCGCTACCGTGAACATAACCAGGTCCATCTCGCTGGGCTCCTTCCACCCTGCCCCGTGCCGCGCCGTGGCGTAAACGTCCAGAACGACTCGGCTGATCAGGGGCGACTCCCAGTCACGGTCCGCAACACGTTTGCGCATGGCCGGCGTCGTCACGGACCATTGCAAGATCGTCGGGGCGGCCTGGTCAATCCACTTTGCTTTCTCGTCTTCCGGCAAGGCTGAGAACTCGGCTCGAATCTGCTTCTGCCGGTTGGCCTTCCATGCCTCCACCAATTCCTGCTGTTCGCGCTTCGGGTCGATCTTGGGCACCGGCCGTACTTCCGCCGACGATAGTGGCGCGGGCACTCCGCCGTCAGGAAAACGATTCGCCAGCACGGCCTTCAAGTAGCCGCCTCGGTTCATGATCTTCGAGGCGCTGGGGTCACTGATGTAGGCCTCCATGGCATCCAGGCCTTCCGTGACCTTGAGTGCCCCGTACTTCGCGACAAGGGCATCCAGGTCGGACTCACGCACGCCCAACTTCGCCGCTCGCATCACCAAGGTCACATCCGCCGCGTCAGGAATCTTGGCCTTCTCCTTCGCTTTGCGC
>CAZBTD010000168.1:0-722 GCA_964494815.1 uncultured Ferruginibacter sp. | reverse complement strand
GCACGGCGTGTAGCGTGCTCTGCTCGCGATGCTCGATGAGCTCGACCTCGATCTCGGTCTCCTCGTTGATCTCGGCGACAGCCGGCATCAGGAGTTCGTTCTTGAATTTCCGAAACTCACGGGGCTTGATGCCACCACCCTCTCGAAGCACGCGGGTCCAGAACTCCGGCTCGTGGCGGCTGGTCAAGCCCCCAGGGCTGTCCTTGTAGCGGGCGCAGATCTCGTACAACGCGACGGCGGTGTAGGTTGAGAGCCTGGCGATGGAGTTCAACTCAATCTGGGCCCATCGCTCGGGGCTGATCAGTTGCTCCTTGATCGAGGGTGGGTAGTACCAGGTCACCCAAGCCTCACCGCCACGGATGTACAAGCGGGCCTCGGCGAGCAATGGGAAAGTGCGAGCTTCATCGCTGATCTTCTCTGGTGCCGCGGCCTCAAAGCCTTCGAGCAGCATGTTCCCCTGCTCGCTCGCTGCCAGTGGCCGCCAGACGACCGTCGTTTGCACCATCTGCTCGATGTAGCGCTGCACGCGCTCAGACGCCTTGGTTGTCGACCCATAGCCGCGAAGGATCGCGCTCACGGGGCTCGTGTAGCCCCCATCGGCAGCAGCTGGGCCACGCTGTGCGATCCACAGCATGACGTCATAGGCCTTGCGTCCAGTCACCGTCAGGGCCATGGTCAACGGCTCGATGGCAAGCGCGAAAACAGACTTGCTCAGCGTCCCA
>CAZBTD010000167.1:0-5257 GCA_964494815.1 uncultured Ferruginibacter sp. | reverse complement strand
CGGCGACACAAGGATTTTCAGTCCTTTGCTCTACCGACTGAGCTACCGCACCATTAATCTGCCTAAGGTTTAGCAAAAACAGATTCCCTTTCGGGGCAGCAAAAATAGGAGATTTGATCGAAAATGACCAAAGAAACTTATCTAATTCAAATCTTTAGTTCAATCAATTATTTCATCGAAGCTATATCTATAACAAAACGATACCTCACATCTGCCTTGATGGTTCTTTCATATGCTTCATTAATATAATCGGCATTTATTATTTCTACTTCAGAAACAATATTATGTTCTGCACAGTAGTCAAGCATTTCTTGTGTTTGTTTAATTCCCCCTATTAATGAGCCTGCTAATGAACGTCTTTTACCAATGAGATTGAATGCTTGTACGGGTGATGGGTGTGGTGGTACACCAACCACCACCATTGTTCCATTTAGTTTTAAAAGATTCAGGTAATCATTATAATCATGCTGTGCAGAAACAGTATTGAGAATAAAATCGAATGTACCTGCAAGCTTCTTCATGGTATCTGCATCTTTTGTTATTTCAAAATGATGTGCCCCCAATGCCAGTGCATCTTCTTTTTTAGAAGCAGAAGTGCTAAGTACAGTAACATCTGCGCCAAAAGAAGCAGCAAATTTTACCCCCATATGTCCAAGGCCGCCTAAGCCTACAATAGCAACTTTATGCCCCTTTCCAATATTCCAATGGCGCAGCGGAGAATATGTGGTAATGCCGGCACAAAGTAAAGGAGCGACACCTTCAATGGGCAACTTATCTGATACACGAAGTGTATATTTTTCATCAACCACTATCTGTGTGCTATAACCACCATAAGTTGGGTTGCCCTGTTTATCAAGCCCATTATAAGTAACAACCATTCCATTGTCGCAGTATTGTTCTTCATGCGAAAGGCAACTTGGGCATGTTCGGCAACTATCAACAAAGCAACCAACCCCAGCCAGGTCACCAATTTTAAAAGCTTTCACATCGTTGCCAATTGCTGTTACCCTGCCTACTATTTCATGGCCAGGCACCATTGGGTAAATAGAGCCTCCCCATTCATCCCTTACCTGATGGATATCAGAATGGCAAATGCCACTATATAAAATTTCGATTTGAACATCATTGGGTCCCACACTTCTTCTTGTGATATTAAATGGTGCAATGGGGCTGTTTTTTGTTTGTGCCGCATAAGCATTTACTGTATTCATTTTTACTGTTTAGGTTGGTTCAAAAAAAGCCTCTTAGGCAAGAGGCATTTAGACAACAAAGTTATTTTTATTTAGTTCCCGAATACACTTAAAAATTTTATCCGCATTATTTTTAATTGCTCCCAGGTGTAACTGCTATCAGCCAATTCTTCCTGTGCAATCTGCAAACTACTGGTTTCACAAGCTTTAAAGTAATCAATGATTTCTTCTTGTTCATATTCGTCCACCATTTCTTCAATTGCATAGTCAAGATTAAGCTTGGTGCCGCTGGCAACAATAGTTTCCATTTCTTCCAGCAATTCATTAATTTTTAGATCTTTGTTTTTGGCAATGGTTTCAAGAGGTATTTTTTTATCTACGTTTTGAATGATAAATATTTTATTGTTGTTTTTATTTACCACTCCTTTTACTACAAAATCATCGGGCCTTTCAATGTCGTTTTCTTCAACATATTTTGCAATAAGCTCTACAAACTTTTTACCATAGCGAATGGCTTTGCCCTTGCTTACACCTTGGCATTTTTCAAGCTCCTCTACGGTGGTAGGATACATGGTGGCCATATCCTCAAGGCTACTTTCCAGAAATATTACAAATGGAGGAAGATTATTTTCTTTAGCGACTTTTTTACGAAGTTCTTTCAGCATTTCCATCAGGCGTTCATCTGCGGCTCCTCCAGATGCAGTATTTCCACTTGTTTCATCATCATCTGCATCAGCGCCTTCAAATAAGTTATTAAGTACTATTTTAAATGAGCCGGGCTTTTTCATAAACGCCTCTCCTTTCTTTGTTATCTTAAGCACACCATATTCTTCAATATCCTTTTTAATCAATCCCTCCAATATCATTTGCCTCATCAATGAGTTCCAGAAATGTTCATCTTTATCTTTTCCAACACCAAAAAACTCTCTTTCGTCATGCCTGAACATTTTAACCTGTGTATTGGGTTTGCCTCTTAAAATATGCATCAGGTAATCCATTGTAAACTGTTCATCAAGCCCTCTGATAACTTTAAATGCCTGCTGCAATTCCGTTTTGGCTTCAATTAATTCTTTAGGATTGTTACAATTGTCGCACATGCCGGAGCAGCGCTTTACATCATACTCTTCTCCAAAATAGTTCAACAAAATTTTTCTGCGGCATACGGCGCCTTCTGCATACGCTACCATTTCATTTATTAGTTGTGCACCCACTTCCCTTTCACTTAATGGCTTGTCTCTCATTAAATGCTCCAGTTTGGCTACGTCTTTATGAGAATAATAGAGTAAACATTTTCCCTCGAGCCCATCCCTGCCAGCCCGACCGGTTTCCTGGTAGTAATTTTCTATTGACTTTGGAATATTATAATGTATTACAAAACGAATGTCTGGCTTATCTATGCC
Source organism: uncultured Ferruginibacter sp. (assembly GCA_964494815.1). Classification (GTDB taxonomy): domain Bacteria; phylum Bacteroidota; class Bacteroidia; order Chitinophagales; family Chitinophagaceae; genus Ferruginibacter. The sequence goes on along the minus strand of CAZBTD010000167.1, from coordinate 2,667 downwards.
CATGCCAAAAGCAATAGTAGCCACAATCACCTGTACGTCTTCATTTAAGAATTGATCCTGCCTGTCGGCCCTTAATTTACTCTCAAGCCCGGCATGGTAGGCTACAGCCTTAATGCCGTTGGCCATCAGCATTTCGGCCAATTCCTCTGTTGTTTTTCGGTTGAGTGTATAAATAATACCACTCTTTCCTTTGTTTTGCGATACAAAGCGAACGATGCTTTTTGCGGTTTGGTCTTTTTGTATTTTGGGTAATATCTCATAGTACAGGTTGGCTCTGTTAAAAGATGAGATATAAACCTTCGCATTTCTTAACCCAAGATTTTTAAGAATATCACTCTGAACCTTTGGGGTAGCTGTTGCAGTTAATGCAATCATTGGTGCTTCAGGCTTTATCATTGCCATCATATCCCTTAGTCTGCGGTACTCGGGCCTAAAGTCGTGCCCCCATTCGCTTATGCAGTGTGCTTCGTCCACAGCAAAAAATGACACATTCAAATCCTTAAAAAATTCAATGTTATCTTCTTTGGTCAGTGTTTCGGGTGCTACGTACAGCATTTTTGTTTTGCCGGCAAGCAAATCGTCTTTTACAATTTTTTGCTGTCCCTTATTGAGTGTGCTGTTTAAAAAATGTGCCACATCATCTTTGCTGCTATAGCTTCTCACAAGGTCAACCTGGTTTTTCATTAATGCAATAAGGGGAGATACTATGATGGCGCAACCCTCGCTTATTAATGCCGGCAACTGGTAGCACAGGCTTTTACCGCCACCAGTTGGCATTATTACAAAAGTATCAGAACCACCCAATAAATTTTTTATGATTGCTTCCTGCTGGTCTTTAAAACCATCAAAACCAAAATACTTTTGTACTTCTGCGGTTAAGTCGTGGTTTTGTTTTTTATCATCAGCTTTTGCTGTTGCCTTCTTTGTTATTGTTGCCTTTGGTGCCTTTGCTGCCCCGGCCGTTTTTTTTGCTTTTACGGTTGCCATAACTTTCTTTCCTCAAAAAATAAATACTTGTGATTAGATAACCACTTTAACGGATTTTCAAAATTTTTAAAGCCGGTAAAGTTAGCTCAATATCGGTGCTGTACAAAATAGCAAATGTTATTGCTGTGTTTAAGTTAAGCCTTTTTTTTAAAAGAAGAAATTCTTTTATCGGTCATTTCAAACCTTTTGCTTTGTGAGCGATTTAAAGTAGGTTTGCGCCCTTATTGTTTTGCCACAATTAAATAGTTGTGCTAACCGAGCAAGTAAATTTTTGAAATAAAGAGCAGCCGGGAGCGTTTATACAGCCAAGGATATTTGCCCCAGGCATAAAAAGTAAAACCGGATTATGAATAAAAATCACTACGTGGCCATAATGGCTGGTGGTATAGGGAGTAGGTTTTGGCCGATGAGCCGCACAGATTTTCCCAAACAGTTTTTAGATATTTTAAATACTGGCCGCACATTGATACAGGCTACTTTCGACAGGTTTGCTTTGTTTATACCGGTTGAAAACATTTATGTTGTTACTTCTGAACAATACAAAGATATTGTTGCTGAACAATTGCCTCAGCTGCCGCTTGGAAATATTTTAAGTGAGCCATCTCGAAAAAATACAGCCCCATGCGTTGCTTATGTTTCTTATAAACTGAGACAGCTTAATCCAGAAGCGAATTTAATATGTGCTCCCGCCGATCATGTAATATTGCTGCCAGAAGCCTTTAAAGATGTATGTGAAAAAGCACTTCATTTTACTGCTCACATTAAAGGCCTGGTAACACTTGGCATAAAACCTACCCACCCTAACACTGGCTATGGTTATATACAATATGAGCAGCAGAGTGTGAGTGAAAATGTATATAAAGTAAAAACCTTTACCGAAAAGCCAGATAAAGAACTTGCGCAAACTTTTTTACTTAGCGGTGACTTTTTGTGGAATGCTGGCATATTTGTATGGCAGGTAAAAAATATTATAGCCGCATTTGAAAGATTTTTGCCCGAAATGCATGATGTGTTTGACGCAGAGAAAACATTATTTAACACCCCGGATGAAGCCGTAGCCATTGACCGCATCTATCCACAATGTGTAAATATATCTATCGATTATGGTGTGATGGAAAAGGCAGACAATGTATATATCATTCCCTCCTCATTTGGCTGGAGCGATCTTGGTACCTGGGCCAGCGCTTATGACAATCTGCAAAAAGACTACTTTGAAAATGCAGTAGCAGGCAACAATGTAGTTGTTATTGATGCCACAAAAAACATGGTGCATGCAGATAATAACAAACTGGTGTTGCTGCAGGGTCTTGAAGACTTTATTGTTGTAGATACAAAAGATGTACTTCTAATTTGCAAAAAAGACAAAGAACAGGCCATTAAAGAATATGTGGCCGAGGTAAAAAAACTAAAAGGAGATAAATTTCTTTAAGGCGTTTGCGGCTTTAATACATAACAAGAGGTCTGTATATAAAACAACCTTTGTGGGTGGTATATAATAAAATACTGGAGCTATACTAATCGCTTTTTATTATCGTTATATACTTACCCTAATCATTAAATTAATCCTTTGTGGGCCAAATTATGAACACAATCCGCAGGGCTTATCACTTTTGTCTTACGCCCTTTATCATGCTTGCCGCAGTTATCCTGTTTATCCTCGATAACCTTAATGTAAATGTT